>DATFEO010000043.1:0-7997 GCA_035250985.1 Sphingomicrobium sp. | reverse complement strand
CGGTGTGAAATGTCGAGATGGACATAGTCGAGGCCGTCGCGCTTGATCTCATGGTCGATGGCGCGGGCGACGATGTCGCGCGGCGCCAGCTCCGCCCGCTCGTCATAGTCGGGCATGAAGCGGTGCCCGGTTTCGGGGTGCTTCAGGATCCCGCCCTCGCCGCGCACCGCCTCGGTGATCAGGAAGTTCTTGACCTCGAGGTTGTAGAGGCAGGTCGGGTGGAACTGCATGAATTCCATGTTCGAGACGCGGCAGCCGGCGCGCCAGGCCATGGCGATGCCGTCGCCCGTCGCGCCCCTCGGCGCCGTCGAATAGAGGTAAGTGCGGCCCGCGCCGCCGCTCGCCAGCACCGTCGCCCGCGCCACCAGGGTTTCGACCTCGCCGCTGCGGCGGTTCCAGGCATAGAGGCCGTGCACCGCGCCGCTGGTCGAAAACTCGCTCGCATGACGGCCGGTGACGAGGTCGATCGCCACCATGTCGGGGACCAAAGTGATGTTGGGGTTGGCGGCGGCTGCCGCTTCCAGCGCCTGGCTGATCGCCCGGCCAGTGGCGTCGGCGACATGAACGATGCGGCGGTGGCTGTGGCCTCCCTCGCGGGTCAGATGCAGCGCGCCATTCTCGCTGGCGAAGGGAACTCCCAGGTCAATCAGGTGTCGGATCGCCCGTGGCGCTTCTTCGACGACATGCTCGACGACGGCGAGGTCATTGAGTCCCGCACCGGCGATCATCGTGTCGCGGACATGCGCCTCGAAGCTGTCGCCCTCCTCCAGCACGGCGGCGATCCCGCCCTGGGCCCGGGCCGAGGCGCTGTCGCCAAGCGCGCCCTTGGCGATCACCGCCACCTTGCGCTCCGTCGCCAGGTTGAGTGCCGCGGTCAGCCCCGCTGCGCCCGAGCCGACGACGAGGACGTCATGCTCGCTCATGCGCTTTCCCGCGTCAGGCTGAGGAATACATCCTCCAGGTCAGGGTCGCGGGTCGAAACGTCGACGATGCCGAGGCCCTCCGCCTGCAGCGCCGCCAGCACGTCGCCGGCATTCACTCGATCCCTGCGGTAACCGATTTCCAGCGTCCGCTCCCCGGTCACCTCGATGCGGTCGAAGCAGGGGGCATTGGGGGCGGCGGTCAGGTCCCTGTCGACCGTGACGACCACCGCCTTGTCCTGCGCCCGCGCGACCAGCGCCTTTGTCGGCTCATTGGCGATCAATTTGCCGTGATTGATAATGGCAATGCGGTCGCACAGCTCTTCGGCCTCCTCGAGATAATGGGTGGTGAGGACGACGGTTGCGCCTTGGTCATTCAAGTCGCGGACATAGGCCCAAAGCTGCTTGCGAAGCTCGACATCGACGCCCGCCGTCGGCTCGTCGAGCACCAGGATCGGCGGCGAATGAACCATCGCCTTTGCGACCAGCAACCGGCGCTTCATGCCGCCCGACAGGGTCCGCGAATAGGCATTGGCCTTGTCGGTCAGGTGCATGGCGGCGAGCAAGGCATCGCTCTTCCGCTCGGCCCTGGGGATCCCATAGAGCCCGGCCTGGAGCTCCAGCGCTTCCTTCGGCGTGAAGAAGGGGTCGAACAATATTTCCTGGGGGACGATGCCGATCGATAGCTTGGCATTGCGTGGATGCTCGTCGATGTCGAAGCCCCAGACGCTCGCCTTGCCGGAGGATTTCACCACCAGCCCGGCGAGGATGTTGATCAATGTCGACTTGCCGGCGCCATTGGGGCCGAGCAGCCCGAAAATTGCCCCTTGCGGTACGTCGAAGCTGACGTCGTCGAGCGCGCGCTTGCCGCCCGCATAGGTCTTGCAGAGCGATTCGATGCGGATGGCGGGTTCGGGCTCGCTCATGACGGATCAGCGAATAGCGGCGGTGAGCCCAAGCGGCAAAGGGCGATGGTAAACAGCCTGTTTACCTTACCCAAAAGGGTAATCTTGACGTTAACCCTGTATGTCCCGCGTCATGCTCGGACTGGTGCGTCTTTCGCTTCTGACTGTGCTTCCGCTCGCGCTTCTGGTGCCGGCGGCCGCCATAGCCGCACCCGTCTCGCCGCCGGCCAACCCCAGCGCCCAGGCGGCGCTGCTGAGGCCGCTGACCCTGACCAAGCTCAACGACATGGATTTCGGCGATCTCGGCATCACTGCCAACGGCACGGCCGTCATCAATCCTGTCGCCGATACGATGACCACGACCGGAGGCGTTCTCCAGCTCGGCGGAACCCCGCGGGCGGCGACGTTCCGTGGCGTCGCGCAGGGCAGCGCGGTGGTCATCATCCGCGTCCCCAATGGCGGCATCAACCTGATCCGCGTCGGCGGCGCGGAAACGATCCTGCTCAACAATTTCACCCTCGATGGACAGTCGAAGCGGACCATGGCCCAGGCCGGGGTCTTCGACTTCAAGGTCGGTGCGACCTTGCGGCCGACTGCCGGCCAGGTCGACGGCGTCTATACCGGCACGTTCGACGTCACCATCCAATATCCCTGACCGCCATCCAATGCCTGCCGAACAGGGTTAAGCTTTTGTTTGCCAATGCCATTTAGAGCCCGGTGAGCCGAATCTGCGAAAAGGCCGTCAACCAAACGGTCTGAAAGGCCAGTACCATGTCTGCGCGTTGCAAACTCCTGTTCGCCCTCGCCGGCCTGGCATTGGCCGCGGCCCCGGCCGCCGCTGCGCCGGTCTCGGCGCCGACCCAGCCGCCCGGGCGTGCCCTGATCCTCATCCCGCTGACTCTGACCAAGGTGCAGGACATCCACTTTGGGTCGATCGTCCCGTCCACGACCACGGCCGGGTTCGTGCAGATCAATGCCGTGACCGGCGCGCGCACGGCCTCGGCCGGCCTGACCCTGATGCCGACCGACATCGGCCAGCGCGGCGAGTTTGCCGGCGCCGGCACGCCGGGCCAGCAGGTGATCATGGGCCTGACGCCGCCGCTCGAGCTGACCAACCTTGCTGGCGACACGATCCAGGTCCTCGGCATGACCCTCGACGGGCCGGCGGTGCGGACGATCGGCGCCAGCAGCAGCTTCTTCGTCGGCGTCGGCGGCACCATCTTCATCCTCGCCAACCAGCCCGAGGGCCTCTACTCGGCGACTTACGACCTGACCGCCGATTATCAGTGAATGAGAAGGCTGGGGTTTAGGGCTTTCGCAACCAACCCGTTCTAATTGTCGTGCGACGGGCGTCCTGCCCGACCGAGTTCAGTGAGGCGTAACTTCCATGTTTCCAAGACTGGCGCTTGTCCTGGCCCTTTCGGGCTTGTTCCTGGCGGCTGTCCCCGCAAAAGCGGCTCCGGTCGCGGCGCCGACGCGACCAACGGGCCGAGCCGACCTGGTCAGGCCGCTGGTGGTCACCAAGATCCAGGACCTGAGCTTCGGGACGATCATTCCGAGGAGCGACCATCTGGCCGTCGTGGTGATCGATCCGCGCACTGGCGCCCGCTCGGGCAATGCCACTTTAGTTGCGTCCGATGCCGGCCAGCGCGGCTATTTCGAAATCACCGGCACGCCCGGTCACAGGGTCGGTGTCGACCTCGTTTGGCCGCCCGAGCTGATAAGCGAAAATGGCGATCGAATCGACCTGATCGCCTTGGATCTCGACGGACCCATTTTCCGCAACCTTCATGCGGTTACGGGCATTCGCAATTTCGGCGTCGGCGGCAGGATCGAGATTGCGCCCGACCAGCCCGAAGGGCTCTACACGGCGACGTACGACGTCATTGTCTGGTACAACTAGACCCTCCGCCAGTTGAAGGTTCGCGGGGCGGGCATTAGGGTGGAAGCAATGATTCCGCCACCCGAGACGATCAAGGTCAAAAGCGTCCGGGTCGCCTGTGACGGCTCCGGCGAAGTGCCGGCCGCGCTCGGCCACCCCCGCGTCTATCTCCACATCGACGACCAGCTGGGGTTCGTCGACTGCGGCTATTGCGACCGCCGCTTCGTGCTCGACGGGGGCCCGGCCGACCGAAGCGTCAGCGGGGCATGAGCAGCCCCGACCCGCGCGGCTTCCTTTATCGCGGCCTCGATCCCGATGAGGCGCAACGCCTGGCCGCGCGCCACCTTTCGGGCCACGACGACGGCGAGCTTTACCTGCAATATCGGGTCAGCGAGGCCTTCGGCTTCGACGATGGGCGGCTGAAGACCGCCGACTATAACAGTGCTAGCGGATTCGGGCTGCGCGGCGTTTCCGGCGAGACCACCGCCTTTGCCCATGCCAATGAGATCAGCGCCTCAGCAATCGAGCGCGCCGCCGCGACCCTCAAGCTCCTCGATCCCGCGAAAGGCCACCCGGCTCCGCCGCCAGCGCGGACCAACCAGGCAATGTACGGCGCCGAAGATCCTTTGAGCCTCGTCCCCTTCGCCGACAAGGTCGCGCTCTGCCAGCGGATCGACGCCGCCGCCCGGGCCCGCGACCCGCGCGTCGAGCAGGTCAGCGTCGGCCTGTCGGCCAGCTGGAGCGTGATCGAGATCCTGCGTGCCGACGGCTTTGTCGCCCGCGACATCCGGCCGCTGGTCCGCTTGAACGTCGGTATCGTCGCCCACGACGGTGACCGCCGCGAGACCGGCTATCACGGCCTTGGCGGCCGGCACCTCTATGACCAGCTATTCGATGAGGCGGAATGGACCAGGGCGATCGACATTGCCCTCGGCCAGGCGCTGATCAACCTCGAAGCCGTTCCTGCCCCGGCCGGCGAGATGACGGTCGTTTGCGGGCCCGGCTGGCCGGGCGTGCTGCTGCACGAGGCGATCGGGCACGGGCTGGAGGGCGACTTCAACCGCAAGGGCACGTCGGCCTTTTCCGGCCGCATCGGCGAGCGGGTGGCGGCTCCCGGGGTCACCGTCGTCGATGACGGGGCGATGCTGGCGCGGCGCGGGTCGCTGACAATCGACGACGAAGGCACGCCGACCGGCCATAATGTGCTGATCGAGGACGGCATCCTCAAAGGCTATCTCCAGGATCGGCTGAACGCCCGGCTGATGGGCATGGCGCCGACCGGCAACGGCCGCCGCGAGAGCTTCGCCCATGCGCCCATGCCGCGCATGACCAACACCTTCATGCTGGCCGGCAAGGACGATCCCGACGAGCTTGTCGGCCGGGTCAAGGACGGCGTCTATGCCAAGAGCTTCGGCGGCGGCCAGGTCGACATCACCAGCGGCAAGTTCGTCTTCTCCTGCACCGAGGCCTACCGGATCCGGAACGGCAAGCTGGCCGAGCCGCTGAAGGGCGCGACCCTGATCGGCGACGGGCCGAGCGTGCTCACCCGGGTCAAGGGCATTGGCAACGATCTGGAGCTCGATCCCGGCGTCGGCATTTGCGGCAAGGCCGGCCAGTCCGTCCCGGCAGGGGTTGGGCAACCGACCTTGCTCATCGACGGCCTGACGGTTGGCGGCACGGCTGCTTGAACTGGGTCGACAAAGTCCTCGACTTCTGGTTCGGGCTCGAACCCGAGCAATGGTGGCGAGGCGGCGAGGCGCTGGACCTCGCCTGTCGCGACAAGTTCATCGACCTCCATGCCGAAAAGCGCCAGCTGCCGCCGGAGAGCTTCCTCGGCGAGCCGCGAACCGCGCTCGCCGCGGTCATCCTGTTCGACCAGCTGCCGCGCAACATGTTTCGCGGCCATGCCGACCAGTTCATGACCGACCCGCTGGCGTTGGCGGTCGCCGGGCAAGCGGTCGACCGCGGCTATGACCGGCAATTGACGAAGGACGAGAAGGCCTTTCTCTACATGCCCTTCCAGCACAGCGAGAATCTCGCCGACCAGCACCGCTCGCTCGCCTTGTTCACTGCGCTCGGCGACGATTATCTGCTCGGCTACGCGAAGAAGCACCACGCGCTGATCGAGCGCTTTGGCCGCTTCCCGCACCGCAATGCGATCCTCGGCCGCACTTCGCGTTCCGCCGAGATCGCGGCTGGCGACGTGGTGCCCTGGTGAGCGGATTGGTGGAGCTTGCTCGCTTTAATACCCGCACCGAGGCCGAGCTTGCTCGTTTAAATCTCAGTACGGCCGGGATCGACGCCGTGCTGTTTGACGCGGAAATGAATCCGTTCCTGGGCGATCCGGTCCGGCTGATGGTCCTCGACGAGGATTATGACCAGGCGCTGCGCCTGCTCAAAGAAGATGGGCGACCGGGCCGAGGTTGAAGCCGGCGGCCTCGGCGGCTTGCCGCAGATCATCCGGCTTGGCGCCATCCTCCGCCCGCGCCACGGCCCAGGCCAGGGTCGAGCGGTTGCCCGACCGGCAGAAGGCGAGCAGCTTGCCATTGCCGGCCGCGTGCCAGGCGTCGCGCATCGCCTCGACGTCCGACGGACCCATGCCGTAGCGGATCGGGATATGGCGATACTCCATGCCGGCCGCCTCGGCCGCCGCTTCCAGGTCGGCCGACAGGGGCTGGTCGGGGTCTTCGTTGTCGGGCCGGTTGTTGACCAGCAGGGTGATGCCCTGCCCCTTCAGCTCGGCGATCTGGTCCGGCGTCAGCTGCCCGCTGACCAGGGTCCTGTCGTCCAGCTGCCGGATCATGCGCCGAGTCCTTTTTGGCCTGCGGCATCATCGCAATGACGCCGCCTCGCCGCAAGACTACTCCGCCGCTTCCTCCAGCGCGCGTTCGGCAGCCTGCCGCGCCCAGAGGTCGGCGTAAAGGCCGCCAGCCCGCAGCAGCTCCGAATGCGTGCCGGTCTCGGCGACGCGGCCGGCATCGAGGACGATGATTCGGTCGGCATCGACGATGGTCGACAGGCGATGGGCGATGATGATGGTCGTCCGGTTGCGGGCGACGGCGTCGAGCGTCGCCTGGATGGCCTCCTCGGTACGGCTGTCGAGCGCGCTGGTGGCCTCGTCGAGGATCAGGATCGGCGGGTCCTTGAGCAATGTGCGGGCAATGGCGACGCGCTGCTTCTCTCCGCCGGAAAGCTTGAGGCCGCGCTCGCCGACCATCGAGTCATAGCCCTGCGGCAGGGCGGCGATGAAGCGGTCGATCGCCGCGCCGCGCGCCGCGGCCCGGACCTCTTCCTCGCCGGCGCCGTCGCGGCCGTAAGCGATATTGTAGCCGATGGTGTCGTTGAACAGCACCGTGTCCTGGGGGACGATGCCGATGGCGGCTCGCAAGGATTCCTGTGTCACCTCGGCGATATCCTGGCCATCGATGCGGATGCTGCCGCCGGTCGGCTCGTAGAAGCGGTATAGCAGGCGGGCCAGCGTCGACTTGCCGGCGCCCGACGGTCCGACGACAGCCAGAGTCGTCCCTGGCGCGACCGCGAAGCTGACGCCGACAAGGATCGGCCGCTCCGGCTCGTAAGCGAAACGGACGTCCTCGAAGCTCACCAGCCCGCTCGTCACATGCAGTGGCGCCGCGCCCGGCGCATCGACGATTTCTGCAGGCATGTCGGTAAGCTCGAACATCGCTTCCATGTCGATCAGGCCCTGGCGGATAGAGCGATAGACCCAGCCGAGCATGTCGAGCGGCCGGAACAGCTGCAGCAGCAGGCCATTGACCAGCACAACGTCGCCCGGCGTGAAGCGGCCCTGGCTCCAGCCCCAGACGGTGAAGCCCATGGCGCCGGCCATCATCAGGTTCGTGATCGCCGACTGGCCGATATTGAGCCAGGCAAGCGACGTCTCGTTCTTCGTCGCCGCTCGGGCATAGGCGGCAATGGCTTCGTCGTAGCGCTTCGCCTCGCGCTCCTCCGCTCCGAAATATTTTACCGTCTCGTAGTTCAGCAGGCTGTCGACGGCGCGGCCGATGGCCTGGTTGTCGACCTCGTTCATCTCGCGCTGCAGCTTGGTGCGCCAGTCGGTGATGGCGCGGGTGAAGGCGATATAGAGGACGACCATGACCAGCGTTGCCACGACCAGTCCCGGGCCGAATTTGAAGAAGAAGATGACGCAGATCGCCGTCAGCTCGATCAGGGTCGGGGCGATGTTGAACAACAGGAAATAGAGCATCATGTCGATGCTCTTGGTGCCGCGCTCGACGATCTTGGTCAGGCTACCGGTGCGCCGTTCCAGAT
>DATFEO010000033.1:0-2563 GCA_035250985.1 Sphingomicrobium sp. | reverse complement strand
CATGGCGACATAAAGCCTGCTTTGCCTTTCACGCGGAACGTCGATCACTTCGGCGACGAAGGGGCTGTGCACCCGGGCGCCGACAATCGCCTCACGCGTGAAGGCCAGGCGCGCGCCGCTTTCGGAGAGGACGGCGGGCTTGGGAAATTTGAGCACCAGTTCGGGTCCGTTTTCCCCGTCACGCGCAAGGAAGATGCGAGTATAGCGCCCCTCTCCCAGCAGCCGGTCGAGCCGGTAACCATCGACGCTCTCCCCCACTTGCGGCGGCGGGAGGACCGGAAGGGTTTGCGCAAGGGAACTGATCGTCGCCTGATCCGGGGCGGGCAGCGAAACGATGTCGATCAGCACGGCGGTCGCATTGTCCTGGCTTCCCGCGGCGAGCGCCGCATCGACGATCGCCGATGCATCCGCCTCCGCGGAACCCCGCCGTTCGAGAAGGCCTGCCAGAGCCCTCTCGCCCAGGCTGCCATGAACGCCGTCGCTGGTGATCAGAAGGCGGTCATGCTCGGCAAGCGGCTGGCTGCGCTCGTCGAGGCGGACATGCGCTTCGATGCCGATGGCGCGGAACAGCACATGCCGAAGGTCGGGCTGGGGCAGGACATGGTCGTCGGTCAGGCGGGTGAGCACCCCGTCGCGATAATGCCAGGCGCGACTATCTCCGGCATGCAGGATATGGGCCCGCCGGCCCCGCAGGATAACAGCCGTCAGCGTGGTTGCGGCCCCCTCGAGCCCCGCGTCGGTCTGGCCCTGGGTGTTGAGCCAGCGGTTATATCCGTCGATCGCCCGGCCCGCGGCCTGGGTAACCCCGATCGTATCGGGCTGCGCATAATAGCCGTCGATCAGGGAGCGGACGGCAAGCTCAGCCGCGACACGGCCGCCCTTGGCCCCGCCGACGCCATCGGCAACCGCAGCGACAATGCCATGGTTCATGCGTTCAAGCGGCGTTCCCTCATAGATCGCCGCAAAGTCCTGATTGTCGGGGCGCTTGCCCCTTTCGCTGGCGAAACCCGCCGCAATTACAAGGCTTCCGCTCGGAACCATCGAACCTCTTCCCTCCCCCGTCTCTCGCATATGCGCGCGAGGGGACACAAACTTAGCATTGCCCGTCAACCCCTGGCGCAAATTGCTGCCAGCAACGCATTGGACATTGGATGAAGACCGAAAGTTTCTGGCAGGCCGGTCATCGGCCCACGCTGATCGCCGCTTTCCTCTATTTCGACCTCGCCTTCATGGTGTGGGTCATGCTGGGCCCGCTGGCGCCGGACATTTCCAAGGAGCTGGCGCTGGAACCTGCGCAAAAGGGCCTGATGGTCGCGGTGCCGACGCTGATGGGCGCTGTCCTTCGCCTCGTGAACGGGCTTCTCGTGGACCGCATCGGTCCAAAGATGACCGGTGCGATCGGGCAACTGATTGTCATGGTGGGCCTGTTCACCGCCTGGATGGTCGGGGTGGACAGCTTTACCGGCACGCTGGTGCTGGGCATCATCCTGGGCTTTGCCGGGGCGAGCTTCGCTGTCGCGCTGCCGCTCGCGTCCCGCTGGTATCCGCCCGAGCATCAGGGCAAGGCGATGGGCATCGCCGGAATGGGCAATTCGGGAACCGTTCTCGCAGCCCTTTTTGCGCCAGGTCTCGCCAAGCTCTTCGGCTGGAACGCGGTTCTCGGCCTTGCCTGCATCCCGCTCGCCATCGTCTTCGTCGTCTATATGGTCATGGCCAAGGATTCGCCTGACCAGCCGCCCGCCAAGCCGCTGAGTGCCTATCTCGATCCGCTGAAGGACAAGGATGCCTGGTGGTTCATGCTCTTCTACGGCGTGACCTTCGGCGGTTTTTCCGGCCTCACCGCTTCCTTGAGCATCTATTTCACCGACCAGTTCGCCGTCTCGACCGTCACCGCCGGCTATTTCACCGCAGGCTGCGTGTTTGCGGGCTCGCTGGTCCGACCGATGGGGGGCGCGTTCGCCGACCGCTTCGGCGGCATCAAGACGCTCTCGCTCGTCTATACCGTCGCTGCGGCGGCCATGGTCGCGATCAGCACCGGCCCCTCCAACATTCCGCTCGCTCTTGCTCTGTTCGTCCTCGCCATGCTCGCGCTCGGTGTCGGCAATGGTGCGGTGTTCCAGCTTGTGCCACAGCGCTTCCGGCATGAGATCGGCGTCATGACCGGCCTCGTCGGCTTTGCGGGCGGCGTCGGCGGCTTCTACCTGGCGTCCTCGCTCGGCTTTGCCAAACAGCTTACGGGCAGCCCGCAGCTTGGCTTCCTCATCTTCGCTGGCCTGGCGCTGATCGCGCTGCTTGGCCTCACCTCGGTAAAGACCCGGTGGCGGACGACCTGGGGCGCCGCAATCCAGAATGTCCGCATCTGAAATCAAGACCAGAAAAAGTTACAAGGAATACCGTCATGAGCATCATCGCCCGCGAACATCTTGTGGTTATCGGCAACGGCATGGCCGGCTGTCGCGCCGTCGAGGAGATCCTCGCCCGCGATCCCGGCCGCTACCGCATCACCATTTTCGGTGCGGAGCCCCGGGTGAATTACAACCGCATCATGCTTTCCCCCGTGCTG
>DATFEO010000208.1:0-2601 GCA_035250985.1 Sphingomicrobium sp. | reverse complement strand
CCCGGTGTAGGGCTTTCGCATCAGCTCGCTGAGCACCGTGATGTCGGATTCGCGCGAGGGCACCCAGGCCGTGAAGAAATTGAACTTGTTCTTGAGGAGGTCGTAGGGTCGCGTCAGGCCTTTGCTGCCGAGCCGCTCGACGGCCGTAAGCGCTCAGCGCGCCCACGTTGGCTTACGTGGTGTCGTGATATAGAGCGTCGGCGGGGAACGGCAACAGCGAATCGATTTGGCTGTTGAGGCAGGAGGGCAATTTGGCCAACGTGTCACGGAGCCAGGCCGCCGGATCGAGCCCGTTGAGCTTGGCGGTCGCGAGCAGGGTTTGGATCGCGGCGGCCCGTTTCCCGGCGCGCTCCGATCCGACGAAGAGCCAGTTCTTTTTTCCGATGGCGATCGGCCGCAGGGCGTTTTCCAGGGGGTTGTTGTCGATCGGCAAATGCCCGTTCGAGGCATAGCGACTCAAGGCTGGCCAGCGTTTGAGGCTGTAGTCGATGGCCTTGGCGGTGCCGCCGCCCTCGGCCAGCGTCATCCGAGTCCGGCGCAGCCAATCGTGCATCGACTGCAGCAAGGGCTCGGCCTGTGCCTGGCGCAATTGCGTGCGCTCGGCGAGCGTCAGGGCTTGGGCTTGAGCCTCAACGGCGTACAAGGCGGCGATCCGCTGCAGCGCCTCCTGCGCCACCGGGTTGGCTTGCGCCGCGTTCAGATCGAAGAACTTCCGGCGGGCATGGGCCAGACAGGCGAGCTCGGTCACGCCACGGGCGAACAGCGCCTTGTAGCCGGCGTAGTCATCGACCATGAGATGACCCTGCCATCCGGCGAGGAATTCCTGGGCATGGCGTCCGGCCCGACTGGTCTGGTAATCGAAGACCACGATCGGCGGTCCGGTCTCCAGCGCGTTGCTGCGGTAAGCCCACAGATAGGCCCGCTGCGTCTTGCCCTTACCCGGATCGAGCTGCGCCACCGGGGTTTCATCGGCGTGCAGGACGGTGCGCTCGCGCAGCAACACCGCGAGGCGATCGGCCAGCGGTTGCAGGGCGAGGCCGATGCGCCCGACCCATTCGGCGAGCGTCGAACGCGACAGCGTCACCCCTTCGCGAGCGGCGATTTGCTCCAGCCGGTACAAGGGCAGATGGTCCAGATACTTGCCGATGATCACCCAGACATACAAGCCCACCGCCGCCAGGCCGCCATCGATCAGCGCCGGCGCAATCGGCGCCGCCGACACCGTCTCGCAGGCGCGGCAGGCGTACTGCGGGCGAATGTGACGATGGACGAAGAAGCGCGCCGGCTCGACATCGAGTTGCTCGCGGATGTCCTCGCCGATCTTTACGAGACCCTTCCCGCACTGGCCGCAGGTGCATGAGTCCGGCTCATGGCGATGCTCGATCCGCGGCAGGTGCTCGGGGAGTGGCTGCCGACCGGCCCGCGGACGCTTCGTTCGGTCCGGGGTCGAGGCCAGCGCCTGGGCCTGTTGTTCGAGCTCGGCTTCGATCGCGCTCAGGTCGGCGTTCCAGGTTTCCTGAAACAGCTCGCGCTGCTCGGACGAGAAGGCTTCGCTCTTGTTGCCGAAACGGATCCGCCGGTGGTGCGCCAGTTCGAGGGTCAGGGCCTGGATCTTGAGGTTCGCCGCCTTGATCGTGGCCGCGTCCTGGCGGGTCTGTTCGAGCAGGCGCGCCAGGACTTCCTGCAGCGCCGGATCGGGGTTCAGATGCGCCAGTTCAGCGGCTAAATCCATGCTGCGATTTTACCATGCAAACATGGCGCAAAGCCTTGCCAATAGGACGTTTCAGCGATGTCGGCCGAGGCCGGCCGCCGGCCTCGGGCGCCGCGGCTCACACCCGCCAGTGGGCCGGCGGAGCGGCCTCCAAACGTTGCCAATCGACCCCGGTGATCAGCCATCGCCATTGGCTCGTCGTCAGCGTGCAGACCGCGGCGTCGGCGCTGGGCCAGGTGAAATGGCCTTGATGCAGACGCCGCTGGCACAGCCAGACGCCGGTGCCATCCCAGACCAGGAGCTTGAGCCGATTACGCCGGCGATTGCTGAAGGCATAGGCGCTGCCATCGCAGGGGCTGCGCTCGAGCGTGGTTTGGATGCGCTGGGAGAGTCCCTCGATCCCGGCCCGCATGTCGATCGGCTCGACCACCAGCCAGACCTGGGTCGGCGTCGGCATCATGGCAGTTGCCGCAACAGCTCGGCCAGCCAGGAGGCTTCGCCCGCCGGCAACTCGATCCGCCAGCCGCCAGGGCTGTAGAGTTGCACGGCGCCGCTCGCAGCCGGCACGCCAACGCTGATGGGCACCAGCGTCAATGACGGCTCGGTTGCCGTCGTCCCCGCCATTTCCTTCGACCGCCACCGATAGAAGCTCTTCTCGCTCAACCCATGTGTCGCGCAGTATTCCCTTTGCGTCAGATCCCCGCGATTCCACGCCTCAAGATGACGCCGCCAGAATTCCGCTCCATGCCGTCTCGCCATTCCTCGTGCCTTTAAAAAAGCACCAAGACTGCTCGGGCTCAGCACGTCGAGACAGATGGTTCGGTTGGACGCTTACGTACAAAGCTCCAATCCCCAATGACCGTTCAGACCGAGTTGCCCGCATAGCCGGC
>DATFEO010000166.1:0-2678 GCA_035250985.1 Sphingomicrobium sp. | reverse complement strand
TGGCAGGGAAGAAAGGTCTGCGATGTCGACGCCCGCTGCCCTGCAACGCCGCCGCGACTATAACGGCCCGGCGCTTTTCTCGTATGGCTTTCGCCCGTTCTTTCTGGCGGCCGGCCTCTGGGCGATCATCGGCATTCTTGTCTGGATTCCCCAATACATGGGCAAGCTGAGCGTGCCCACACATTTAAGCCCGCTCGATTGGCACACTCACGAGATGCTCTATGGCTACGTCGCGGCGGTCATCGCCGGCTTCCTACTCACGGCAATTCCGAACTGGACCGGGCGGTTGCCGGTCAATGGCTGGCCGCTCGCCGGCCTTGCCGCGCTTTGGCTCGCCGGCCGCCTTGCAATCCTGATGTCGGCGCAGATCGGCGGCCTTGCCGCAGCGATCATCGACACGGCTTTCCTTGTGACGCTTGCGGTCGTCGCAGGACGCGAGATCGTCGTGGGCGAAAACTGGCGAAATCTTCGTGTGCTGGGAGTTCTCGTTCTGCTCGTGCTCGGCAATATCGTCATTCATTCTGAAGTGCTGATCTTGGGCAGTGCCGACTACGGCAACCGTATTGCCATCGCTGCGGTCATCCTGATGATCTCCCTGATCGGCGGACGGATCGTGCCGAGCTTCACCAACAATTGGCTCACCCGGAACAATCCCGGCCGGATGCCGGTCCCATTCTCACAGTTCGACCTCGTGGCGCTCGTGATCAGTGCGTTCGCGCTTGTCGCCTGGATCATCGCGCCGGCGCACTGGCTTTCCGGTGTGCTGCTGATCGTCGCCGGATGCGTGCAGGCGGTCCGGCTGGCGCGCTGGGCCGGCGACCGGACCGTGGCTGACCGCCTCGTCCTGATACTTCACATCGGCTACGCCTTCGTACCGCTTGGTTTCGTGATGGTGGGCTTAGCGGTTTTCGTCCCGGACGTGCCGGCGACAGCGGGCATCCATGCCTGGACGGCCGGCGCCATCGGCTTGATGACCGCTGCTGTCATGACGCGGGCGACCCTCGGACATACCGGGCAGCCCTTGCAGGCCGGGCGCGCCACGCAGGCGATCTACGCTTTGCTGCTCGCAGCCGCGCTCGTTCGCATCGTGGCGGCCTTCATGGGCTCGGTCGATCTGCTCGAATTCGCGGGCCTTTGCTGGACCGCGGCCTTCATCTTGTTCGTGCTGCTTTACGGTCCGCTGCTCGCGATGCGCAGTCCCGGCTGGAACCAAGCACGCCGCTAGCTCACGGCGGCTCGATCGGGCTCGGCTTTTCCTGACGGGCGGTTTCGCTCCAGGCGAAGATGACGATCGCGGCCATGATCACGAGCATCGCCGCGACCAGCGCAACGCAGGCCGGCCAGCCGCCAAGCGTCCAGGCAATTGCGCCTACCGCGGCCCCGAAGCTGCCGCCCAGGTAAAATCCCGTCACGTAGAGGCCGACCGCAGATGAGCGCCCCGCCTTGGCGGTGACGGTCACGTAGCCGGTCGAAACGGCCTGGCATATCAGGCCGCAGCCGGCGCCTAGCGCGAGGCCCGCAACAATGAGTGGAAGTGACGGCGCCAGCGTGAGCGCAATTCCGGCCAGCCACACTGCGATCACGCCGACCATGAACGGACGCCGTCCGAACCGGCCGACCGCCCAGCCGACCCAGGGCGTTAGTGCCGAACCGACGATATACGTCACGAAGAGCGCGCCGAGCCAGCTGGCGGAGAGATTGTAGGGAGGGGCGGCGAGATAGAAACTGATGAAGGTGAAGGTGCAGATGAAATTGAACAGCACGGCGAAACCGACGGCGAACGTCGCAACCAGCTGGCTGTTGCGAAAATGCCCGAGCATCTGACGGCCGGATGCGAGCAAGCCTTCCGAACGCACGAAACGGCGCTCGCGCGGCAACAGGAACGCGACCGCGACGGCGCCAACGGCCGCAACACCGGCCAGGACAAAAAACCCGGCACGCCAGCTGATCAGGTCGGCGATCACCCCGGTGACCAGACGGCCGCTGAACCCACCGAGACTCGACCCTGACGAGTAGATGCCCGCGGCGGTCGTTGCTTCTTTGGCCGGCCATTCGTCGCCGATATAGGCAACGGTCACGGCAAAGATCGGCGGCAGAACGAGTCCCTGCACGGCGCGCCAGAATATGACCGCGGACAGGCTTGTCGACAGCCCGACCATCAAAGTCGGGATGACCAGCATGAACATCGCCGCGACGATCACGCGCTTGCGGCCGAGCACGTCGGCCACCGCGCCGGTGAAGGGAGCGGTGAGGGCGACGGCCAGGGTGCTGATGGTGATGATAGTCGAAACTTCCGCCGCGCTGGCGTGAAATTGCTCGGAAAGCAAAGGAAGAATCGACTGCGGAGAATAGAGATTGATGAAAGCGCAGTACCCGGCAAGGCCGACCGCGAGATGACGCGCGGAATGCGCTCGGCCTCTGGCAGTGGCGCTCATAAGGGGAGACCTGGCGGGCGGGTACGTGTCAACGCCCGCAGCTATGCCTTGGTTCGCTATCATTCGCCAAGGGAAAAGATGTCGGGACTGCGGCCCGCGCAACGCATAGCTTTGTCAGTCCAGCTCGAGCGCTACCTTGGCGCGTATGAACGTTTCTTCCGGGGTGCCGGACGCGTCCACTCTTGCCCAGTTGATGCGGCCCAGCTCGAATTTTTCCTGCTCCTGCACGACGGCTGCATTCGC
>DATFEO010000194.1:0-8286 GCA_035250985.1 Sphingomicrobium sp. | reverse complement strand
TTGGCTGTTCGCCAATTAAAGTGGTACGTGAGCTGGGTTCAGAACGTCGCGAGACAGTTTGGTCCCTATCTGCCGTGGGCGTCGATACTTGAGAGGAGTTGCCCCTAGTACGAGAGGACCGGGGTGAACATGCCTCTGGTGGACCTGTCGTGGCGCCAGCCGCGCAGCAGGGTAGCTATGCATGGACGGGATAACCGCTGAAAGCATCTAAGCGGGAAGCCTCCCTCGAGATAAGGTATCTTAGGACGGTCGAAGACCACGACCTTGATAGGCCGGGTGTGGAAGTGCGGTAACGCATGGAGCTAACCGGTCCTAATTGTCCTATTCGCGCTTGAGAATCCCACCATCATCGACAGTCCTGCAAAGGGCGGTCGACTGGTTCGATCTCAGCTAGATACGCCTAATAAGGTCGCACGATTTCTAGAATTCTTGACGCCACGCCGGCTTCATAGCTTGGTGACCATAGCGTCCGTGACCCACCCGATCCCATCCCGAACTCGGCCGTGAAACCGGACAGCGCCGATGGTACTCCAGCTTAAGCTGTGGAAGAGTAGGTCGTCGCCAGGCTTTGCAGCCGGCGTTGTGTCGAGAACCCATTCATAATGTTGAAAAAGCCGCTGCCGAGACCTATCTCGCAGCGGCTTACTTGTTTCAGGGCAATTGCCCGCCAATGGTGTCGCGGGGTGGAGCAGCCCGGTAGCTCGTCAGGCTCATAACCTGAAGGTCGCAGGTTCAAATCCTGCCCCCGCAACCAGCCAAAAAGCCCGCTTTCGAGCGGGCTTTTTTGTGCCTAGCGGCCATTCCCCGTCGCGGGCGCGCTCGCTGCCACTGCCGTTGTCGGCACCAGCGCCTTGGAGCCGTCGCCGAGGATGATGAACGCCGCCCAGTAGAAGGGGTGCGAGGTATTCGCGTCGTCCATCAGCTGCTGCTGGGCGTCGCCGAGCGCGTCGGCCAGCGGCTGGCCCGGCCTGGCCTCGATCATGCCGGAGATGAGCCGCTTGGTGGCATCATAATCGTCCGGCACCGGCCAATGGCTCGCAACCACCGAGCGCGCGCCGGCGCCAACGAAGGCGCGAACGAGCCCATCGAGAGCGTAATTGCCGCCGGTGGCGATGCCCGCCTCCCGCGAGGCCGCGGAGGTGGCTGCCCCGGCCGTATCGCAGGCCGATAGAATGACAACGTCGGCGTCGAGGTTGAGATCGAAGATTTCGCGGAAGCTCAAGAGGCCGTCCGACCCTTGGCCGCCGAACGACGTCACCAGCGCCGGCCTGGGCGGGCAATCGGGGCGCGGCGCGGTCACCAGTCCGTGGGTGGCGAAATGCAGGATGCGATAATTGTCGAGTTCGCCGTCGTTGAGCAGCGCCGTGTCGGTGAATGCCGCGCCGGTAATGATCGTGCTGTTGGCAGCACCGAACGCAGCCTGGCCGATCGCCAGCTCGTCGGGCTTGATCGGCGCCTGCCACGTCGTCATGGGCCAGTCGCACTCGTCGGCGACCGCCGCCACCGGGCGTGATACTGCCATGCTGTTGGTGCCGACGCCGAGATAGGCCTTGCGCGCCCGCGACGGCGCGATCGCGCGCATGTCGAGGAAGCTGCGCGGGCTGACGGAGATCGAGAATTCGCGACCGCGGCCAAGCCAGTCGATGCCGCGCATGTCGAACGGGTCGGCGCCCGCCTTGGCCTGACGCGCCACATAGGCATCGAGGCCGGCCTGCTTGGAGATCAGCAGATAGGGCGGCAGCTGCAGCATCGGCCCATCGGGCTCGAACACCAGGTACTTGAGCGCTTGGACCTCGCTGTCGATCGGGCCGAACAGCTGCAGGTAAAGCTGGCGGGCGCGGACCGCGTCGAACGGGTCGGTGATCGCCTGGTCGTTCTCGATGCGCACGATGCTGTCGCGCAAGGCGGCGACATCCTTGGCCATCTGCCGGCGCGTCGGCTGGAGCCGGAAAGCGCGCGCGCTGCCTTGGGTCGCATAGATCGCATATTGCCGCTCGCCGATCACCATCAGCTTGTAATAGCCCTCGCCAGGGCGAAGGACGGACTGGATCTGGGCCAGATCCGTCTGCTGCGGCGCAAGCACCTTGTAGCGCGGATAGGCGGCGAGCTTGGCCTGGAGCTGCGTCTGGTCTGCCCGCATCGTGTCGAGGCTCGACTTGGCTGCCGACAGATTGGCGAGGTCCGTCGCGGTCGGCGCGGCTTTGGTCGAGAGCCGCGCGATCTCCGCTTCCGTCCGGACGATCTCGCGGGTTCGGTTCACCGACAGCCGGAACATCGCCGACGCCTCGTCGTCGCCCTCTGACATCTGGCGGGCAAGGACCGCCTGGGTCTGGGCGACGCCCGGCCGCTGCAGCGCCTGGCTGGCGCGGAACATGCGCGCCGCGGCATCGGCGGAGCCGTCGCGGGCGAGCAAGGCGAAATAGGGAGCCAGCAGCTCGCGCAGGGCGGTTCCGCTGTCGGGAACGCCGGCGGCTTGGTCGACGATTTCACTGAAAAGCGTCCTGGCCCCTTCGATATCGCCACTACGCTCGAGATAGCCGGCCTTGCGCGCCCTGGTGGCCAGCAGCATTGGCGATTCCGGAAAGTTCTGTTCGAGAATGCCGATTGCCGTATCGAACGCGCCGAGCGCCGACCCGCGATCGCCGCCGGATTCCGCGACCAAGGCCCGCTCGACGTCGATCTCGGCGCTGAGCCATGCGGCCGACATCAGCTTGCCGTCGCGGACCTCCATCAGCTTGCCGCGGGCGTTGCCAAGGAGATCCGATGCGTCGCGCAGGCGGCCCTCCATGCGGGCTGCGATCCCGCCCAGCTGCAGCGCCTGCGCGTCGAGCACGGCGGCGCGCTCGGCCGGCCGCAGCTCATTCCCGAGGCCGGTGACCTGGGCGACGGTGCTGGCGTCCTTGTTGATCTCGTCGGCAAGCGGAAGAGTGATCAGTCCTGTGCGCAGGGCTCCCTGGTCCTGTTCGTCAATGACGTCTGCGACCGGCGTCTCCAGCGCCTGGATTGCCGCCGCTGGGTTATGCTGGTTGAGCTGGTTGATCGCGCGATAGTTGCGAAGCAGGCGCTGGATGACGCCATTGCCCTTCGGCGAAGCGCGATCGGCCGCCGCCAACAGCCGGTCCGCTCCGGCGAAATTGCTCATGTTGGACTGCTGCAGGCCCTGATTGGCCAGCGCCTCGGCGCGCGAGCCCGCGTCATTGCCTTCCCGGTCGGCGAGATTCTCGAAGAATTCGGCCGATTCGGCAAAGCGGCCGCCATTATTGCGGGCATAGGCCTCGGTTCGGGCGGCGCTCGGATCGAAAGCACCGGCTTGCGTGCGGGCGAAGGCCGCGGCGTCGCTGACTTCGGTCGTCGCGACCTGGACCGAGCCGGACTGCAGCTTGTTGTTGACTACGGAGGCCAAGGCGAGCCGGAGAGCGGGATCATAGCCGGCGAGGCCCTCGACCAGATAATTCTCCCTGCCGCGCGAGGCCAAATAGCGCCGGTAGTCGAGCTTGCTCGCTTCATCGCGGCAAGTCAGGCTGGTGACGTTGCCGACATTGTCGATCGACGCCGCAGTCGGCCCGCCGCAGCTCAGCTGGCCAGCCCGGATGATGCTTGCCTCGGTGGCGATGTCGACCGCGCGGCGCACGGCGATGAGGCTGCCGACGGCGCTCGCCGCGTCGCGGCACGTGAGGATATAGGCGCGGTCAAAGACACCCGTCAGCCGCCGGTCGGCGGGCCGGATCTGGGCCGTGCACAGAACTCCCGCATCGCCTAGCCGGAAACCATTCATGATCGACAGCGGCGGATCGCTTTTCGCCGAGGCCGCGCCGGCGGCAATCAAGCTCGATGCAAGCAGGGCCAGCCGCACCGAATGTCCAAATACGCGGGTCATTGGCTGTCTCCCTCCACAGGGTTCGCGGGACACTGGCCTTGTTCGCCTTCTTCGCATTGCTGGTCGCTGCCCAGGAGGGCCGGGTTGCCCGTGCCGGAAACCGGGTCGTTGACGTCGCCGCTCGGGATCAGCGGCCGCGTATCGAACAGGGGCTGCGGCGGGTTGATTGGGTTGTCGGCGCCCTGATCCCCTTCCTCATTGTCGTCGATGTCGTCTTCATTTCCAAAGTCGCTGTCGCCGAGCGCATCACCGGTGATGATGTCGATGAAGTTGTCGACGACGTCGACCGCGGGCGGCGCGGGCGGCGGCGGAATGATGCATACTCCCGTCAGCGGGCAGCCGTTAATGGTGCTGTTAGACGTGAACGGCGTGATGTCGGTCCCTTCGGGGACCAGCGCGTCCCGGGCCTCGACGCCGGTCAGCGTTCCGCCTTCGGAGACGACCTGGCCGTTAATGACGAGGTTGATCGACCCGGAGCCTTCCCCGCCGTTGATGAAGAGCTGGCGGGCCAGGAAGCCGGCCGGCGTGCCGCCCTGGAAGCCGGTCCCGGTGTTCTGGATCAGCACATCCTGAAGGTTGTCGGATCCGATCGAGATTGTATCGGCGCGAAGCACCCCTTCCGGCCTCTGCACATCAGGCGTTTCATTCAGGTCCTGCTGGTAATTGGTGTAGGTCGGGTTTGACGCCAGCTTGTTCAGGATCGAGGCTGACGCAATATGGACGCGGTTGGCGGAGATGCCGAGCTCGCCGCCCAGCGCCGAACCGGACGAGAAGAGCGAAATCGAGCCGATCTCGGTAACGAGTTGGAACAGGCCGGTGCTGAAATTCACGGAATGATTTTCGCTTGTCATGCCCGTGAAAACAGCATTGCCGGCAACACGGATCGACCCGAACGCGGTCTCGGTGTCACCATTGCCGGTCAGGAACTCGTAATCAATTCCCTCGGGGAAGCCGCCCGCGTTCGCGTTGAGGGTCCCGATGAACATGGTTGGCGCCGCACCCTCTGCGGTATCGGCGATGATCGTGATGTCGTTGGCGCCCAACTTGCCAAATTCGGCGCTCGACAGGTTGTAGCCGGCAAGATTCAGACCGTCGCCGACCACCGTCCGCGTGGTATTTTTCGAAACGAGGCTGATATCGCCGTTTGCGCTGATCGAGCCATTGGCGGTGATATCGATATCGTTCGAGGTGATCTTGGCGTCGCCGACGGTCCAGGCGCCATTGATCACCGCAAGGCCGCCCGCGAAAGCGATGGCATCTTCGGCGTTGACGGACTGCGTTGTTAAAGTGGTGCCCGCGGCCGCCCGGAACAGACCGGTGTTCACCGGGCCGTTGATGGTTATCGAGCCGCCGGTCGGTACGGGCTCCAGCGCCAAGACGATGTCCGGATTGAAATCGCCCTGGCCCTCGGCATCGCATCCGCCGCCGGTCTCGCACATGGACGCATGCGCCATGTAAACCTGGCCGCCATCTTCGCCGGACGTCGCGATCGAGCCGTCGATCGTCGTATCGCCGCCGACCAGCGCCATGAACAGGTTGCCGGCAGCGACATTGCCGGTGCTGAGATCGCCGAGCGTTCCGAAGCCAACGCCATGGGCGCCGCTCACGTTGCCGACGCTGATACCGTCCGCCGCGACGATACCGATCGAGAAGGGCTCGCCCTCCAGGAGCGGACCCTCGACCGTCAAATCGCCCAGCTGGACGGCCCCGCCGGCCTCGCCGCTGATCTGGTTGCCGGCGACGACATTGCCGCCTTCGACATTTCCGCCGGAGTCGAAGTCGAACTCGGTAGCGGCGTCGGCGCTGGCGAAGCTGATGTTGCCGAACGCATCGAGGTTGATATCGCCGTCGGTCGACAGCAGGTCTTGCGTCGTGATGCCGCCGTTCGAAGACTCAAGGTCGATCTGGCTGAATGCCGTGATGTCGCCGGTGCTGATGTCATCGACCGCCAGAAGCTGCACGAAAGCGTTGGCCTCGATGTCCAGGGTCGTGATCGAGCCGCCGGCATTCGCATAGACGCCGTCGATCGAATTGATGTTGCCGGTATCGATGTCGCCTCCGGCTTCGAGCGTGATGCTGGCGCCAGGGAACAGCTCCTGGATGGTGATCCCGTCGCTCAGCAACACCAGCTGCTGCGTCGTAAGATTGTCGGTGGTGATGTTGCCGTCGGCAAGCAGGTCGATCGAGCCGGCGGTGATGTCGCCGGTCGAGATGTTGCCAAAGGCGTCCAGGGCGACCGCGCCAAAGGCGTCGATGTCCAGGGTCGTGATATTGCCGCCCGTGCTGGTCATGTCGACCGAGTTCGCTTCAATATTCTGGGTCGTGATCGACCCGCCGTTAGCCAGCACGAAGTCGCCGGCGAATAGGTCGCTGGTGGTGATTGCACCGCCGGCATCGAGCGCGATGCTGCCGCTGGAATCGATGATTCCGGTCGTCAGGCTGGTGCCCGCCGCGGCGGTGAACTTGCCGGTATTGACGTTGCCGATGTTGATCGACCCGCCAGTGCGGATCGGCGCGGTTCCCACTGCACTGCCGCCAACCGTGATACCACTGAACGCCATACCGCTTTGGAAGCCGGTATCTAAGTAGTTGGTCACGCCGAAACGCAGAACGTAGCTCCCGGCATCGGCAATTTCGTAAGTCGAACTAATCCATCCCGT
Source organism: Sphingomicrobium sp. (assembly GCA_035250985.1). Lineage (GTDB taxonomy): Bacteria > Pseudomonadota > Alphaproteobacteria > Sphingomonadales > Sphingomonadaceae > Sphingomicrobium. Next base: position 1,749 of record DATFEO010000194.1, on the reverse strand, counting down.
GAAACCGCAACCCGCAGCGAAACAGCTGCTCGAGCTGGTACCGAGTGGGCTCCATTCGGGCGCGCCGCCAATGATAGGCACTGAGGATGGATTGAGCGTCGCCTCGACTCCAGGAAGACCAAACCCCGGGACGATGGTCCCTTCGGGCTGGGTCCGGGCCGTGAAAAGGATCGCGACCTGATCAAGGCCTGTCGTGAACAGCGCCGCCCAGGCGTAATCTGCAAAGCTAGACCCGTCGCTGGTCACATAGTTGAACCAGAAACTCAGGTCATCGCCTGCGGCGGCATCGAAGGCCGAAGTTGTGTAGAGGGAGCCATTAGTGCCCCCGACGTCCAGTTGTCCGGCGCCAGCTTCTCCACCTTCAGTTGTTACAAACAGGTAAGACGACCCTGTCGGCGGGGTTGTCACGACGCCGTCCGCACCCAGGGTTCCGCACGTGCCGATGCAGTTTACGGTGATGCCGCCGGGCCCCGACATCGCAAAGTCGGCGAGAAAGACTTCGCTGGCGGTTGCATCACCAAAGCTCATGTCGCCGTGCCCAAGGGCAATGAATGTGCCGCCGGCATTGATGTCCAATGTCGTCATCGCGCCAGGTGTCGCCAGGCCGACATTACCCGCGGCTTCAATGTTGTCAGTCGAGATGTCCCCGCCAGCCAGGATCGACACCCTGTAATCGGCGCCTTCGTTGGTGCTCGGATTGACCAGGCCCGCCGAAAGGTTGTCGACCTCGACCGCTCCGCCCGCATCGATGTCAACGGAATCGCCGCCGGTGAGATTGAGCGCGGTCACGTTGCCGTCGGCGGAAAGGTCCACCGACTCGCCGGCCATGGCATTGAGCATGACGATGTCGCCGGTTGCGCTGACTTCAATGTCGCCGTCGGCCAATGCATCGCCGCCGAGATCGACGTCGCCGGTCGCATCGACGAAGATCGAGCCAAACGTCGAGGTCAGGCTGCCAAGGTCAATGTTCCCACCAAACGTCTGGGCGAATATGGCCCCGCCCGCGTCAATGTTGCCACCGGTGATGAAGCTGTCGGCGACCAGGCTGACGCTGCTGCCGGCATCGACATTGCCGATGTCGATCGAGCCGCCCTGCGCCCACAGGTCGACGAAACTGTCGCTCACCGCATTGTCGAAGAGGATCGATCCGGGCACCGTGATGTCGATGCCGTTGACGACGTCGAGGTTCGCATCGGCGATGAAGTCGCCGTCGCTGGTCACCGACAGGTTGGTGGCGAACGCCGTGCCGACGTTGGCAGGATCGTCCAGCTCAGCATCGGCGACGAAATTGCCGGCTGACAGGACCAGACTGTCGACCCGATTTATCGCGGAGCCAAGTGAGCCGTTGTCGATATAGAAAGAAAGGTCGCCAATCGTCGAGAACGCAAAGGTCGAATCCACGTCAACGGTCGCATTGGTGATCCTGATGAAGCTCGGATCGGCGGACGGATCGGCCGAGTCGCCGGTGATGTTGAAATTGAGCGAGCCGATATTAACGGTGCTGCTGTCGATTTCGAAGCTGCTTCCGCCCTCGACAATGCCGCTGCCGTCAGTGGAGCCGAGTCCGCCGACGCCGGCAGCCGTACCGGTGATGCTGCCGGCATTGAGCGTGCCATGCTGCGTGGGGATCTGGTAACGGGCGGTCGAAACGACCGCGACTTCGCCCGCGAATCCGTCGCCGCCCGCGCCGCCGCCACCCAACTCGCCACCGCCGAGTCCGCCATCGCCGCCCTGGCCATTGGCAATGAG
>DATFEO010000191.1:0-2131 GCA_035250985.1 Sphingomicrobium sp. | reverse complement strand
GGAATACTTCCGGATTATTGTCGGTGATGGCCCGGGCGATGTTCTGCAGGAGCACGGTCTTGCCAGTCCGCGGCGGAGCGACGATCAGCGCGCGCTGTCCCTTGCCGAGCGGCGAGACGATATCGATCACGCGAGCCGACTTGTCCTTGACGGTCGGATCGGAGCTGTCGAGCGTCAGCTTCTCGTCCGGATAAAGCGGCGTCAAATTGTCGAAATTGACCCGGTGGCGGACCGCTTCGGGATCATCGAAGTTGATCTGGGTGACGCGGGTCAGCGCAAAATAGCGCTCGCCCTCCTTGGGTCCGCGGATCTCGCCCTCGACCGTGTCGCCGGTGCGAAGCCCGAAGCGGCGGACGATGGAAGGGGCGACATAAATGTCGTCCGGTCCGGCGAGATAATTGGCCTCGGGCGAGCGGAGGAAGCCGAAGCCGTCGTTCAGCACCTCGATGGTTCCCGTACCCATGATCTCGGCGCCGCTCTCGGCGCGGACCTTGAGGATGGAGAACATCAGGTCCTGCTTGCGCATCGTCGATGCGCCCTCGACCCCGAGCTCCTCGGCCATGGTCACCAGATCGGCCGGGGTCTTCTGCTTCAAGTCTTTCAAATGCATAGATAATTCGCTTGAGAATATTATTGGAATTGCGTTCGCGTGCGGCAGGACGCCGCAGGAATTCGGATAGGGCACACACCGGCGAAGGGAATACGGGCCGGCGCGGCCGTTTGAATCGGGCGTTAGGTCTCGCTCAGGTCCGAGTCAATCAGGCTCGAAAGCTAAAAGGGACGAACGATGACCAACACGACGATGATCGCCGCGGCGACGCCCGGAATCTCGTTCATGATCCGCAAGGTCCGGTTTTCCAGCGGCCGGGTCCCGGCGGCGAGCTTCCTGCCATAGGCGGTAATCCAGCCCTGGTAGCCGCTCAGAGCGACCACCAGAACGAACTTGGCAATGAACCACCCCTGCTGAAAGGCATTCAGGTGCACCGCCAGCATCAGGCCCAGCAACCAGACAATGGCAATGGTCGGGCGCAGGATGATGTTGAGCGCGCGGTCCTCGCGCTCGATCCAGGCGCGGTCCTCGGCAGAACCCGGAGTCGTCGCATGATGATAGACGTAGAAGCGCGGCAGCAGGAACAGCCCGGCCATCCAGAAGATCACGAAGGTCACGTGCGCCGCCTTCACCCACGGATAGGCCGCGCCAAGGAAGCCCGCGAACTGCGTCATGCCTCGCCCTTCACCAAAGCCATCAGCTCTTCGACATGGGCGAGAGGTGTGTCCTGCTGAATGCCGTGCCCCAGGTTGAATATGTGGGGCCGCGCGGAAAGAGCGTCAAGAATGCGCCCCACCGCCTCCTTCAGGGCAGCGCCGCCCGCGATCAGCGCGAGCGGGTCGAGATTGCCCTGCACCGGCATGCCGTCGGGAAGCTCGCGATGCGCCCAGTTCGGATCCGTCGTCTCGTCGAGACCGATCGCATCGACCCCGGTTTCGCGCGCGTAAGAAGCCAGCTTGCCGCCCGCACCGCGCGGAAAGCCGATGACCGGCACTTCCGGGTGCCGATTCCTCAGCTGCTCGACGATCCAGGCCGTGCGCGCGATGACGAACCGCTCGAACTGGGCCGGGGCCAGGCTCCCTGACCAGCTGTCGAACAATTGCACCGCGTCCGCGCCGGCCGCGATCTGGCCGGAGAGATATTCGACGGTCACCGTGGCAATCATGTCGAGAATGACGTGCAGCTTCCCCGGGTCGGCATAGGCCAGGCGCCGCGCCTCGGCCTGCTCGCGGCTGCCCTTACCGCCGATCATGTAGGTCGCCACCGTCCAGGGAGAGCCGGCAAAACCCAGGAAAGTCGTCTGGGGCGACAATTGCGCCTTCACCCGCCGGACCGTCTCATAGATGGGCAAGAGCCGCTCCATCGCCGGCTTGAGGTCGCGAATCCGCCCTTCCGCCAGCGGCGGGGCAAGGCGTGGCCCTTCACCGGCGACGAAGCTCAGGTCCATGCCCATTGCGTGCGGCACGACGAGGATGTCCGAAAAGAGGATCGCGCCGTCGAACGGGAAGCGGCGCAGCGGCTGCAGCGTAATCTCGGCCCCGGCCTCGGGGTCATAGGCCATGTCGAGGAAGCCGCCCTTCC
>DATFEO010000186.1:0-8251 GCA_035250985.1 Sphingomicrobium sp. | reverse complement strand
GCGGCGACCGGAGTCGCCGCCATTGCCGCGCTGATGCTGCTCTTTGCCGGCCTCGGCGCGCTCGTTCGCAAGGGCTCGCGCGCTTCCAGCCATCGCGGCGGCCCCATCGTCCGCCTTGGCGTTGCGGCGCTCGACCGGCCGGGCGCGGCGACCGTCCGCCTCTCGATTGCGCTTGGCCTAGGCCTGTCGCTGCTGATGATCCTGGCAGCGAGCGGCGCCAGCCTGCTGAAGGAGATCGGCCAGGCAATCCCCGGTCGAGCCCCGGCTCTGTTCCTGGTGGATATACCGGCCGCGCGGCAAGCGGAGTTCCGTGACCTTGCCGCCCGCCAGCTCCCCGGCGCCGAGCTCAGGCTGGTGCCGTCGTTGCGCGGGCCGGTGGTGGCGGTCAACGGCAAGCGGGTCGCCGATCTGCCCGCGATTCCCGATGGCGCCTGGGTGTTGCGCGGCGACCGCGGCCTGACTTTCGCGGCGGAGCTGCCGCCGGCCAACCGCGTGGTCGCCGGTGAGTGGTGGCCGAAAGATTACCGGGGTCCGCCGCTTATTTCACTCGACCGCGATGCCGCCGAAGCACTGAGCCTCAAGGTCGGCGATACGCTGACTATCTCGGTGCTCGGCCGGCCGATCGAGGCGCGCATCGCCTCGCTGCGGGAGATCGACTGGCGATCCATGGGCTTCAATTTCGCCATCATCTTCGCACCTGGCACGCTGGAGGCAGCGCCCTATACGCTGATGGCGACGGTTTCGCCCCCGGAAGGCATCGCCACGGCTGCGTTCGAACGCCATCTCGCTGCCGATTTGCCGATGGTGAGCGCAATCCGCGTCTCGGCGATCGTCGAGCAGGTCGGATCGATCCTCGCCGCCCTCGACCAGGCGGTCCGCCTGGCTACGATGGTTGCCATTGCCATGGGCATGGTCGTTCTGGCGGGCGCGGTGGTCGCGACAAGGCGTAGCAGGGTCAAGGACCTGGTTCTCCTGAAACTGGTCGGCGCTACCCGCGGCCAGGTGGTCGGCACCCAGCTCGTCGAGTTCGCCCTCCTGTCGGCCGCAGTGTCCGTGCTTGCCTTCGTGGCGGGCGTCGGCGGCGCCCGACTCGTCACCGGCGAGGTGCTTGACATACCCCTGCGGCCGGACTGGGGCGCGCTGCTTATCATCCCGATGGGCGCAATTGTGCTCGCCGTTGGCGCTGCGCTGCTGGCGGCCTTGCCGGCATTGAATGCCCGTCCGGCGAGGGCTCTTCGAGCGCTTTAGGCTGGCGCCAGGCCAAAACGGTAAACCGTCCCGAAACGATACCGATAAAACTCGGCTCTTCGCAGCAGATGCAACTTCGGGCTTATTCGACCGTTCCAACCGACCGAAAGGAACGGTTTATGTCGACGTATCCGACACTTGGTGATCTGCGTATGGCGCACGATCCCGCCGGGCGCGGCTATCATGCCGTGTATCGCGAGCAAGAAGTGAATCACTGTCCGGGCTGCGGGCGGACGCACTGGATCATCGGCCGCGTTTCGGCCGAATGCGCCTTCTGCGCGACGGCCCTGCCGCTCGCCGAGGCCAGCATGCGCTCGCATTCTGGACCGGCTATCATCCATCATCGCAACCGGATGCAGTCTCCGGCATGGGCGGCCTAGGCTAGCCAGGCCGCGGAAGGCGAAGGAGCGCCCGTCCCCTCGCGGGGCGGGCGTTTCCTTATGCGCCGATGCTCATCCGCCGACCGGGCGCACCGGGACCGGCGCGTTGCACAGATCGACGCCGCCAGCCGGGCGGATGTAGAAATCGTCCTTGCGGTTCTTCCTCAAGTTCAGCCACGTGGCGAAAGACGCGCTGTCCTCCTTCAGGTATTCGAACCGCGGGCGCTCCCCCTCCGGGATCATCGAGGCGAGGCGGGCGGCTGCGATCGGCACGTCGCTGCTGCGTTCCTTGTAGAAGCCCAGTGCCTCGGTTCCGCGCGGCAGGCTCGCGAGGTTCTCAATTCCGGCAATGACCCTACCGACGACGGCGATGTTGCGGTCGAGGTGGCGCGGCGCATGGCCGATGGCGGCATAGAGCTCGCCGCCCATGCCAGTGTCGGTCAGGGCGCGGCCGACCCCGACGCTGCCGTAGCAGTGGGCGAGGTTCGCCGTCCCGGCGTTCGAATCATAGGCAATCGCCCAGCCGTGCACGAAGCCGACCGCCGGCGCATAAGCATCCGGCGACCCCAATGGCACGATCTTCAGCCCTGCCAGCGCGCGATGATATTCGGCGGGCGGCGAGGCGACGACTCCAGCCGGGAGCGGCTTCTCGCTCTCGTTGTTGCCCCACTGCGCGACGTAATTGTCCTGGACTCGGTAGATCTTGGCTCCCTGCCAGTATCCGGCCTGGGCCAGCTTCTGGATATTGGCGACATGGACCGGCGCGAATCCCGGCGCGAGCTGGACGACGATGCGCTTGCCGGGCGCCAGGTCGAGGACCAGCAGCTCCTCGGCCGAGATGGCCGACCATTCTTCTGGCTTTGATGCGGCGATCGCGTCGGTCGGCGTCTTCGGTGGGCTGGGCGGCGCCGCGGCCTGGGCGGCGGCCATCAGGGCAAAGGCAGGGAACAACAGCAATCGGCGCATCGACATCTCCTTTGCGCCTCTTGTAAGCGCGCTTTCATGCATATCGCCACCCTCATGCTGATGGGCTCGGGCGAGCTCGGCAAGGAGTTCGCCATCGCCGCCAAGCGGCTCGGCTGCCGGGTCATAGCCTGCGATCGTTACGCCAATGCCCCGGCGATGCAGGTCGCCGACGCATTCGAGGTCTTCCCGATGCTCGACGGCGCCGCCTTACGCGCCGCGGTCGAGAAGCATCGCCCGGACCATATCGTTCCGGAGATCGAGGCAATCGACACGGTCATGCTCGGTACGCTCGAGGGCGAAGGCTGGCACGTCGTCCCCTCGGCCAAGGCCGTCCAGCTCACCATGAATCGCGACGGCATACGCGACTTCGCCGCCAAGGAATTGGGCCTCAGGACTTCGGCCTATGTTTTCGCCGAGAGCCGGGCCGATGCGGTGGCCGCCGCCGACACCGTCGGCTTTCCCTGCGTGGTCAAGCCGGTCATGTCTTCCTCGGGCAAGGGTCAGAGCGTCGCCAACGATGCCGACGAACTTGGCCGGGCTTATGACTATGCGGTCGCCAACATGCGCGGCGACCGGCCGCGCGTGATCGTCGAGCAGTTCGTTCGCTTCGACAGCGAGATCACCTTGCTGACGATCGCGACGAAAGACGGCATCCTCTATTGCCAGCCGATCGGCCATCGCCAGGAAGCGGGCGACTATCGTGAGAGCTGGCAGCCGGCGGCAATTCCGCCGGCGGCGCTGGAGTCGGCGAAGAGCCAGGCGGCGAAGGTCGTCGGCGCGCTCGGCGGCCATGGCATTTTCGGAGTCGAGTTCTTCATTTCCGGGGAGGAGGCTATCTTCTCCGAACTCAGCCCGCGCCCGCACGATACGGGCATGGTCACGCTCATCAGCCAGAATCTCAGCGAATTCGAATTGCACCTTCGGGCTATCCTCGGCCTGCCGATTCCGGCCGTCGACCTGTACGGCCCGTCGGCCAGCGCGGTGATGCTTGCGGATCGGGAAAGTGAGGACTTCGGCTTCGAAGGTCTTGCCGACGCCCTGGCTCTCGCCGAACCGGGGGCGGCCGTGGACGTCCGCATCTTCGGTAAGCCGAATACTCTCCGGAACCGCCGCATGGCCGTCGCTTTGGCGCGCGCGGATACCGTCGAACATGCGGTCGGCACGGCCCTCGAGGCGGCAAGCCGGGTGCGGCTTCTCTATGCCAGACATGCCGTGATTTCGCAGTGAAGCCCAAGCTCCTTACCACCATGCGCGACTATTCATGGCGCCTGCTCATCGGAGACTCCGTCGCCGGCGTGACCGTCGCGCTGGTTGCGCTTCCGCTTAGCATCGCCATCGCCATCGCATCCGGCGCCGACCCGCGGGCGGGCCTCGTCACCGCCATCGTCGCTGGCTTCCTGATCTCGCTGTTGGGCGGCAGCCGGGTCCAAATTGGCGGGCCGACGGGTGCCTTCATCGTCGTGGTCTTCGGCGTCATCGCTGAATTCGGCTTCGACGGGCTGCTCCTGGCAACTCTGATGGCCGGGGTGATCCTGGTTATTGGGGGGCTCGTCGGCGCCGGCCGCTTCATCGCTTTGGTGCCGGAGCCGGTGGTCGAAGGCTTCACGGTCGGAATTGCGCTGATCATCGCCGTCAGCCAGCTGAAAGACCTGCTCGGTCTGTCGGCGACGGTGCCGGTCGATCTCGTCGAAGCGCTGCCGGCGCTATGGTCGGGCCGGGACGCAATCAACCCGGCGGCACTGACCATCGGCCTGTTCTCGATCGCGGGCATCGCTTTGCTTCGCCGCCTGGTGCCATGGTTTCCCGGCTCGCTGCTAGTCATCGCCGCCGCCTCGGCCGCGGTCGCCTGGCTAAGCTTGCCGGTCGATACGATCCAGCAGCGTTTCGGACCGCTGCCTGCCGGCCTGCCGGCGCCGTCCTTGCCGCATATCAGCATTGCGCGAATCAGCGACTTGCTGCCGTCGGCCTTCGTCATCGCCTTCCTCGCCGGCGTCGAATCGCTGCTTTCCGCGATTGTCGCCGACCGGATGATCGGCACGCGCCATCGGCCCAATGCAGAGCTTCTGGCGCAGGGGGTCGCCAACATCGCCTCGCCGTTGTTCGGTGGTTTGCCCGCGACCGGCGCCATCGCGCGGACTGCGACCAACGTGCGCGCGGGCGGCCGCACGCCCGTGGCCGGCCTCGTCCATGCCTTGGCGATCCTCCTCATCACCCTCGGCGCCGGTGCCCTCGCCGGCTACCTGGCCATGCCGGCGCTCGCCGCTTTGCTGATCGTCACTGCCTGGATCATGAGTGAGCCACATCGCTGGACCGAGCGCATGAATTTGCGCACCGGCGACCGGACCTTGCTGTTCCTCACCATGATCCTCACCGTCGTCACCGACCTGACGATCGCCATTGCGGTCGGGACAGTGGCCGGCCTCGCCCTGCGCCTTGTGCGCAGGGACGTCGAGCCGGCCGAATGGACCCCGTCCGATCGCTCGAAGCTCTAGACATATGCCGCGGCGCTGGAAGAAGTTGCTGGACCTTCGCCGGACACGCGAAGGCGGCTAGGAAGCCTTTTTGGTCCAAGGCGCGTTGGAGTCGACAAAGGAGTCCGCTTGAATGTCCAGGCTCGTGCTGCCCCTTCTGGTCCTCGCCGCCCTGCCGGCCTGCGACGACAATCCGGCGACCCAGCCGTCGCAGCCGATCGTCGTCCGTTCCGAAGGCCAGGACCGCCTGCACCAGCTCGACGACATGAACCGCGCCATAGCCTTGAAGCGCGCCATTTATGAGTCCGGATCGGAGTGCCGGCGAGTAACCAGTTCAGGTTATGTCGGGGAGTATGAGAACACGTCCTACTGGACCGCAACTTGCGAGGACAGCAACGGCCGGACCCGTGATTGGGCGCTGTTCGTCGGCCCCGACGAAAGCGTCCAGGTCCGGTTATGCGAGGACGTGACGAAGGCCGGTCTCCAGCCCTGCGTCATCAAGCCCGGGGCCAGGCCCTCAGACCAGAGCGGCAGCTAGTCACACTTGCGTGTGGTCTTGACCGCACCGTCAGCAGTTCCGGTCTTGATGGTTATGCAATTGCCCTGGCGGGTTTCCTCGCGCCAGCTGCCGTCCGCATTGGTGACCTTGCTGGTCGGCTTGGGCACGCGCTTGCCGTCCTTGATCTCATAGTTGAACGGCGTGTTCTGCGTGCCGCTGGAGGCGTTCTGCGCGCCGGACTGCGCCCAGGCCGCGCCGGCGGCCAGAGCCGCGATGGCAACGCCGCCAATGGCAAACATGATCGCACGACGAGTCATCGAACTTCTCCTCATGGGGCTGCTTCGTAACGGAATCGAAGTGAACGTCCGCTGAAAGGGCCTCTTCCTTCTCGTTCAGCAAGGAAAACGCGCCAGCAGGCCATAATCTTCCTTGTTTTCGCAGCCGACGACCTCAGTTTCGCCAGACGTGACCCAGACATGGGCCTTGAGTTCGCCGTCAAAGGTCGCCGCTCCGTAATGCAGCGTCGCGTCGAGCCCGCGCCGGCGCAGCAGCGCGAAGGCGGCCAGGCCCTGCTCGAAACACAAAGCCCGCCACGGCAGCCGCCGGCCCCAGGCGAGCACCGCCCGCCGTAGCCAGTAAGCCGTCTCGGCATCGGCTGGGGCAATGCTGCCCTCGCCGCGGCTCAGCCGCTCGGCGAGGGTCCGGAACGGCACCAGCCGCACCGCCAGGCTGGCGGCTAGGACTGCTGCTCCCGCCTCAGCCAGCAGCGCCGGAGGCGCGGGGCGGTCATGGTCGCGGTGGATCGAAGGGGCGGGCATGGCGGCAGTCTAATCGACCAGCTCCGTATGGCGATAGCGGTCGCGGATATGCCGGTTGAAATAGACGCCCTTGGCGAAGGCGGAGCGGAAGGCCTCTGCTACATCAGGCGGGATGCCCGAATAAAGGTAGCGGCGGCCGGTGACGAACAGCACCTCGAGTTCGCGGGTCCCGGGGTGATAGTCGAAGCGCCGAATCACGGTCGAGGGCATGGTGGGTGAACGCCTGACTTCGCAATTTTCACGGACTCAGCGACCATCTTTGTGAAATTATTGCGGATCGGGAGTGCGCAAGACCTGGAGCTGGACAGCATCAAGAGGCCGACCCGGAAGGGGATCCGGTCGACTTCGCAATCGAAATCCTACATTGCCAGCAAAGATCGCTGGTCGGCGTACCTAAGCTAACATCTTAGAGTCGCCCCGGCATACCATTGCCGCTCGCAATTCTTGTTGTTGCGCATCCAGGCCGGATAGGCGCGGTCGGGCCGGTCGTGCCACCAGTCGTTGTAACTGTCCGACTTGAAGGCCTGGTTGTTGTGCAGCGCCCACTGGCCGCCGTTGACCCAGACCCCATTGCTGGAGCCGGACTGGCCGTGACGGTCGAACCGGCCATGATGGTCGCCGAAGCCGGGATGGTGGACGAATCCGCCGTGGAAGCCGCCGCTGCTGAACCCGCCGCCGGGGATGGGATTGGCGCCGAGCGTGCCGACGCTCGGGTTGACGTTGGGGAAGCCGACGAACGCGTCTTCGGGTGTGCCCGCAATGGCGGGGGTAGTAATGGCAGTAACCGCAATCGCCGCGGCCAAGCCAAGCAACATCTTGCCCATGTCGCTCTCCTCTTTTGGGTCGAGTCCGTTTCGGACACGGCATGAACGCACAAAGTTAATGCGCGTTGCAAGTGTCGGTATTACTTACAGATTACGCTGTTAACCATAATGTCCGACTTTGGGACATTTGGCGCGATGTTGCCCTCAAATCCCCGCGTACCATTCATAGTCGGCACGGTCCTCCCAGAACCCGCCCTTGCCTCCATGAATCCCGTCCAGGCTTTCGACCGCCTCGATGCGCATTACATATTTGGCGTGCTTGTAGCCAAGCTGGCGCTCGACCCGCAGCCGGACCGGCGAACCATGACCGACGGCAAGCGGCTGGCCGTTCATTGCCCAGGCCAGGATCGTTTGCGGGTGGAAGGCATCAATGAGATCGATGCTCTCATAATAGGGGTGGGGCCCGAAATTGTCGGCGCAATGGAACACGATGAACCGGGCATCGGAGCGGATGCCGGCTGCCTTGAGGATCATGCCCAGCGGCGGGCCGTGCCACTTGCCGATGGCGCTCCATCCTTCAACGCAATCATGGCGGGTGATTTGCGTGCGGGCCGGCAGTGATCGCAGTTGCGCCAAGGAGATCGCCAACGGCCTTTCGACCAAGCCGCCAATCTCAAGGCGCCAGTCAGCGAAGTTGCTGGCCAAATGTGCCTGATATTCAGGGGATTGCGGCATGCGCGTACCATTCATCCGGAAAACGGGCGACATGTCGGCCTCGCTGAATTCCCGGGCAAGCGCATTGCGGTCGGTGATCAGTCGCTGGGCGCGCATCGTCAGTCCCTCGCCTGACCGCAGCACACCCCGGAAAGTCTCGCTTCGGTCAAGGCGATCGCAGCCCGACACGAATAGGCCGCCAGCACCGAGGCCAAGGGATTCGATGAACCGGCGGCGGGAAATCAAGGCTTGGGCTCCACGGTCTTCGCCACGGGGACTCGGAACCGACCAGTGATCATTGACCGGATCTCATTGATCGGCCCGGCGAGCATCACCATCAGCAGGTGGATGATGATGAACAGCGCGGTCAGTCCCGCGGCGATGAAATGAA
>DATFEO010000164.1:0-18439 GCA_035250985.1 Sphingomicrobium sp. | reverse complement strand
CCGTCTCAACAGCGCCGGCGTCGAGGAGGCTTTGGCCTGAGCGCGTCGACGGTGCGCCGCTGGCTGGGGAGACTTTTCCTCGGTCTGGTTGTCATGCTCACAATCCTGACCGCGCTGCCGCTGGTCGAGACCGACGAATGGTGGGTGCGGCTGTGGGACTATCCGCGCCTGCAGATCGCCGTGTTGCTGGCCGTCGGATTGCTGGGCCTCGTCTTTTCAGGTCCGCGCAAGGGACGGCTGTTCTTCGCGGCAACAGGCTTCGGCCTGGCGTCGCTCGTCTGGCAGCTGATCCAGGTGGCTAGCTACGTCCCGGGCTGGCCGGTCGAACTCGCAGCCACGAAAAGATGCGCGCCGGGACGGCAGCTCCGCCTGCTCAATGCCAACGTGCTGATGACCAACAACGAAGCTGGCGCGCTGCTGGCGCTGGTACACCGCACCAACCCCGACGTCATCCTTCTGCTTGAACCCGGCCTGGATTGGGAAAGGGCCATGCGCCCGCTCTATCCGGCCTATCCCCATCGGATCGGCCAGCCGCTGCCGAACACCTACGGGCTGATCTTGCTGTCCAGGTTGCCGCTGGAGCGGCCCCAGCTCCGTTATTTGATGCAGCCGCAGGTGCCGTCGGTGAAGGCCGGCCTGCGTCTACGGTCGGGCGAAGTGATCGATTTCTATGGCATTCACCCGGAACCGCCTTATCCCGGCGACGACAGCGGCGAGCGCGACGCCGAGCTGGTTCGGGTCGGCAGGGAGGTCCGGGAGAGCGGCCGCGCGGCAATCGTCATGGGCGATTTGAACGACGTCGCCTGGTCGCACAGTTCGCGGCTGTTCCGGCGGCTTTCGGGCGTGCTCGACCCCCGCGTCGGGCGGGGGCCCTATCCGACCTTTCCGGCGCATCTGCCGCTGCTCGCCTGGCCGCTCGACCATATTTTCGTGACTCCTCATTTCCGCCTTCTGAGCATCGATCGGCTGCCCGACATCGGTTCGGACCACTTGCCGATGCTCTTCACGCTTTGCCTGGCAAATGATCCCAACCAGCGGCTGACCGATGACGCCGCGAGCGCCGACGACCGCGAGGACGCCCGCGACCAGGTCGAAGAAGGTGTTGAGGAGCGCGCCGAGGAGAACAATGGCTAGGCAGCGCGCCGACCAGCTCCTCGTTGCTCGCGGGTTGGCGGACAGCCGCAGCCGCGCTCAGGCGCTGATCATGGCCGGCGCCGTGTACAGTGCCGAAAAAAAGATCACCAAGGCCGGCGACTTGCTCGCCGAGGACGCGGCGCTGGAGGTGCGGGGTAAGGATCACCCCTGGGTGTCGCGAGGCGGCATCAAGCTCGATCACGGCCTGGTCCATTTCGGCTTCGACGTGACTAGGGCGGTCGCGCTGGACGTGGGGAGCTCCACGGGGGGATTCACCGACGTGCTGCTGAGCCGCGGCGCCGCGAAAGTCTATGCGGTCGACGTCGGCACGAACCAGCTCGCCTGGAAGCTGCGGCAGGATCCGCGCGTCGTTGTCCACGAACAGACCAACGCGCGGAACCTGACGCAAGAGATCATCCCCGAGGCGGTCGATATTATCGTCTGCGACGCCAGCTTCATCTCGCTTTCGAAGGTTCTCCCCGCCGCACTGGAGCTCGCGAAGCCGGGAGCGAAGTTGGTTGCGCTGGTGAAGCCGCAGTTCGAGGCGGGGCGGGACGAGGTCGGCAAGGGCGGCGTTGTCCGTGACGCGGCGGTGCACCGGCGAGTCTGTGATGAGGCGGCCGCGTGGGTCGAAAGCCGGGGCTGGCGCGTTCTCGGCCTAACCGAAAGCCCGATTACCGGACCCGAGGGGAACAAGGAGTTTCTCCTGGGCGCCACGAAGGAGTGACAATGTCGACGATGAGAGCGGGCAAGTTCTGGCAGATCGCGATCCCGGCCATGGTCGCGATTGCCGCGCTCGGCAGCCTGTCCGGTTACCTGTCCAACAGCGGTTACTCCAACAGCTGGTTCGCCGGCCTCGACAAACCGGGCTTCATGCCTCCCGGGTGGGTGTTCGGAGTCGCCTGGACGACCCTTTACGCACTGATGGGGCTTGCAGCGGCCCTGATCTGGGCGATGCCCGCCAGCCCCCGGCGACGCTCCGCGATCACTGCTTTTCTTCTGCAGCTCGGCCTCAATTACCTTTGGTCGCCGATCTTTTTCGGCGCGCGCATGATCGAGGCCGGGCTGGTCATCATTGTCGTCCTTTTCGCGCTCGTCGCCCTGACGGCCTGGCGCTTTGCGCGACTCCGGCCACTGGCGGGATTGCTGCTGGCCCCCTATTTGGCTTGGTTGTGCTTGGCGACCGCACTCAATTACGAGATTGGGCGCCTCAACCCCGGATCGGACGCGATGCCGCTGGGAATATTCGGAGGTTAGAAAATGCAGTCCGAAAACAAGATGTTCGACGATTTCGTCAAGATGGTGAACGGCTTCGCGGGCACCATGGCCGGAATGGGCCGCGAAGCGCAGGATTCGGCGCGCGAGAAGTTCAAGGATTGGATCGGCGGCATGGATTTCGTCAGCCGCGACGAGTTCGAGGCGGTCAAGATGATGGCGGCCGCCGCGCGGGACGAGAATGAGGCGCTTAAGGCCCGGCTCGCGGCGCTGGAGAGCAAGTCGGCGGCTAAACCAAAGGTGAGCAAGGCCAAGGGAGCCTGACCCTGACCGACGAAATTGAAACCGAGGATCGCGACGACGGCGCGCCGATCGAGGTGCTCGAACAATATTTCGAGGCGCGCGGCTGGGCGTGCGAACGCACCGGTGAGGGAGAGATCGTCGCTTCGGCGACGGGCAGCTGGGCGCAATATGAGTTGCGGGGCGTCTGGCGCAGCGAGGACCAGGTGCTGCAGTTCCTCGCCTTTCCTGACATCAAGGTCACTGCCGACAAGCGCGCCGCCATCTACGAGGCGCTCGGACTGATCAACGAGCAGCTTTGGCTCGGTCATTTCGAACTGTGGTCTGGCTCGGGCCTGGTCGTCTTCCGCCACGCGGCGATGGTCGGCGACACCGACAACCTTTCCTTCGAGCAGGCCGAGGCAATCACCGAGGCGGCCCTCGAGGAATGCGAGCGATTCTACCCGGTCTTCCAGTTCGTCCTGTGGGGCGGCAAGTCGCCCGGCGAGGCCATCTCGGCGGCCCTGATCGAGACCGCTGGGGAAGCCTGACGTCATGGCGTCATCGCTCGGTCGTGCGTGGCTGGTCGGTTGCGGCAATATGGCCGGCGCAATGGTCGAGGGCTGGCGCAAGGCTGGCGTTGACCTTTCGCAGGCGGTGGCGATCCGGCCCAGCGGGACGCCGGTCGAAGGCCTTCGTACCGTCGCCGAATTGCCGGACGGCGTGCCGGAACTGGCACTGCTCGGCTTCAAGCCGCAGAAGCTGGACGAAATCGCTCCGGGGTTGGCCACCGCGCTCGGGCCGGAGACGGTCGTGGTCTCCATCCTAGCCGGCGTAGAAGCCTCGAGCCTGCGCCAGCGTTTTCCCAATGCGGGCGCCATTGTCCGCGCCATGCCCAATTTGCCTGTCAGTGAGAGGCGCGGCGTCGTCGCCTTGTACAGTGAGGAAGCCGATGCAGCGCTTCGCGACCGGCTGTCCGCACTTTTCGCGCCGCTCGGGCGAACCCATTGGGCGCGCGACCAGGCCGAATTCTCTGCGATTGGCGCGCTAGCAGGGGCCGGGCCCGCCTATGTCGCGCGCTTCATCGCCGCGCTCGCCAAGGCGGGCGAGGCCCGCGGCCTGGCGCCCGGCCTCGCGCAGGCGATTGCGCTGGAGACGGTCGCGGGCACCGCGCTCATGGCCGAAGCCAAGGGAGAGGCGATGGACGAGGTCGCCCGGCGTGTAGCCAGCCCCAATGGTACGACCGAAGCCGGACTCGCCGTGCTTGACGAAAACGAGGCGCTTGATCGTTTGATCGCAGAAACGATTGCGGCTGCCGCAAGGCGCGGCGCCGAACTTGCCGCGGCGGCGCGGAGGCCCTAGGCGCCTTACCCCAAGAGAAAGGGGAGGCATGCTCGAACCGCGCACTTACGACGATCGTGACGGCTGGATCTGGTTTGACGGAAAGCTGGTTCCGTGGCGCGAAGCCAACGTCCACGTCCTGACCCACGGCCTGCATTACGCCTCGTCGGTGTTTGAAGGGCAGCGCGCCTATGGCGGCGCCATCTTTAAGCTGACCGAGCACAGCGAACGGCTGCAGCGTAGTGCCCGGCTGCTCGGTTTTGAGCTGCCCTGGGGCACGGCCGAGATAGACGCCGCCTGCAAGGAAGTGCTGAGCGCCAATGGCATGACCGACGCATATATGCGGCCGGTCGCCTGGCTCGGATCGGAAAAGATGGGCGTGTCGCCGGCCGGAGCGAAGCCGCATCTGGCAATCGCCGCCTGGGAGTGGGGCAAATATTATGACCCGGCCAAGTTCGACACCGGCATCTGCCTGACCATCGCGCCCTGGCGGCGGCCCGCGCCCTACACGGCGCCTACCGAGTCCAAGGCGGCCGGCCTCTACATGATCTGCATGATGTCGAAGAAGCATGCCGAGGATGGCGGCTATGACGATGCGATGATGTTCGACTGGCGGGGCCGCGTTGCCGAAGCGACCGGCGCCAACATCTTTTTCGTCAGGGACGGCTCGCTGCATACGCCGACGCCGGACTGCTTTCTTGACGGCATCACCCGCCGGACGGTGATGGACCTTGCTCGCCGTCGCGGGGTGGACGTCCTGGAGCGAGAGATCTGGCCCGATGAGCTCGAAAGCTTTGAGCAGGCTTTCCTCACTGGCACGGCCGCGGAAGTGACTCCGGTTGGCTCCATCGGTCCATGGAATTTCGAAGTCGGGGACCTCACGCGCCAGCTGGCGAAAGACTATGACGATCTCGTCTACGGTCGTCTTCCCAACGATTGAAGTACCCGGTTCACGTTTGGTTTGCCTTTTTCCCTTAATGCGGGCGTCGGGTCGGGAGCGCGGAGCGTAAGCCAGTAATGGGTGTTGAGATATTCCAGGCATTTCGCCCGCGCGCAGGCGAACCGGGAACCGTTCCCGCCACGGACTCGCTCGGCGACCTGCTGAGCCTGACGGAACCGAAGGATGCCATCGGCCGCGCCGTCCGCAGCGCCCAGCTCGAAGCGCTCGTCCGCCTTGTCCCGGTCACTGTCTTCTCCCAGTTGTTGGCGGCCGGCCTGGTCGCCTGGTCGCTACGGGGAATGGTCCCCGACATGCATCTGGCGCTCTGGTTCTCCACGGCCTTCCTCATTTGCAGTGCGCGCGGCATTCGGGCGGTGCGGCTGCGCCTCGATGCCGAATATGCCCGGCGATCTCCGCCGAACCTCAAAGCGATTACCGCCATCGTCGCCTTGCTTGGCTCGATGTGGCTGGTGCCGCCGGTCTTCTGGTTCTCCCATGCGGATGCCGAGCACCAGATGATGCTCGGAGTGCTCGTCGTCGCGTTGATGAGCGCCGCCGGCGTCAGCCTCGCGACCGTGCCGCAAGCCTGCCTAGTCTACCTTGGTATCCTGACGCTGGGCGGACTGGTGATGACCTCACAGTTCGAGAATCCAGTCCACATGGCGCTGATGAGCGTCTTCGCCTTCGCGGTCGGTGGCGCGGCCATAGCCAGCGCCAGGCGTTTCGTCAGCCATGTCCGTACCCAGATCGAGCTTCGCGAGCAGAGCGAGCTCATCGGCCTTCTCCGCGAGTTCGAGGCCAGCGGTTCAGACTGGCTTTGGCAGCTCGATAATGACCTCAGGCTCACCTACATGTCGAGCGACATGGCCGAGGCGATCGGCAAGCCGCTGTCGAAGCTGATCGGAACGCACGCCAGCCGCATCCTCGACCCCGATGGCAATGCCGTGCAGCTGTCAGCCGGCATGCGCCGGCTGATGCTGCACGCTGCCGAGCGCACCGCATTCCGTGACATTGCCATTCCCATCGACCATGGCCGCCGCTGGTGGTCGATCTCGGCCAAGCCGCTGATCGACCCAGAAGGGTGTTTCCAGGGTTGGCGCGGCGTCGGTTCCGATATTACGGACACCCGCCTCAGCGGCAATGACGCGGTGCGCGCCGCGCGCCTCGACCCGCTGACCGGCGTCGCCAACCGGCTGCTGCTGCGCGAGCAGCTGGAGGAGGCGTTGCTGCGCCAGCTTGGTGGCGACGGCGCCTGCGGGCTGCTGCTGGTAGACCTCGACCGCTTCAAGCTGGTCAACGATACGCTTGGCCATTCGGTCGGCGACCAGTTGCTCTGCGAAGTCGCGCGCCGTCTCGAAGCCTGCGCCGGCACCGACGGCATTGTCGGACGCCTGGGCGGCGACGAATTCGCGATCGTCTGGCGCGGGGCAGGCGACGAAGAGACGCTGAGCGAGCTCGCCACCAGGATCATCGCCGAGCTTAGCCGGACGATCACCATCGGCGCGGCCGACCTGCACATCGGCGCTACCATTGGCATTTCCCGGGCTCCGCTGGACGGCAATCGCGAGGAGACGCTGATGCGCTGCGCCGATCTTGCGCTCTACAGCGGCAAGGAAGCCGGTCGCGGCAGCCACGCCTTCTTCAAGCAGCAGATGTATGTCGATGCCGAGGATTATCGCAGCCTCGAGAGCGACGTCCGCAACGCGCTCGGCAGCGACGGTCTGGCGCTCCACTACCAGCCGATCATCGACGCCCGCACCGGTCGCCTGGTCGGTCGCGAGGCGCTCCTGCGCTGGAGTCACCCGGTGCGTGGGCCGATCCCGCCTGACCAGTTCGTGCCCATCATCGAGGACGCAGGCTTGATTCACCAGATCGGCGACTGGGTGATCCGCGAGGCATGTTTCGAAGCGGCGCGCTGGGAGGGCGACCTGCGTGTTGCGGTCAACATCTCCGCCGCACAGCTGTGCGGCTCGGGGATCGCCGAAACGGTCCTCGGCGCATTGGCTGCAAGCGGTCTCGTTCCCAGCAGGCTCGAGCTGGAGGTAACCGAGAGCATCTTCATCGGGGACGACGTCAGCACCCTCGCTGCCCTGGAGCGGCTTCGCGGCATCGGCGTCCGGCTGGTGCTCGATGACTTTGGCAAGGGCTATTCCTCGTTCGGCTACCTGAGCCGGGCGCAATTCTCGAAGATCAAGATTGACCGCAGCTTCGTCGCCGGCGCCGCCGAGGGCGAGCGCGACTGCAGCGCCATCGTCCGCGCCATCCTGGCGCTGGCACGGGGCCTTAGCGTCGAAACCACCGCCGAGGGCGTCGAGAATGAGCGCGAGGCTGCCGTCATGCGGGCGCTTGGTTGCGATCAGCTGCAGGGCTATCTGTTTGGCAGGCCGGTTCCGGCGGAAGAGCTTGGCGAGGAAACCGAAAGCATCGCCGCAGGGGCCTTTTCTCGCGGCGCGCGGGCGCTATAAGCCGCGCTCCCGGCGCGCCCGACAAAGCGCCGACGCCTGCTGGGGCGTAGCCAAGTGGTAAGGCACCGGTTTTTGGTACCGGCATTCGCAGGTTCGAATCCTGCCGCCCCAGCCAATGCTTGCTTCCTTGTGGTTCGCTCCGTCGACAATGTCATCGGCGCAGATCCAGTGGCGCCATTTCGATAATCCCTGACGCCGCGCCACAAAACCCCATTCCAATCGCAACTAAGTCTCCTGCTCCCAAACCGGGAGGGGAAGTTCATTGCTCAATTCTAAGAGGTTGCTCGCGTTTTCGAGCGTTGCGTCATTGGCCGTCGGGCTTTGTTCGTCTCCAGCTCGCGCCCAGGAGCATCCCGCGCTCGCGACCTCTGCATCGGCCGAGGCAAATTCGGCCGCTGCAGAAGCGGCTGAAGGCGCGGGCACGAACGACGCCGGCCCCGGCGCAGAAAATGCGCCTGACGGGGAAGTCATCATTACCGCGCGCAAGCGTTCTGAGAGACTTCAGGACGTTCCCCTGTCTGTCGCCGCGGTGTCCGGCCAGACGATGCAGCAGCAGGGTATCCGGAAGATCGAAGACCTGCAGACCAAGGTGCCCAACTTCAAGATGACGGAGACGGGTATCGGCTCTCAGATCGCCATTCGCGGCATCTTCTCGGGCGTCAACCAAGGCTTCGAGCAGTCGGTTGGCACCTATATCGACGGCATCCACTTTGGACGGGCCCAGCAGTCGCGCGCGCCGTTCCTCGACGTCCAACGCGTGGAGGTCCTTCGCGGGCCTCAGTCGATCCTCTTCGGCAAGAACTCGATTGCCGGCGCGCTCAACATCATCTCGGCCCAGCCCACCAGCGAGCTCGAAGGCTACGTCCAGGGGAATTACCAGCTGGACAGTGACGATTGGGAGCTGCTCGGCGCGGTCTCCGGCCCGATCACCGACCGGGTTCGTGCGCGCATCGCCGGCCGCGTTCATAGCGGCGACGGCTACATCAAGAACCTCACGCTGAATCGCGACGAACCGCAGCGCGAGGACTGGAACCTGCGCGGCATTGTCGACTGGGACGTCACCGACGACCTCACGCTCAGCTTCAAGGCCGAGCATGGCGAGTTCGATACCAAGGGCCGCAACATCGAGGTCTATAACGAGCTGCCGTCGACCAAGGCGCCGTTCACCGGCCTGAGGTACGGCCAGATCCTGGCTGCTCTCGGTGCTGATTCGTCGGTCCTGAACAACGTCAAGGACGACAAGCGCTCCTCCAACGGCGACACGTCCGACAATCGGTCTAGCACCTATGTTCTCACCGCGAACTGGAACACCGGCATCGGCACGCTGACCTCGATCAGCGGTTACAACGAGTTCAAGTACAATGAACTGTGCGACTGTGACTTTACCGGTGCGACGTTGCTGAACGTCGATCTGGATGAAAAGTACGAGCAGTTCAGCCAGGAAATCCGCCTGGCGTCCGACACCACGGGCAAGTTCGAATATATCGTTGGCGGCTTTTACCAGACCAGCGACCATAGCTATTCGGACAACATCAACATCCCGTCCAACTCGCTGCTGGTACCAGTTGTGAACGCCACGGCGCCGGGATTCGGCGACCTCATTGCCAATACTCGCGCAGCTCGCGAGGCGAACGTCGACACAGACATCCTGTCGGCGTTCGGGCAGGTAACATACAAGTTCAACGATCATTTCCGCGTGAACGTCGGCGGCCGCGTCACCCATGAGAAGAAGGAGGGTGATCGTACGCTCACGATCCAGAGCATCGATGGGACGGCGCTGCCCCCGACGCAGGCCCTCGCCCCGTTGGTCTATGGACAGTTGTTCCACATCAGTTCGACCAACCTCACGACGATCGCCGGCCTGGGACTCATGCCCTATTCCGCAATGGCGCAGGGGCTATTGAACCTTTACGGCACCCATCCGGTCGAAGGAAAAATCTCCAAGACTGGCTTCGTCCCGTCCGTCGTCGCCCAGTACGACGTCAATCCTGACATCATGTTCTATGGCTCCTTCACGAAGGGCACCAAGTCGGGCGGCTTCGACTTCCGCGGCAACAATCGCGGCTTCTATTCGACCATGGCCGACGCCTTCGAATTCGACGAGGAAAAGGCGACCAACTGGGAAGCCGGTGCCAAGACGCGCTTCCTCGACGGCCGCGCCATATTCAACGCCGCACTCTACCACACCGACATCAAGGATCTTCAGGTCTCGGTGTTCGACGGGGTGCTCGGTTATGTCGTCGGCAACGCCGACGCCAGGACGCAAGGCATCGAGGTGGACACCCGCCTCGCGATCACTCCCAACCTGGTCCTTCGCGGCGCGGGCGCGCTGACCGATTTCGAGTTCACGAAATATCCGAACGGCCAATGCTATCCAGGCCAGGCGCCCGACGGCATCGGCGGCCAGTGCGATTACAAGGGCAAGACCAACCAGCTTGTGCCGGATTGGCAGGCGACGCTGGCCGTCGACTGGAACCATGCCATCACCAACGGCCTTGAGGTGCGCACGACCGCCGACATGTTTGCCTCCGACGGCTACTACCTGTCGCCGACGCTCGACCCGAACCAGGTCCAGGACAGCTACGCCAAGTTCAACATGCGCCTGGCGCTTGGTGATCCGGGCCGCCGTTGGGAAGTCGCCCTCCTGGGCAAGAACCTTTTCGACGAGCGGACGGTCTCTATGGGCGTTTCGACGCCACTGTCCTCCTTGTTCGGCGCCTACAGCCAGGCGAACGTCGTCGACGAAGGCCGGACCTTCGCCCTCCAGGGCCGGTTCAATTTCTAGCGCTCACGAGGCCGGGACCGGGGCTTGTCTGCAGCCCGCGCTCAAAGGGAGCGGCGGCTAGCTTCCGGTTCTGACCTCGAGGAGGGGAGGAGGCCGAGGCGCTACCCAGTTCGCCGAAGCCTTGGTGGGGGAGGAAGCCCCGGCGTCCATAGGCGCCGGGGCTTCTGCCATTCTACAGCCAGCCGGCCAGCACCGGCACCAGCGCAACGCCGGCGATGAAGGCGGTCTGGAAGACCATCAGGATCACCGGTCGCCAGCCTTCGGCGGCCATGTCCCTGAAGCTGCTCTTGATGCCAAGCGCGGCAATCGATGCGATCAGGCAGAAGCGCGACACGCTGTTGCCGGCGTCGCGGACGAGCTCCGGCACCGGCAGCAGGCTATTGAGTACGACCAGGATCGCGAAGGCCACCGCGAACCAGGGCAGGAGAGGCGGGCGGTCCTTTGGCCGCACATGTTCGTCAGAGCGGATGAAAAGACCGACGGCCAGGATCACGGGCAGCAGCATGGCGACGCGCGCCAGCTTGACGATGGTCGCCGTGTCGCCGGCCTCAGTCGAGACGGCGTACCCGGCGCCGACGACCTGCGCGACGTCGTGCACCGATGCGCCGATGAAGACGCCGGCGTGCGTGTCGTCGAGCCCGAGGAAGCGGACCAGCGGCGGGTAAAGCAGCATGACGATTGTCGACAGCGTGGACACGCCGACGACGGTGAACAGCGTCGCCGACTCTTTCTTCGGGTGCGCCGGCAGCGCCGCGGATATCGCCATCGCCGCGGAGGCGCCGCAAATCGCGGTGGCGCCGCCCGACAGGATCCCGAAGCGCGGGTCGAAGCCGAACCACCGCGCGACCGGTACTGAGACCAATGTGGTCAGAGTCACCGCCACGACGACCAGCAGCACCGGTCCCCAACCTAGGCCGATGACATCACCCATGGTGATTTTGAAGCCGAGCAAGGCAACGCCCAGGCGCAGGACAAATCGTGAAGTGAAGGCGATACCCGGTTGGCAAGTTTTCACCTTGCCGACGAAGTTCATCGCCATGCCGATCACCAGCGCGAACAGCATGACGGGGCCGCTGGTGTAGAAGGCGATGAGGCTGGCGGCGCCGGCGATGACGGCAGAGACGATGAATCCAGGCCCGACACCGCGCAACGGCCCCGGGATAGACCATTCTTGCCTCGTCATGCGGCCTGTGGGCTGAATTCTGTCTGGGTGCCGCGCGAGGCCAGGTAGAAGGTCAGCGCCGCGGCCAGGCTCGCGGCCGGCAGCAGTTGCAGCGCGCCGAGCAGGCCGATGCGGTCAGCGAGCCAACCGGTGACGATCGGTCCCGGCGCGAGGCCGAAGGCGTTGTTGGCAAGGGTCAGCACGGCAAAGGCTGTGCCGTGAAGCGCCGCCGGGGTCAAATTGGCGACCATCGCGCCGGCCGGTCCCGCGGTTGAGGCCGCAAGGAACATCGCCAGCCCGAGCATCACCAGCTGCGGCGCGCCCTGGCCCAGGGCGAAAGCGGCCCCAACGAGCACGGCTGAGCCGAGGCAGAAATAGGTCGACAACCGCGCGCGCTGTGCGTTCGTGCCCAATAGCCGGTCGCTGGCCATGCCGCAGGCGATCATGCCCACACCGCCAATGGCCAGGAAGATGGCAGCCAGGCCCGTCGCCTTGGCCAACGGCAGATCGTAATAGCGGACAAAATAGGTCGGCAGCCATGCCGGCAGGGAGCCGGCCACGAACAATTGCAGGCCGCTGGCCATATAGGCGAAGTTGAGCGCCCGCCCTGCGAACAGCGACTTCACGCCGGCAAGGGTCACCTTGGTCCGTTCCGTCTCTTGCTGGGCCTGGACGCGTTCTTCACGAACAAACCAGGCATAGGCTCCCGCAAGCGCAAGGCCCGCAATGCCAATGGCGCTGAATGCCGCGCGCCAGCCGTGGGATGCTGCTACCGCCCCGCCGATGCCGACGCCGAGCACCTGCCCAGCCAGCCCGCCGGCCATAAAGGCGCCGGCAAGCGTCGCCCGAAGATGCCTGGGGAAGACGCCGATAATGACGGCTATGCCGACACTGCCGTACGCAGCCTCGCCCACGCCGACGAGGATTCTGGCGGCCAGCATTTCTTCGTAATTGCGCGCCAGGCCGCACAGCAGGGTTGCCGCGCTCCACAGCGCCCCCATTGCGACGATGCTTTTGACGCGGCCGAATCGGTCGGCGAGGAGCGAGATCGGAAATGTCAGAAGCCCGACCATCAACGGCACGACGCCGGCGAGGAAACCGAGTTGGCCGTCGGTCAGGCCCCATTCCGCCTTCAGCAAGGGGAAAACGGCGTTCAGCACCTGCCGCGCCATGTAATCTGAGATCAGCAGGCCGAAGGTAAGCGCGAACACTACCCAGGCACAGGCCGGGATAGCCGGCCTGCTGACGGCCGCCTGCGTCACGCGGCTCGGCGCTCCGACAGGCCCGTCGCCTTGCGGTTCGGAAGCCAGCCATTCTGCTCAAGCGTCTCGTCTGCGCTCGAATAGAAAGTGCCGATCTTATAGATCGCGCGCGCCTGCTCGGCCGTCGCGACAGGCCGCCACAGTTCGCCAGAGATCTTCACCATCTTCTCGATCTGCTGGACCGAGGTCGCACGCTCTCCGCGGCGGCCGTAGAGATTATCCTCCTGGCCGACGCGCACGTGCAGCCCCATGGCGATGCCCATGGTGCAGAGCGGATAGACGTGGCGCATCAGCCCTTCGACCGTCAGGACCGCATTCTGCGGGACGCGGTTGATGAATTCCATCAGGTTGCGGGGGTTTGGTCCGTCATGGCCGCCCCCGATCGAGACCCAATTCAATACGTAGGGTCCCATGTACTGGCCCTGGCGGACAATCCGCTCGACCGTTTCCAGATCCTTGATCGAGCCGATCATGAAGTGCGGCTGGATACCAGCGGCGACCAGACGCTTCAGATGCTCCTTCACGAATGCCGGGCCGGATTCGTAGTACATTTCGGTGTAAGCCTGCTTGTACTCCGGCTCGCCCATCGAGGTGCCGGCAGCGTCCTCGTCGGTGATCAGTTCCATCACGTTCATCTGGTTGGTGTTGATGGCGATGGTCACCTGGTCGGGCTTCGGTTGAAGCTCGGCCAGCATGTGGCGCGTGTCGTCGGTCAGCCACTTGGCCGCTTCGCCCTCGTCTTTCGGGGCGAAGCTGATCGAGCCGCCAACCTGCAGG
The DNA here is from genome assembly GCA_035250985.1 of Sphingomicrobium sp. Lineage (GTDB taxonomy): Bacteria > Pseudomonadota > Alphaproteobacteria > Sphingomonadales > Sphingomonadaceae > Sphingomicrobium. Next base: position 5,079 of record DATFEO010000164.1, on the reverse strand, counting down.
ACCATCTTCGGTACCGCGGTGCGCAGCCGGTCCAGCATTTCGTTGAACATTTCGAGCCGCTTCGAGCCCTTGCCGTCCGGTTCCCGGACATGGACGTGGAGCACCGTCGCGCCGGCATTGTAACAATCGACCGCCTTCTGGACCTGGTCCTTCAGCGACACGGCGATGTCGTCGGAATCGCGCGGCAGGAAGCTCGGCGCGTAAGGGGCGACCTGGATGACCAACGGGTCCTGGTTTTCGGGCAGCAGGCTGTCGTCCATGAACTGCATGGTTCTTCTCCTCAGAAAGGCTTGTCGCCGACGATTCCTGCCCGCTCCATCTTCCGGACGGCGGGCCAGTAATCCATGACGGCGTAATGCTGGGTGCAGCGGTTATCCCAGATAGCGACGCTGTTCGGGCGCCAGCGCCAGCGCACCTGGTATTCGGGGATGCACGCGCGCGCGATCAGGTAGTTGAGAAGGTTCGATCCGCCGGGCGAATAATCCTGTCCGAAGCGCACGTTTTCCGACGTGTGGAAGTTGGTGAAATGCGTCGTGTAGCTGTTGACGAACAGAACCCGCTCGCCGGTGTCGGGATGAGTGCGGACGACCGGGTGCTCGGGGTCGGGATATTGGGTCTTCAGCGCGTGGCGCCGCTCGATCGGCAAGCGTGCGCCGAACGACGCCTCGATCGAATGGCGGGCATAGAGCCCTTCGATGCGCTCCTGGATTTCGTCCGACAGGTCGTCATAGGCCCGGACCATGTTGGACCAGACCGTGTCACCGCCGACGGGAGGACATTCCAGGCAGCGCAGGACAGCGCCCATGGGCGGCTTTTCGCGCCATGTGGCGTCGCAATGCCAGGCGTTCTCAAAATGCTCTGGCGGGGAGTCGAGGTCCTTGTAGATGCAGACCAGCCCCGGATGGTCGGGATCGCTGCCGAGCATCGGATGGTCCTCCAGCGCACCGAAGCGGGCGGCGAAGGCGACATGGTCGGCCTTGCTGATATCCTGGTCTCGCAGGAACAGCACCTTGTGGTCCAGCAGCCCCTGTTGGATCGCGCCGAACAAGTCGTCGTTTGTCGCCGCCTCTGCCAGGCTGACTCCGCTGACTTCAGCGCCAATGTGCGCGGTTAGCTTCTCGATTTTCATGGGATAACGAAGATCGACGAACCCGTCGTCTTCCCTGCCTCGAGGTCGCGGTGAGCCTGCGCGGCTTCTTCCAGCTCAAAGCGCTGGTTGATGTTGATGCGGATGCGGCCGCTGGCGACATGGTCAAACAAGGCTCCCGCCAGTTCTGCGCGCTCGGCAGGATCGGCGATGTAATCGGCCAGCGCCGGGCGCGTGAAATAGACCGAGCCCTGGATGGCCAGCTGGAGCGCGTCGATCGGGGGGAACGGACCGGACGCGGTACCGCATCCGACCAGCACGCCGCGCCGCTTCAACGATTTTAGCGAGCCTTCGTACGTGTCCTTGCCGACCGTATCGTAAACCGTGGCGACGCCCTGTCCGCCGGTCAGCTCTTTGACGCGCGCAGGCACGTCCTCTCGGCGATAGAAAATGATTTCGTCGCAGCCGTGAGCCTTCGCCAGCTCCGCCTTCTCTTCGGTCGAGACGGTCCCGATGACGCGCAGCCCGAGCAGCTTGGCCCATTGCGATGCGATCAGGCCAACGCCGCCTGCCGCTGCATGCAGCAGGATGGTGTCGCCGGCCTTCATCCAGGGGTTGGTCTTCAGCAGCCAGTAGGCGGCACTCAGGCCGCGCATGGTCATGGCGGCGGCGGTTTGGTGGTCGATGTCGACCGGCAGGCGAATTAGCGATCCGGCCGGCATGACGCGCTCGGTCGAATAGGCACCGAGCGGGCTGCCGGTATAAGTAACCCGGTCACCGAGCTGAAACCCGTCGACGTCCGGACCGACCGCCTCGATGATGCCCGAAGCCTCGACGCCCATGCCGTTGGGCAGCGGGACAGGATAATAGCCCTGCCGGAAATAGGTATCGGCGAAGTTGAGGCCCACGGCGACGTGGCGAATACGCACCTCGCCCGTACCGGGCTCGCCGGCGGGAACATCCTCCAGCCGGAGGACTTCCGGGCCGCCGGGTTCATAGAAACGTATTGCCTTCGCCATTGCTGCTTATCCGGATGGGAGATTTGTGAGCGCGGCGTATCAGGAGTATGCGTTGCCGATTACACGGATCACGACAAATCCTGATGAGGTCGTGACAATTGGGAGGGGGGCATGGAACTCGTTCGCGCCGCCTCGCTCAGTGGCTACTTCGCCGTGGCGGAAGAGCTGAACCTCGATGTGACCCGGCTCATGCGCGACGCCGGCGTCACCCGGGCGATGATCGCCGTTCCGGAGCAAATGGTGCCGGCCCGCTCGGTCGTTCGGCTCCTCGAGGAGAGCGCTCGTTTGTCAGGCTGCGCAGCCTTCGGACTCCGCATGGCGGAAAAGCGGCAGCTGAGCGACATGGGAATGATAAGCCTTTTGATCGTCCACCAGCCGACGCTGCGCGAGGCGATCGAGGTGGTTTCCGAATACCGGAACCGCATCAACACCAACCTCAGCCTGCACGTCGATGAGCATGAGAGCACGACCTTCCTCAGGGAGGTGTTCGCGCTCAGCCCACCGATGGTGTCCCGCCAGGTCGATGATCTCGCGCTCGGCGTGCTGTACCGGTTGTGCCAGGTGCTGATGGGCGATGCGTGGCGCCCGCAATGCATCTGCCTCAGCTACGAGCCCCCGGCTGCTGCGGATCGAGCGGTTTACGAAAGACTATTCGATGCTCCGTTGCAGTTCGGTGCCGACTTCGAAGGGATTGTGATCGACACGCGCGATCTCGACTGGCGCAACCCTCGCGCCGACGAGGCGCTGGCCCGCCATGCACGGCAACTGGTAGGGGCGATGATCGACCCGGGGCCTCGTGGTATCGCCGACGAGGTGGAACAGTCGATCCGCCTGCTCATGCCTGCCGGCCGTGCCAGCATTGGCGGCGTCGCCGATGCGATTGGCACCAACATTCGTACGTTGCAGCGGCGCCTCGACAGGGAAGGTACCAGTTTCAGCGAACTGCTCGATCGCGTACGAGTGCAGCAGGTCAGCCAGCATTTTGGCAATCGCCGTTTGCGGCTGACCGATGTCGCGCACTTGCTGGGCTATTCGACGCTGGCGTCCTTCAGCACCTGGTACCACCACAGGTTTGGGGAAACGCCCACGATCGGCCGCAGCCGGACTCAGGCCGGAGCCATCCACCGATAGCCTTGTTTCCAGCCAGCGCGCGTTTTCATGTCTTGCCGTCGCCGTCGGAGTGAGGGCATGGGACGTGCCGATGGCGGGTCCGCTCACAGGCTTGAGAATTGTCGAAATGGCCGGCCTTGGTCCGGGCCCGTTCGCGGCGATGATGCTTGCCGACCATGGCGCTGAAGTGATCCGGCTGGAGCGGCCGGGGAACCTCGCCGTGCCCAAGGACCCGCTCACCCGCTCGCGCAGGAGCTTGTCGGTCAACCTCAAGAGCCCGGAAGGGATCGCCATTCTTCGCCGGCTGGTCCGCGATGCCGATGGCCTGATCGAGGGCTATCGGCCGGGTGTCATGGAGCGACTGGGCATCGGGCCCGACGTGCTGCTCGATGACAACCCGAAGCTCGTCTATGGCCGCGTGACCGGCTGGGGTCAGGACGGGCCGCTGGCGCAGGAAGCGGGGCATGACATCAACTTTCTGGCCCTCACCGGCCTCCTTAGCGGACTTGGGCCGAAGGCGGGACCGCCGACCGCGCCATCCAACTACCTCGCCGATTTTGCCGGTGGCGGCATGATGCTGGCCTTCGCCATGGTCGCGGCGCTGCTCGACGTGCAGCGGGGTGGGCAGGGGCAGGTGATCGACGCGGCAATGACCGACGGTGTCGCGCTGATCGGCGCCTTGACCTACGGCATGCGCGCGGCGGGAATGTGGAACGACGAGCGCGAGGCGAACCTGCTTGACGGGGGCGATCCGCTCTACGGCTGCTACCGTTGTGCCGACGGCAAATACCTTGCACTGGGCGCGCTGGAACCACAGTTCCGCGAGGCGCTGACGGAGGGCCTGGGCCTGACCCAGGTCACGCGTTCCGCCGTGGCGAAGGCCGTCGGCAAGAAGACCCGCGATCGTTGGGTCGAGCATTTCGCCGGCAAGGACGCCTGCGTCGCGCCGGTCCTGTCGCTCGGCGAGGCGCCGGCGCACCTCCACAATCGCGGCCGCGGCACCTTCATCGATGTCGACGGCGTGCTCCAGCCGGGACCGGCTCCGCGCTATTCGCGAACGCCGTGCGACGAGCCTGGTCCGCCGCGGAATGCCGGGGCCGACAATGACGCCATTCTCGACGAACTTGGTTATGGCGCTGGCGAAATCGCCGGGCTCAAGGAGCGAGGAGCGATCGTTTGAACCCATTGTACGAGCAGATGGAAACCAGCGTCTTCGAGCGCATGAGCCTTGCCGCCGCGCGCCATGACGCGGTGAACCTGGGGCAGGGCTTCCCCGATTTCGGCTGGCCCGATGACATTCTCGATGCCGCGGCGAGGGCGTTGAAGGAGGGCTCCAACCAATATGCGCCGTCGCGTGGGCTGCCCATGCTGCGCGAGGCGGTTGCCGCCCATTACAACCGGCACCAGGGCGTCCAGCTGACCGCCGAGCAGATTTGCGTCACTTCGGGCGCGACCGAAGCTTTGGCGGCGGCGATTCTCGCGACTCTCCAGCCGGGCGATGAGGCGATCGCTTTCACGCCTGCCTATGATGCCTATGTGCCGCTAATTCGCCGCGCCGGGGCGACCGTACGCGAAGTTGCCCTGCAGCCGCCTGGGTGGCGGCTCGACCGGGATGCGCTCGAAGCTGCCATCGGCCCGAAGACGCGCGCGATCATCTTCAACAACCCGCACAACCCGACCGGGCGACTGTTCGACGCAAAGGAGCTCGAGGCGGTCGCGGCTGCGGCCCGTGAGCATGACTTGGTCGTCATCAGCGACGAAGTCTGGGAGCATATCCTGCTGGACGGCCAAGCCTTCACGCCGCTCGCGATGCTGCCGGGCATGGCAGAGCGGGTGATCAAGTGCGGCTCGGCCGGCAAGATT
>DATFEO010000145.1:0-3351 GCA_035250985.1 Sphingomicrobium sp. | reverse complement strand
GTGAGCGCGGCCCTGACCGGGTCCGTCAGGCTCGAGCCGACGACGACCGTGGCCGCGGTCGCGGCCAGGATGATGTTCGCGTCCTAAGAACCGATCGCGATGCTTTCCGTGGCCGCGACAGCGCGCGGTTCGCTGATGGCGACAGGATTATTCGCGTGCGGGATATCGACCGGCGCGGTGTTGTCCGCGTCCGGAACATCGACCGCGACGACCTGTTCGTCCGGCGCCTCGGCTATGGCGTCGGCGGCTGTCCGCCGGGCCTGGCCAAGAAGCCGGTCGCCTGCATGCCACCGGGGCAGGCGGCGAAGCTGGTCGGCTCGCCGCTGTCGAGGGTGGCGCGGATCGCCGCGCTTGATCCGCTGCCGAACGCGTTCCGGCCGCTCTTCCTCGACGACGACGACTTCTACTATCGCTACGGTGGCGGCTACCTCTATCGCGTCGACCGCGACAATGACCTGATCGACGGCCTGATCCCGCTGTTCGGGGCGGCGCTGATCGGCCAGCCGTTGGCGTCGAGCTTCGTCAATCCCTACACGCCGTCTTACTTCAACTCATTCTATCCGAACTCGCCGTATGATTGTCACCGCTACGGCTACGGCTACGTGTATGAGACGGACTGCATGACGGGCATGGTCGAGGATGTCATCCCGACCTACGATTACGGCTATGGCGTCGGGCAGATCCTGCCGGCCAGCTACGGCTATTACAACGTGCCCTATGCCTATCGGAGCAGCTTCTTCGACGGCGATGATTATTATTATCGTTACGCACCGGGAGCGATCTATCGCGTCGATCGCGACACGGCGCTGATCACGTCGGTAGCGGCCCTGCTGACTGGCGGGCTGACCGTCGGCCAGCCGCTCCCTGTCGGCTACTCGGCCTATAACGTGCCCTATGCGTACCGAACGACTTACTACGACCGGCCGGACATGTGGTACCGGTATAACAATGGCTACATCTACTCGGTCGACCCGACGACCCAGTTGGTGACCGCCATTGTCCGGGCTCTTGTCTGAAGCCCCGAGTAACGAATGCGAGGCCCCGCCGATCGCTGCCGGGCCTCGCTTTCACCACGTAACTGAGATGGAGAAGCAGATGACCAGGAGCGCGCTCAAGCTGGCTCTCGCCGCCGGGCTGATTGCAGTTACCGGCTGCAACCAGGAGGAACGTGCGGCCAACAACAGCGCCGCCCAGGGCACCGAGGCGGTCAAGGAGGCGGGCGACAAGACGATTGCCGCCGGGCTCGACCAGAACGGCCGTTTTTTCACCCTCGCCAAGGCAGCGGGGCTCGACGCGACTCTGGCAGGACCGGGGCCCTACACGGTGTTTGTTGCCGATGATGCCGCCTTCGCCAAGCTGCCCGCCGGCACGGTCGACACCTGGATGAAGCCCGAGGCCCGGCCGGAGCTGACCCGGACGCTCTCCTACCAGATCCTGCCCGGCACCGTTCTCGCTGAGGACATCGCCAAGGCAATCGACAACAGTGACGGCAAGGCGACTCTCGCGACCATGGGCGGCGGCACGGTGACCGCCACCAAGGAGGGCGACAAGATCGTCCTCACCGACGCCGCCGGCGGCAAGGCGACCATCACCAAGGCGGATGAGGTGCTCGCTAACGGAGTTGTCCATCGCGTCGATACAGTGCTGATGCCGGGGACCGCCTAGCAGGTTCTATTTGCCCCCTTCCGCGCGGCCTTCGCCTCGCTATAACGAGGCCACAGACGCGCGAAGGGGTAGCAATGAAGGCGACGATCGAGCGGGCGACCCTCCTCAAGAGCCTGGGCCACGTCCAGTCGGTGGTCGAGCGCCGCAACACAATCCCGATCCTGTCGAACGTGCTGATCGAGGCGCGCGACGACGGCTCGATCCGCCTGATGGCGACCGACTTGGACCTGCAGGTCGACGAGAGCGTCCCTGCCCAGGTCGCGCAGGCTGGCGCCGCGACCGTGCCCGCCCACACGTTCTTCGAGATCGTCCGCAAGCTGCCCGAAGGCAGCCAGGTCGAGCTCTCCGCCGCCGAAGGCAAGATGCAGGTCGTCGCCGGCCGCTCGCGCTTCAATCTTTCGACCCTCCCGCGCGACGATTTCCCGGTGATCGCCGAAGGCGAGCTGCCGACCCGCTTCGAGCTGCCTGCGGCGACGCTCCGCCAGATCATCGACAAGACCCGCTTCGCCATCTCTTCGGAAGAGACCCGCTACTACCTGATGGGCATCTTCCTCCATGTCGCCGACGACAAGTTGAAGGCGGCGGCGACCGACGGCCACCGGCTGGCGCGGGTCACCGTCGACCGGCCCGAAGGCGCCGAGGGCATGCCGGACATCATCATTCCCCGGAAATGCGTCGGCGAGTTGCGCAAGCTGCTCGACGAGGTCGAAGGCACGGTCGAAGTCTCGCTGTCGCCGACCAAGATCCGCTTCGGGCTCGGCAGCGCCATCCTCACCAGCAAGCTGATCGACGGCACCTTCCCGGACTACAACCGGGTCATTCCGACCGGGAATGACAAGCTGCTGAAGCTCGATCCCAAGAGCTTCTCGGCCGGCGTCGACCGGGTCGCCACCATCGCCAGCGAGAAGACTCGCGCGGTGAAGATCAGCCTCGACCGCGACAAGGTGACCTTGTCCGTCACCTCGCCCGAGAGCGGCACGGCGACCGAGGAACTTGCGGCGGACTATGGCTCCGACAATCTCGAGATCGGCTTCAACGCCCGCTACCTGCTCGACATCTTGCACGAGATCGAAGGCGACACGGTCGAGGTTCACCTCGCCGACGCCGCCGCGCCGACGCTGCTCCGTGAGAATGACAATGCTCCGGCGCTCTACGTGCTGATGCCGATGCGCGTGTGAGTGAGGACAGGGACGTGGACGTCGAGATCGAGCCTCCGCACGTCCACCATCATCGGACCGGCCAGCGCCACCTCGACCTCATCCTGCCGATCGCGGCGCTGTTCGTCTCGTTCGTCTCGATCTGGATCGCCTGGCACCATGGCAAGGTCATGCAGGAACTGGTCCAGCAGAACGAGCGGCTGGTCGAGGCCAACTCCCTGCCCTGGCTGCAGCTGGCCGGCAGCAATCCGGTGACGAAGGGACTGCAGAGCGTGTCCTTGGATGTGTTCAATCAAGGCGTGGGTCCGGGTGAAATCCGATCGGTCCAGATCCTTGTCGACGGTCGTCCGGTTACGGACCCGGGCGCGCTTCTGGATGCCTGCTGCCGCGGAGTAGGAGAGAAGGGTAGGGTTGGAACGTCCACCCTGCTCGGCCGGATGGTCCGCCCCGGCGAGCGGATTTCCTTTATCTCGATGCCGGCGCTCCCCAGCACACAAGCGGCAGTGAAGAAGCTGAACGAAGCTCGAAA
>DATFEO010000136.1:0-2456 GCA_035250985.1 Sphingomicrobium sp. | reverse complement strand
GCGCCGAACACGACCTTGTCGCCCGACAGGGTCGACGGATCGATCACCATCGCCCGCGAAAGCCGGTCCTCGATGTCGGCGATCTGCGTCTCGACGTGGCCCTGGCGCTCCTTGGCGGCATGATATTCCGCATTCTCGCTGAGGTCGCCGTGGGCGCGCGCCGCCTCGATCGCCTCGATAATCGCGGGACGCTCCTCCATCCGCAGGCGTCTCAGTTCGTCGTTGAGCTGGCGATGGCCCTCCTCCAGCATCGGCACCTTTTCGCTCGCCATGTCATATCCCTTCAACTCAAGCCCCGGTCCGGCGCCGGCTCGAGTGCGGCGCTCATGCGGTCCGGAATGGCTGGAAATTCTATCGTTCGGAGGCGGAATAATAGGATTGAAGCGACCTAACTTCAAGCGCGTGGCCCCGTAGGGCGCCGATCGAGCGCGCCGCCGCCAGGCTCGCCGCCGCAGTCGTGAAATAGGGCACCTTGCGGTTGAGCGCGGTCGCCCGGATCGAAAAACTGTCCTTGAGCGATTGCCAGCCCTCGGTCGTGTTGAACACCAGATGGACGTCGCCGTCAGTCAGCTTGTCGACGATATGCGGGCGGCCTTGGGCGACCTTGTTGACCCGCTCGACCGGCAGGCCCTGTTCCTCGAGATGGGAAGCCGTTCCGCCGGTCGCGATGATGCGGAAGCCCAGATCCACCATCATCCGCGCGGCCGTGACGATATGGTCCTTGTCGGAGTCCTTGACCGAGATGAAGACCGTGCCGGAATCGGGCAGTTCGACTCCGCCACCAAGCTGAGATTTGGCGAAGGCGATGTCGAAATTACTATTGATTCCCATCACTTCACCGGTGCTCTTCATTTCCGGTCCAAGGACAGGGTCAGTTCCCGGGAAGCGCGCGAAGGGGAAGACGGATTCCTTGACGGCGATATGGCCGATGTCGCGCGAAATCGGGTCGAAGGCCGATAACGGCTCGCCGGCCATCACCCTCGCCGCGATCTTGGCGACCGGACGCCCGATCGCCTTGGCAACGAAGGGCACGGTGCGGCTGGCTCGTGGATTGACCTCGATGAGGTAGACCTGGCCGTCCTTGACCGCGAACTGAATGTTCATCAGCCCGCGGACGCTGAGGGCCAGCGCCAGGGCCCGAGTCTGACGCTCGATTTCGGCGATGATCGTCTCAGGCAGGCTGTACGGAGGGATCGAGCAGGCACTGTCGCCAGAATGGACCCCCGCCTCCTCGATATGCTGGAGGATACCGGCGACCGCCACCTCCTGCCCGTCGCAGATCGCGTCGACGTCGACCTCGACTGCGTCACGCAGGTAACGGTCGATCAGCACCGGAGAAGACCCCGACACGGCGACCGCGTTGGCGATGTAATGGTCGAGCTGGGCCGGGCCATCGACCACCTCCATCGCCCGGCCGCCGAGCACGTAGGAAGGGCGGATCAGCACGGGATAGCCAATTCGATTGGCGACGACGAGCGCCTCCTCGCGACTGCGGGCGATGCCGTTGGCCGGCTGTAACAGGCCCAGCTTGTTGACCAGCCGAGCGAAGCGCTCGCGGTCCTCGGCCAGGTCGATGCTGTCGGGCGATGTGCCGAGGATCGGCACGCCCGCCGACTGCAGCCCGGCGGCGAGCTTCAGCGGCGTCTGACCGCCAAGCTGGACGATGATGCCGGCGAGATCGCCCTTCTCAGCCTCGCGGGCGACGATTTCCAGCACGTCCTCGTGCGTCAGCGGCTCGAAATAGAGCCGGTCGGACGTATCCGGATCGGTCGACACCGTTTCCGGGTTGCAATTGATCATGATGGTCTCGAACCCGGCCTCTCGGAGCGCGAAGGCGGCGTGGCAGCAGCAATAGTCGAACTCGATGCCCTGGCCGATGCGGTTCGGCCCGCCGCCCAGAATGATGATCTTCCTCGCGTCGGTGACCTCGGCCTCGTCCTCCGGTTCGCCGAACAGGGGCGCTTCATAAGTCGAATAGAGGTAGGGCGTCGCCGCGTCGAACTCCGCGGCGCAGCTGTCGATGCGCTTGAATACCGGGCGGACGCCGAGGCGGAGGCGATGGGTGCGTACCTCCTCCTCGGTGACGCCGCCGGTGAGGCCGCGAAGCGCGTCGTGGACAATGCCGGATCCGCCGGCCGCGGCCTCGCTCATCTCGCGCTCGACGTGGGCGGCGCGCAACGCCAGTTGCGCCAGCCGGGCGTCGGAAAAGCCCATGGCCTTGAACCGCCGCATTCCAGCGGCGTCGCGCGGCAGGCCCTCTTCGCGCAATTGCTCCTCGGCGGCGACGATTTCGGCCAGCCGCTCCAGGAACCAAGGGTCGAAACCCGCCAGCTCGCGGATTCGCTCGACGGTGAAGCCCTGCCGCAGCGCCTCGGCAGCGACCAGCAGCCGGTCGGGCGTCGGCTTGCCCAGGGCATTCTCGATCTCGGCCGGATCGGCGTCCATCAACTCCTTAA
>DATFEO010000135.1:0-10813 GCA_035250985.1 Sphingomicrobium sp. | reverse complement strand
TGTCGCACGGTCGACACCTTGACGTAGCCGCTGGTCAACTGACGCGCATTGGCTGCGCTCTCCGGCAAGCGATGCTCGACGACGCCCAGCGTTCCGCCCGGCTTCAAGACCCGGAACGCCTCGGCGAAAACCTGGCCGGCGATCGGCGCGCCGCCCTCATCCAGCCAGCTATGGACGTTGCGGAAGGTGAGGACGACATCGGCGCTGCCGGAGGCGATCGTTGTCGGCTGGCCGGGAGTGAAGGTCGTGACCTGGACCTTTCCATAGACAGGATCGCTGGCGAGCTTCGTCCTGATGCGCTCGTCGTAGCGCCCGGTCGGAGGCACGAGATGGAGTGCGCCGCCCGAGGAAAGATAGGGCGCAAGGATCTCCGTGTACCAGCCTCCGCCCGGCCATAGTTCGACGACCGTGTCCGTGGGCTCCACGCCGAAGAAAGTCAGGGTCGCCTTCGGGTTGCGATATTTGTCGCGGGCGGCGTTGGCTGGGGTCCGTGTCGGCGCTGCAAGGGCCGTGTCCAGGGCCAAAGCCTGCGGGGCCGTCAGCTGGCTCGCAGCGGGTTGCCCGATGAACAGCGCCAGGCAGGTGGCGGCGGACAATGCGATGCGATTGGACATGTACGGCTCCCTTGATGCGTCAGGCCGCTTAGGCCGTGCCGCAGCAAGAGAGCAAGCCTGTGCTCGGATTCGGTTTAGAGGCAGGCCTCCAGGTACGGCTGGTCGAAGCCGAACTGCTTGGCCTTGTCGAGCGTGTAGGGACGAAGGCCCATCGAGCGATATTCGCCGATGATCTTACCGTCGGGCGTCTCGTCCATATACTCGAACTTGAACAGCTCCTGGGTAACGATGACGTCGCCTTCCATGCCGATCACTTCGGTGATGTTGGTCGTGCGGCGTGAACCGTCGCGGAGGCGCTTAACCTGGACGATGAGGTCGACCGAATCGGCGATCTGGCGGGAAATCGCCTCCTTCGGGATCTTGATGTCCGACATCATCACCATGTTTTCCATACGAGCCAGGCATTCGCGCGGGCTGTTGGAGTGAAGTGTCGCCATCGATCCGTCGTGGCCGGTGTTCATGGCGGCGAGCAGGTCGAAGCACTCGCTGCCGCGAATCTCGCCCAGGATGATGCGGTCGGGGCGCATACGCAGGGCGTTGATGACCAGGTCGCGGATGGTGATGGCGCCTTGGCCTTCGAGGTTCGCCGGACGGGTTTCGAGCGGCAGCCAGTGGGGCTGCTGGAGCCGAAGCTCGGCCGCGTCTTCGATGGTGATCACGCGCTCGCCCGGGTCGATCATCTTCGACAAGGCGTTGAGCATGGTCGTCTTACCCGAGCCGGTGCCGCCGGAGATGACGATGTTCATGCGGCTGGCGCCGGCGATCTTCAGCAATGTCGCCATTTTCTCCGACATCGATCCAAAGCCGCGCATCATGTCGAGCGTGATCGGCTTTTCGGAGAATTTACGAATGGAGATGGCCGTCCCGCGCAGCGACAGCGGCGGGATGATGACGTTGACGCGGCTGCCGTCCTGGAGGCGGGCGTCGGCCAGAGGAGTCGTCTGGTCGACGCGGCGGCCGACCTTGTTGACGATGCGCTGGGCGATCTGGAAGAGATGCTCCTCGTCGCGGAACTGGATCTGGGCCAGCTCCAGCTTGCCCTTGCGCTCGACGAAGGTCTGTTCGGGGCCGTTGACCATGATGTCGCTGATCGCCGGGTCGGCGAGCAGCTCTTCGAGCGGGCCGAGGCCGAGCAACTCGTCGACCAGCACCTTCTCCAGCGCGAACTGCTCACGCCGGTTGAGGTTGATCTTCAGCTCGATCAGGACTTCCGAAATGATCGGGCGGAATTCCTCGGCAAGCTCGTCCTTGCCCAGGGTAGCTGCGGCTTCGGGATCGACGCGCTCGAGCAGGCGCGGCAGCACCTGCTCCTTGATGCGGTGGACCGATGCCTCGAAGCCTTCGCTCTTGCTGCTGGCCTGGCTGCCGTCGCCGTTCTGGCGCTGGTTGAGCTTGTCGAGCGCGCCGCCGGGAGGGGCGCTCGGCGGCGTTTCCGGAGAAGGTTCGTCCGGAGAGGCGTTCAGTTCGTCGATCGGCGGGAATTGCTCGCCGCCCGCGTCGTCCGCCGGACTCTTCGGGCTCGCCGCAGGACCGCCCTTCATGGGGCGTGCGACGCCGAATTGCGGGCGCTGACCGCCGCCCAACCCGTTGCGCTTGCCGAATGCGTTCATGCCTACCCGATCCCGTTTTTCCGCGGAAGGAACGGGCTTGGTGAATAAGCGCCAAACTTTTAGAAAAGACTAACCGCGGTTCATTTTCGCGTTAACGGCTTAGGTTTCCGCGCTCTCAGCAAGCACGGTGAGGCCCTTGTCCCCGACCTCGGCGAAGCCGCCGCTGACGCGAATCGTCTGCGGCTGGGCTCCGGCGGTGCGATAGACTGCCAGTTCGGCATGATCCTTGATCGTCGCCATCACCGGCGCGTGGCCGGCCATGACGCCGAATTCGCCCTCGGTGCCGGGAACGACGACCATGTGCACGTCCTCGCTGAGGACGAGCTTTTCAGGGGTCACGAGCTCGAAATGCAGGTCGGCCATCCTACTTCTTTCCCTCAATCGCGGCGTCGAATGCGTGGGTGGCCGCTTCGAACTTGTCCTTGCAGCCCGGGTTGCAGAAACCCACGACGACGCCCCGGTAGCGCGTCAGGCTGTCGGCGCTGACCGGTTTTCCCGACCAGGGGCAGACCTCATTGACGCACTCGTCGAGGCGTGGCTGCGCGGCCATCAGGCTTCCGTCGCCAGCTTCTCGGCCTTCGCCACCGCCTCTTCGATGCCGCCGACCATGTAGAAGGCCGCTTCGGGCAGGTGGTCATATTCGCCGCCGACCACCGCCTTGAACGAGCGCACCGTGTCCTCGACCTGGACAAAGGCGCCGGGGATGCCGGTGAAGACCTCGGCGACGTGGAACGGCTGGGACAGGAAGCGCTGGATCTTGCGGGCGCGGCTGACGGTGAGCTTATCCTCTTCGGAGAGTTCATCCATGCCGAGGATGGCGATGATGTCCTGCAGGGACTTGTACTTCTGCAGCGTCTCCTGGACGGCGCGCGCGACCTCGTAATGCTCCTGGCCGACAACCGTCGGGGTGAGCACCCGGCTGGTGGAGTCCAGCGGATCGACCGCCGGGTAGATGCCGAGCTCGGAAATGGCACGGCTCAACACCGTCGTCGCGTCGAGGTGGGCGAACGACGTCGCCGGAGCCGGGTCGGTCAAATCGTCGGCCGGGACGTAGATCGCCTGCACCGACGTGATCGAACCCTTGTTGGTCGAAGTGATCCGCTCCTGCAGCGTGCCCATGTCGGTGGCAAGGGTCGGCTGGTAGCCGACCGCCGACGGGATGCGGCCCAGGAGCGCCGACACTTCCGAGCCCGCCTGGGTGAAGCGGAAGATGTTGTCGATGAAGAAGAGGACGTCCTGGCCTTCCTGGTCGCGGAAATATTCCGCCTGCGTCAGGCCGGACAGAGCGACGCGGGCACGCGCTCCCGGCGGTTCGTTCATCTGGCCGAAGACCAAGGCCACCTTCGAGCCCTCGGGCGTCGGATTGCCGTCCTTGTCCTTGGCGATGACGCCCGCCTCCAGGAATTCGTGGTAGAGGTCGTTGCCCTCGCGGGTGCGCTCGCCGACGCCGGCGAACACCGACGTACCGCCGTGGCCCTTGGCGATATTGTTGATCAGCTCCTGGATGAGAACGGTCTTGCCGACGCCGGCGCCGCCGAACAGGCCGATCTTGCCGCCCTTCGCGTAGGGGGCGAGCAGGTCGATGACCTTGATGCCGGTGACCAGGATGCTGGCTTCGGTCGACTGGTCGACGAAGGGCGGAGCGTCGGCGTGGATATTGGCCGACAGGTCGCTGTCGATCGGACCGCGCTCGTCAATCGGCTCGCCGATGACATTCATGATGCGGCCCAGCGTCTTCGGGCCAACGGGGACGCGGATCTGCGAGCCGGTGGCGTTGACCGTCTGGCCGCGGGTGAGCCCGTCGGTCGAGTCCATGGCGATGGTCCGCACGACATTCTCGCCGAGGTGCTGGGCGACCTCGAGGACGAGGCGCACGCCATTGTTGTCGGTCTCCAGCGCCGAAAGGATCGGCGGCAGCTCGCCGTCGAAGGCGACGTCGACGACGGCGCCGATCACCTGGCTGATGCGGCCGACCAGGTTGCTGGTCTGAGCGGGCGCCTTGGTCTCGGCGGCCGGATCGGCCTTCTTGGCGCGGGTCCGGGGCTTGGCTTCGGGGGCGGCGGTGGCCATGGGTCTGCTTCCTCTTAAAGTCCTTAGAGCGCTTCGGCGCCCGAGATGATTTCAACGAGCTCGGTGGTGATCGCCGCCTGGCGCTGGCGGTTATATTGGATCGACAGGCGATTGATCATGTCGCCGGCGTTGCGGGTGGCATTGTCCATCGCCGTCATCTGGCTGCCGTAGAAGCCCGCATTGTTCTCCAGCAGGGCGCGATAGACCTGGATCGCGATGTTGCGCGGCAGCAGGTCGGCGAGGATCTCCTCCTCGTCCGGTTCATATTCGACCGCGGCGGGCGCAGTGCCGGCTTTGGCCGTGTCGTTTGCGGGAACGGCCGCCGGCGCGACCGGGATGACCTGGTCGATCGTCGGCTCCTGCACCAGCGTCGACTTGAACAAAGCATAGGCCAGGTGGACAACGTCGATGCTATCGGAAGCGAAGCGGTCGATGATGTCCTTGGCGATCGCCTGCGCCTCCTCATAGGTCGGCGAGCGCGACTGGCTGGTGTCATATTCGGCGATGATGGCCTTCGGGTAGAGCCGTTGCAGCACCGGCTTGCCCTTGCGGCCGGCGATGTAGAACAGCACCGTCTTGCCGGCCGCCTGCAGCTCGTCAGCCTTGCGGCGGACGGCGCGGACGATGTTGCTGTTGAACGCGCCGGCCAGGCCGCGGTCACCGGTTACGACCACGATCAGGTGAACATTGTCCTTGCCGGTGCCGGTCATCAACTTCGGGCTCTGCGGGCCAGGCGTGACGCGCGACCTGAGGCTGGCGACGACCTCGGACATGCGCGTCGAATAGGGTCGGGCAGCCTGCGCCAGCTGGGTCGCACGGCGCAGCTTGGCCGCGGCGACCATGTTCAGCGCCTTGGTGATCTTCTGCGTCGACTTCACGGAGCCGATGCGAAGCTTCAATGCCTTGAGGCTGGCCATTCCCTAAGCGTCCTTACGCGAACTGCTTGCCGAAGGTGGCCAGAGCGTCCTTGAGCTTCTTGGCCGTATCGTCGTCGAGCTGCTTGGAATCCCGGATCGATTTCAGGATGTCGCCATGCTCGCTGCGCAGGTAGCTGAGCATCGCCGCCTCGTACCGGACCACGTCGCGGACCTCGACAGGGTCGGCGAAGCCGTTGGTCCCGGCGAAGATCGACGCGACCTGCTCCTCGACCGGCATCGGCGCGTATTGCGGCTGCTTCAACAGCTCGGTCAGGCGTGCGCCGCGGGCCAGCAGACGCTGGGTGGAGGCGTCGAGGTCGGATCCGAACTGGGCGAAAGCGGCCATCTCGCGATATTGCGCCAGCTCCAGCTTGATCGAACCGGCGACCTTCTTCATCGCCTTCGTCTGGGCGGCCGAGCCGACACGCGACACCGACAGGCCGACGTTAATCGCCGGGCGGACGCCCTGGTAGAACAGGTCGGTCTCGAGGAAGATCTGGCCGTCGGTAATCGAGATGACGTTGGTCGGGATGTAAGCCGACACGTCGCCAGCCTGGGTTTCGATAATCGGCAGCGCGGTCAGCGAGCCGGCGCCATTGTCCTCGTTCATCTTGGCGGCGCGCTCGAGCAGGCGGCTGTGAAGGTAGAAGACGTCGCCGGGATAGGCTTCGCGCCCCGGCGGGCGGCGCAGCAGCAGCGACATCTGGCGGTAGGCGACCGCCTGCTTGGACAGATCGTCATAGACGATGACCGCGTGCATGCCGTTGTCGCGGAAATATTCGCCCATGGCACAGCCGGTGTAGGGCGCCAGGAACTGCAGCGGCGCCGGCTCCGAAGCGGTGGCGGCGACGACGATCGAATATTCCATCGCGCCATTCTCTTCGAGAGCGCGGACGATCTGCGCGACCGTCGAGCGCTTCTGGCCGACGGCGACATAGATGCAGTAGAGCTTCTCGGATTCCTTGCCCGTCTTGTTGATGTCCTTCTGGTTGATGAAGGTGTCGAGCGCGACAGCGGTCTTGCCGGTCTGGCGGTCGCCAATGATCAGCTCGCGCTGGCCGCGGCCGATCGGGACTAGGGCGTCCAGCGCCTTGAGACCGGTCTGCACCGGCTCGTGAACCGACTTCCTCGGGATGATGCCGGGCGCCTTGACTTCGACCCGGCGGCGCTCGGCGGCATCGATCGGGCCCTTGCCGTCGATCGGATTGCCGAGGGCGTCGACGACGCGGCCGAGCAGGCCCTTGCCGACGGGGACGTCGACGATCGTCCCGGTCCGGCGGGCGGTCGAGCCTTCCATGATGGCGGCGTCCGAACCGAAGATGACGACGCCAACATTGTCGGCCTCCAGGTTCAGGGCCATGCCCTTGGTGCCGTTATCGAACTCGACCATCTCGCCGGCCTGGACATTGTCGAGCCCGTGCAGGCGGGCGATGCCGTCACCGACCGACAGCACGCTGCCGACTTCGGAGACCTGCGCATCAGCGTCGAAGTTCGCGATCTGGTCGCGGATGACGCGGGAGATTTCAGCGGCGCGGATGTCCATTTTCAGCCTTTCATCGAAGTCATTTACGGGTCCTTAGCCCCGCATCGCCTGGGCGAGATTATTGAGTTTGGTTTTGACGGAGGCGTCGATCATCCGGCTGCCGAGCCGGACAACGATGCCGCCGAGGATGCCGGGATCGACCTTGGCGTCAATCGCAACGTCGGTACCGCCACGAGCCTTCAGATTGGCCTTGAGAGCGGCGAGCTGATCGTCCTTAAGGGGGTAGGCGCTGGTCACCTCGGCCGACGTTTCGCCACGGTGCGCGGCCGCCAGGCGATCGAAGGTCCGGACAACCGCGTCGAGCTGCGACAGCCGGCCGTTCTTCGCCAGCACGCCGAGGAAGCGGCGGGTCAGTGGATCGAGACCCAGGGATTCGGAGGTGGCGGCAACCGCCTTGCCGGCTTCCTCGCGATTGATCAGGGGACTCATCGTGATCGCCTTGAAATCGGGAGATTCGGCGAGCGCGGCCTTCACCGTGTCGAGGCTCTTCGAAACCGACTCGATCTGCCGCTCGTCGCGGGCGAGATCGAACAAGGCGGACGCATAGCGTCCCGCTAAGCTTGCCCGAATACCGCCGGAAGTCTCCATGCGTCCAAGTGCTCCAGAACCGGAATTGCCCCACGAAAAAACGGGGCGCTATCGGTGTTTATACCCGATGCCCCTCCGTGGGTTGGCGCGCCCCTAGCAAGGGGTAGGCGGCGATGCAAGGCAGCGATTGGCGGGTTCCATGCTCGCCTGTCACCCTGGACAGGCTGCGCCTGGAACTTTGAGCGCAAGCATTGGGAAGCATCGGCACGGGGTGATCGGTAAAAGCCAGTCATGACCTACCGAATCAAAGGCCTGGAGCCTGCACCCTTCGCTCCCTTGTTCGAGCTCGACGACGCCGAGCTCGAAGCCAAGGGCATGACCCGCATGATCGTGGACAATCCCAACTTCCCGTGCCGCATCAGCCTCAGCGACCGCGAGATCGGTGAGGAAGTGATCCTGCTCAACCATGTCAGCCATGAGGGCAACAATCCCTATCGCGCCTCCCATGCCATATTTGTCAGCAAGGCGGCGGAAGCGGCCGATTTTGTCGACGCTATCCCACCAGCGCTTGACCGCCGGATCCTTTCGCTCCGCGCCTTCGACGCCGACGGCATGATGATCGGGGCGGCGCTGGTCCAGCCCGGCGAGGCCGATCCGGCGATCCGCGAGCTTTTCGCCAACCCCGCCGCCACTCATATCGACGCCCACAATGCCGCTCGGGGCTGTTTTGCGGCGCGCATCGACAGGACCTGATCCATGACCTTCGCTTATGCTAAGCCGGCGATGATGCCAGTGATCGACGACGAAGCGGCCTGGACTGCCTTCGAGCGGCGCGACCGCCGCTGGGACGGGCGCGTGATCGGCGCCGTCAAGACGACCGGCATCTATTGCAAGCCCAGCTGTCCGGCACGGCGGCCGAAGCGCGAGCACGTCGAATTCTTCGCTGACGGCGAGGCGGCGCGCGCCGCCGGCTATCGCGCCTGCCTGCGATGCAAGCCGGATGAGGTCGGCCGCGACCGCGCGGCCATCGCCCGCGCCGTCAAGCTGATCGAGGGGGCCGAAGAGGCGCCGCGGCTCGACGAGATCGCCGCCGCGGTGGGCTATGCCCCGCATCACTTCCAGCGGATCTTCACCCGAGAGATGGGCGTGTCGCCCGCCGCTTATGCGCGTGGCCTTCGCGCCAAACGCGCCACCAGCGCGCTCAAGGAGAATGGAACCGTGACCGAAGCGATCTACGATGCGGGTTATTCCGGACCGAGCCGCTTCTATGCCGACGCCAAGGACCGGATGGGCATGACCCCGTCGGCCTGGCGGGACGGCGGTCGCGGCGAGACGATTCGCTATGCCATGCTCGATACGCCGCTTGGCCAGATGCTGGTCGCCGCGACGAACAAAGGCATCTGCAGGCTGACCTTCGACGAGGACGTTGCCGCGCTGAAGCGCCGCTTTCCCAATGCCGACATCCAGCCCGCGGATACGGCCATGGCCTCCCTGATCTCGGGCGTGATGCAGGCGGTCGAGACGCCGAGCGCCATGCCCGACCTGCCGATCGACGTGCGCGGCACCGCCTTCCAGGAAGCGGTGTGGCGGGAGCTGCGCAAGATCCCGGCGGGCGAGACGCGCAGCTATGCCGACATTGCCGCCGCGATCGGCGAGCCGGGCGCGGTGAGGGCCGTCGGAACCGCCAATGGCTCAAATCCGGTCGCCGTGCTCGTGCCCTGCCATCGCGTCATACGCTCCGACGGCACGCTCGGAGGTTATGGCGGAGGGCTCGACCGCAAGCGCAAGCTGCTCGCGGCTGAGGGCGCCGGCTGGAAGGAACAAGGCAGCCTGGAGTTCTAGGCCTTAGTCGTCCTCGTCATCGTCAAGCAGGTCTTTCTCCGCGATCTTCAACGCATCGCCTGGTCGACCGGCTTCAATCTGCTCAAGGACCTTCCGTGCCTTGTTGCGCTCCGTTTCTCCCCAGTGGGGAAGGTAAGCCAGCGGCTTCAAGGCGTCGCTCGCCGCCTTGAGATTATTGTCGCGCAGATACTGGACAACCAGCTCCTCGGCGATGTCCGTGTCGCGCGGCGCAAGGACGCTTGCATAGCTCAGCGCTTCGACCGCCGACTTGGGGACTGCGGTATTAGCGTCGAGGTAGGTTCGATAGTAAAGATAGAGTGGCTCAGGATCCTCAGGATCCAGCCTGTTGGCGCTCATGAAATAACGTCGCGCCTCCGTGAACTCCGCCGGATCTTTCGACTCGGCGGCGCGGCCAAGAAAGGTTCGACCCTTGAGGATGAGCGCCTCTGTCGACTTGGGATCCAACTTAAGCGCAGCGTCGGCCGCCCGTTCAGCCTGATCAAAGTTGCCCGCTTTGTTTTCGACTTCCGCAAGCGTCCTCAGCACCAGCAGGTCATTGGGATGGCGAACGGCAATCTCGCGAACCTTCTTCAATACGGTTTCGGGTTTCAAAGCTCTGTAACCGGTCTTCGCGTGCATTCTCAGGAGCATGACTTCCGCGGCGCCCGCCGACATTGGGGTTACGACTACCGGAGCAATCTCGAGTTTTGTTGCGTCAATCTTCACATACGGCCAGCTTTTCTCCTTGCGGTAGGCGACCAGCTCCTTCTCGAGCTGGCCAATGTCGCCAAAGGCAGCCCGTGCCGCATCGCGCGGATTCCGGCCGCTTTCGATACCTTTTACGTAGGCGTCGATCTGGCCTTTCCTGGAAGGCGAAAAGATCAGGTAATGATTGAGTAGCCAGCCTTGCGCATAGTTCTGGTGCCAGAAGCCGCCGTACCAAAGGGTTTCCGCATTGCCCTCCAGGAGGTCGCCCAGCGGGGCCCATGGATACTTATAGATCTCCTCGGCTCGATCGGTAACTGGAGTGCCCAGGCCGATCGATCCATCGTCCCCGAACCTTGGTTCCGAAAGGAACTCGGCAAACCCCTCGGTCAACCAGGCCGGCATGGGCTTGTTGGTGTTCTGCAGCATCAGGTGATGTGCATATTCGTGGAAAAAAACGTTCTCTGGCGCCCTCTTCTCCAGGTTTTGACCCAAACGCCGGATTTTGCGCGGGGTAACGATGTACGGCCCTTCAACGTCGCCGACATAATATCCCAGAATGCCCGAGTCAGCATTTCCACCGAACAGGCGATTCACCTCGAGCATGCTGGGGGTGACGAAGACCTGCAGTCGGTTGCCGTCGCCGACCTCGGGGTCCTTCATCGACCGAATGAGTCTCGCCGCCGCGTCGAACTTCTCCAGCTTCTCGGCATAGGCTTTCATCTCTTCCGCCGGCATGTCGCCGTAGATGATGAAATGTTTCGACGAAGCCTGCTGCCAGGCAGAGGTGGCCGGTGCCGCTATTGCCAATGCAGCAGCACCGAAACACAGACTGAAACGCACGTGAATCTCCCCCGAGAACTTCGAAACCGAACCTAAAGCGCTGTTCCCAAAGGTCAATCACAGGAAACTGTAGGGATCGACATCTACCGCGACGCGCACTTTCGCGCTCCAGTCAAGCCCGCCCAGCCAGTCGCGGATGAG
>DATFEO010000130.1:0-5965 GCA_035250985.1 Sphingomicrobium sp. | reverse complement strand
CGCCTGCACTCGCCCTGATTATCGGCACGCATGTCGTGGCGATCGTCGCGGTCATGGCTGCCAAGATGGACGTGCCGGTGTCCTGGAAACCGGAGCGCACGAACGTCACCTTCGTCCCGCTGCCGCCGGAGCCGAAGCCCGATTCCCCGCCGCAAACCGACCCTCGGCCGTCGAACCAGTCCCTGGACAGCCTGATTCCCATCATCGACGCGAGTCCCGCGCCGGGTCCGATCGTCGATGTCCTGCCGCTGCCGCCATTCGAGCCCGGTCCGGTTACCGGCCTGGATCCGCCCAGGCCCCTCGATCCGCCTGTGACGCGCACCGGCCCGCGCTTCGCCACGCCAGACAGCGATATCCGGCCGCCCTATCCGGAGTCCAAGCGGGCGCTCGAACAGGAGGCGGTGCTGAGGCTCAGGCTGTCGATCGACGAGCGCGGCCGAGTCATCGCCGTCGACCCGGTAGGTAAGGCTGATGCGACCTTCCTCGCCGCCGCCCGTCGCCATATCCTCAAGGCATGGCGCTACAGGCCGGCGATGGAAGGCGACAAGGCGATGCCCTCGAGCACGGTCATCACCTTGCAGTTCGAGCTCGATTGAGAAGCCGCCTGGCGGGGGTGGCGATTGCCCCGCCCCCGCCCTATCTTTGCCGCTTATGGCGGTTCTTCCACCAGTCTATCGGCCGAGCGTCGCCCTCAAGGACCTGATGGCCTTCCTTCGCCAGCGCAGCCGCGAGCAGGTCATTGGCGCCACGCTCGCCGTCCTGGTGACAATCATCATCGTCATCATTTTCTTCGTCGATTCGAAGATCAACACCGCGCCGCCGCCACAGGTGGTGTACGTCGACCTTTACAACTCCAACCGCACGGACGCGGAGATCGTCGCCGACCAGAAGAAGGACCAGGCCGAGAAGGAAGCGCTCGCCAAGGAGCGGCAGCGCCAGTTCCAAGAGCTCGAGAAAAAGCTTGGCATGGACTGACGCGCGCTGGATGGCCGAGGCGATCGAGCTCGGCGAAGGCGCGCGGGGCCGGACCGCTCCCAATCCCAATGTCGGCTGCGTCCTCGTCAGGGACGGAGAGGTGGTTGGCAAGGGCGCAACCGGGCCCGGCGGTCGCCCTCACGCCGAAGCCGTGGCGCTGAAAGACGCCGGGACGAAGGCACGGGATGCCACCCTTTACACCACGCTTGAGCCTTGCGCCCATGTCAGCCAGCGCGGGCCGACCTGCTCGCGGAGCATTATCGAAACGGGCATCGCCCGCGTCGTCGCGGCGCTCGAGGATCCTGACCCGCGCACCGCCGGACTGGGATTCCGGGCCCTGCGCAAGGCAGGCGTGAAGGTGAAGAAGGGCGTCAGCGCCGATGAAGCGCGGGCGACCATGGCCGGCTACCTTACGCGGATCGCGCTCGGGCGCCCGCGCATCACGCTCAAGCTGGCGCTGTCAATCGACGGCAAGATTGCTCTGCCGTCGGGCGAATCCAAATGGATTACGGGCGAGGACGCCCGCGCCCATGTCCATCTCGAGCGGGCGCACAGCGACATGATCCTGGTTGGACGGGGCACTTACCTCGCCGACCGCCCGCGCCTCGACGTACGCCTGCCGGGCCTTGAGCAATGGTCACCGCGCCGGGCGCTGCTGAGCCGCGGCGACGCGGTGGCGGGCTGGGAAATGCTGCGTTCTCCGAAAGATGTGCATCGACTTCATGACGTCAACGACCTGCTCGTCGAGGGCGGTTCTGCGACGGCCACCGCCTTCCTCGCCGAAGATCTGGTCGACCGCATCCTCATTTATCGGGCGCCAATCCTGGTCGGCGAGGGCAAGTCCAGCTTCGGCTATATCGGGCTCGACGCCATCGCCGACGCCCATGGCCGCTGGCGGGCGGTAGATCCCCGGCCGCTTGGCATCGACCGGCTCGAAGTCTACGAGCGCGTCCGCGACGAGGGACAGGGCTGAATGTTCACCGGAATCATCACCGATATTGGCACCGTCCGCAGCGCCGAGCCGCGCGGCGACCTGCGCCTTGCCATCGGCTGCGGCTATGACATGGCGTCGGTCGACATCGGCGCCTCCATCGCCTGCTCGGGCGTCTGCCTGACCGTGGTCGACAAGGGAGATGACTGGTTTGCGGTCGATGTCTCGGCCGAGACGCAGGCGCGTACGCCGGCCGACAAGTGGAATGAAGGCGCGAAACTGAACTTGGAACGGGCACTTCGGGTGGGTGACGAGCTCGGCGGTCACATCGTCACCGGCCATGTCGACGGCCTTGGCGAAGCGGTCGAGGTCGCCCCCGAGGGCGGTTCGGTCCGAGTCCTGATCCGCGCGCCAGCGGAAATCGGTCCATATATCGCCGAAAAGGGCTCGATCGCCCTCGACGGCGTGTCGCTGACCGTCAATGAGCTGAGGGACGTCGAAGGCGGCGCGACGGACTTTTCGGTCAACATCATCCCCCACACAGCGGGTCACACTACGCTGGGACAGCTCCACGCCGGGCAACAGGTCAATCTTGAGATAGATGTCCTTGCGCGCTATCTCCAGCGGTTGGAGCGCGCGCGCCGCCAAGACAGTTGAATGTCATTAGTTTCGCTTTGCAATCACATTGTAGTGTGATAGCGGACCAAATATGTCGACCGGTCTCATTGAGCAGCTGACCGCCATCATCGAAACCGGCGAGGTCAGCCGCGCCGGGCTCGCCCGGGCCGCGGGTCTGCATCCCAATTCTCTGCGCAAGCTGGGGGCAGCCGACTGGAACCCCACGGCCGAGACGCTGAAGCGGCTGGAAAAGCTGATCCAGCGCGGCACGTCGCAGGTCCTGGTCGGTGCCGAAGCGATCATCGACGAAGCGCGCAACGGCCGGATGTTCATTCTGGTCGACGATGACGACCGCGAGAATGAGGGCGATCTCGTCATCCCAGCCCAAATGGCGACCCCGGACGCGATCAACTTCATGGCCCGGCACGGGCGCGGCCTTATTTGCCTCGCGTTGACCAAGGATCGCGCCGAAGCACTGCAACTGGCGCCGATGACGAGCGACAATCGCACGCGCATGGAAACCGCCTTCACCGTCTCGATCGAGGCCCGGGATGGCGTCACCACCGGAATCAGCGCCGCCGACCGTGCGCGTACCATCGCCGTCGCCATCGATTCCGCTAACGGTCCCGAATCTCTCGTCTCGCCTGGCCATGTCTTCCCGTTGGTCGCCAGGCCCGGAGGTGTCCTGGTGCGCGCCGGCCATACCGAGGCAGCGGTCGACGTCGCCCGGCTCGCCGGCCTCAACCCCTCGGGCGTCATCTGCGAGATCATGCGCGAGGACGGCACCATGGCCCGGCTCGACGACCTGGTCGATTTTGCGGCGTCGCACGGCCTCAAGATCGGCACAATCCGCGACCTGATCGCCTATCGCCTGCGCCGCGATCATATGGTCGCCGAGGTCGCCGAGACGCGCTTCGCCTCGCGCCGCGGTGCCAACTGGGCCGCGAAGGTGTTTCGCGACAAGGCCAGCGGCGCCGAGCAACTGGCTCTCGTCCATGGCGCGGTCGAGGAAGGCCAGCCGACGCTGGTGCGCATGCACAGCCTCGACCTCTTCGCCGACGTGCTAGGCGAGCAGGGCGAGCGCTCCGGCCTGCTCGACGGGGCGATGGCGATGATCGAGCATGCTGGCGCCGGCGTCGTCGTCGCCTTGCATGCCGCCTCGCCCGGCTCGCTGTCGCGCTCCGCCGATTTGCGCTCGGGCAAGCCGCCCCAGGGCGGCGAGGTCCTGCGCGACTATGGGATCGGCGCCCAGATCCTCGCCGCGCTTGGTATCCACGACATGATCCTCTTGACCAACACGCGCCATGCGCCGGTCGGCCTGTCGGGCTATGGCCTGTCGATCGTCGAGGAACGCAACATTGTCCCGGAGGCACGCTGATGGCCCGCATCCTGATCGTCGAAGCCCGTTTCTACCCTCACTTGAATGACATGTTGCTTGCCGGCGCCCGTGCCGCAATCGAAGCAGCGGGCCACGAGCATGAGACCATCACCGTCCCGGGCGCGCTTGAGGTCCCGGGCGCCATAGCCCTCGCCGCCAAGAGCGGGCGCTATTGCGGTTTCGTTGCACTGGGCATCATCATCCGCGGCGAGACCTACCATTTCGAAATCGTGTCGAACGAAAGCGCCCGCGCTCTCATGGACTTGACGCTCGAGGGCTATCCGATCGGCAACGGAATCCTGACGGTGGAGGATGAGGCCCAGGCGATCGTCCGCGCCGATCCCGGCCAGGCCGACAAGGGCGGTGCTGCGGCGAAGGCGGCGCTGGCAATGGTCAAGGTGGCCACCCGCTTCGGCGCCGCCCCTTCCTACCTCCGCCAGGTACGCTAAGGCCTCAGGCGACTGCGCGCTCCTCGTCGAGCGTCGGATAGTCGATGTAGCCTTCCGCCCCTTGCGTGAAGAAGGTCGCCGGATCGGGCTCGTTCAGCGGCGCACGGGCGCTGATCCTCGCCACCAGGTCGGGATTGGCGAGGATGGCCCGGCCGAATGCAATGGCATCGCCAATGCCTTCGTCGAGCCGCGCCTGGCCGGTGTCGCCGACATAATCGCTGTTGAGGGCGATCACGCCCGAATAATGCTTCCGCATCTCCGGGCTGACCGGCGCGGTCGGGATCGATCCGGCGCTGGTCGGCTGATGCGCCTCGCGGAGCTCGATCCACGGCACCTGCAGCTGCTCGAGCCGCTTCGCCAGCGCGGTGAACAGTCCGAGGGGATCCGAATCCACTACACCCTGCGTCTCGATATTGGGCGAAAAGCGGATGCCGGTGCGCTCGATGCCTATTTCGGCGGCCACCGCTTCGATCACTTCGCCCGCGAAGCGGATTCGGTTGTCGATGGATCCACCATATTCATCCTCGCGGTGGTTGGCGGAAGAGCGGAGGAATTGGTCGATCAGGTAGCCATTGGCGCCGTGGATCTGGACGCCGTCGAATCCGGCGCGAATGGCATTGCGGGCCGCGTGGGCATAGTCGCGGAGAATTCGTTCGATGTCGGCCAACGTCGCCGGCCGAGCCTCGACGTAGGGTTTCTTGCCCTCGTAGGTGTGGGCGAAATCCGGGGCCGTCGTCGCCGAAGCGGAAACGGGCTGGCCGCCGCCCAGATCCGGATGGACGATCCGGCCCATGTGCCACAGCTGCGCGACGATTCGCCCGCCGGCCGCATGGACGGCTTCGGTGACCGGCTTCCAGCCTTCGACCTGGTTGTCGTTCCACAATCCGGGCGCATAGGGCCAGCCAAGGCCCTCCCGGCTGATGCCGGTGGCCTCGGTAATGATCAGGCCGGCGTCGGCGCGCTGCGTGTAATAATCGACCATGATCGGGGTCGGCACCGCCTCCTGGGTGGCGCGGCCGCGGGTCAGCGGTGCCATCCAGATGCGGTTCTTCAAGCTGAGTGAGCCGATGGCGATGGGATCGAACAGACTGGGCATGAGTGTCCTTTCTTTTTCCGCGGACCCCTCATGAACCGCGCCGGCTGACTTAATGTCGGCTTGCTGCCGCGCAAATCGAAAAGAGCGCAGGCAGCCATAAACCTGCCTTATAAGCCGCTTGTTGGATTCGCGCTTTCAAGCCTTGGCGCCGGGCCCTAAGCGCGCACCGTGTCCCACGCTTCAAACCCCCATCGCTTTGCTTACCCCGCGCTGCTGCTGGGCAATGTCGCGCTGGCGTTCGGGCCCTGGCTGGTCCGCCTCGCCGATACCGGCGCGGTGGCCGCCGGCTTCTGGCGGCTGTCGCTGGCCTTGCCTTTCCTCTGGCTGCTGGCGCGAATGGCAGGCCAGCCGGTTCACTGGCCGGGGGTTAAGCTGGCGATTGCCGTGGCCTTCGCCGCCTTCTTCTTCGCAGCCGACCTTGCCGCCTGGCATGCCGGCATCCGGCTCACGAAGCTCGGCAATGCGACCTTGTTCGGCAATTTCGCCAGCTTCGCCTTTGCCGCCTACGGCCTGTGGAT
>DATFEO010000125.1:0-2907 GCA_035250985.1 Sphingomicrobium sp. | reverse complement strand
AGCGCGTTGACGATTTCGTCGTGTTCGTTGTGGCCGCAGCTCGAAACGGTCGACTGGCCGTAAAGCGCGATCACCAGCGAGGAGCGGGCAACGAGTTCGTCCATGAAGCGGCGAAGAATGGCATTGCGGCTGAGATCGGCGAGCGCCAGGTGAAAATCGCCCGATGCCTTGATCTCGGCACGGCGAGCCGAGTGGCCGCGCTGGTCGGTGAGCTGCCGTTCGGCCGCCAGCATGCGCCTGAGCTCGGCGAGCTCGGCCTTGCCGATATTCGGCGCCGCAGCCCGCACGACGCCCGGCTCGATCAGCCGGCGGGTCGCGAAGATCTGGCGCGCCTCGTCGATCGAGGGATGGGCGACAAAGGCGCCGCGGTTCTTCTCGACGCTGACGAGGCCTTCATAGGAGAGCGCCTGCAGGGCGGCGCGCACCAGCGTGCGGCTGACGTTGAAGAGTTCGCCGACATCGCTTTCCGAAAGCTTGGTGCCGGGGGCAAGCCGCCGCTCGACGATCGCATCGCGCAACGTGTCGCGGATATGCTGACTGCCAGTGTCGGCGGTGTCGGTGGCCATGTCGGCCGATGGAGGCGTGGTGGTCAAGGACATGAATCGATCCGCGAGATAACGGCTCATCTTATCGCCGGGCGAAGCGAAGGGAAACGACAATCTGACGCGCATGGGTTGCGTGCCGACAACTGCATGTTTCCTTAAATCGTACCCGATTTAAGGAAACATGCAGCGCTTCAAAGTGCTGCAGAGACCATTGCGCGTCTGATATGACGCGCGCGCTGTCGGGGCGGCGAGGGGTTATTTGTCGAGTTCGGGATAGACGCGGTCGAGGAAGCCGGGCCTGAGCTTCTCGCCGATCAGACAGTCGGATGCCGGAAGGGCATCGGCCAGGCGAACGGTGGGCGGCGGCGGCAGACCGCTGACCTCGAGCACCAGCTTCTGGCGAATTGCGATCGAAAAATCCTCAGGCTCGTGCACCGGCAGCACGAAGGACCCGGGACCGCCGATCACGCATTCGGCGTAATACTGGTCGAGCGGGCCGGTCGAGACCGAGGGGCGGATGAGGATCGCAAGCCCGTTGATGGTGATGCCGCGGGCGACCGCCGTCTCGCGGGCGGGAATGACCGGCGGGCCGATGTTGTTCGGGCCGTCGCCGGAGACGTCGATGACCCGGCGAATGCCGTTGAAGGCGTTCGAATCGATCAGCATCGTACCGTAGGTGATCGCATTCGAGATCGACGTGCCGCGCCGGGTGCCGACCGGTCTCGCCTCGATCAGCTTGGCAAAGGCATCGGCGTCGGCGGCGGTGGAGATCACTTGCCAGGCAACGACGGAGGATTCGTTAACCGTTCCGGCCCATTCGAAGTAGCCGATGGCGATCTTGCCCAGTTGCCCGCTTGCGACCGCATCGAGGAAATCGCGGTGCCGGAGCGCCTCTACGTAACCAGCGCGCTGGATGCGCGCCTCGTCCAGATCCATCGAGCCGGACATATCGACGGCCAGGACCAGTTCGACATCGACATCCGTCGACGCGGCGGTCGATGGGCTCGGGCCACCACTCAATGAGAGGATCAACGCCAACACGCTCAACATCGCTTCAACCAGTCATTGCGCGCGGTCAGATTAGAAGAATGTAACACAGGATTGGATTTCGGCGACCATTTGGGTGTAGCTGGCCATCAACAAAGAGTGATTTTGCCGGCGTCAGCTCAGAAGGACTTATGACTGGGGCCAGGGTCCGGAAGAGCGGGATGCTGAAACAGACGGAAAATACCGAGATATTTCAAATCGATGGCCTGCAGAAGGCGGCGTTCGGATACTTCCTCGATCACGCCGATCCGGCCACCGGGCTGATCGCGGATACGTCGTTGCCGGGCGCGCCGTCGAGTATTGCTGCGACCGGTTTCGGCCTTTCCTGTTATCCCATCGGCGTCGAGCGCGGGTGGATTTCGCGCTGCGAGGCGATTGCGCGGGTTTTGACCACGCTGCGCTTCCTGGCCGAGAGCCCGCAGTCGCGCGACCAGCGGGCGAGCGGTTATCGCGGTTTCTACTATCACTTTCTCGATATGCGGACCGGCGAGCGCACCTGGCGCAGCGAACTTTCGACCGTCGATACGGCGCTGCTGATCGCCGGATGCCTGACCGCCTCCGCCTATTTCTCCGGCGAGGACGCGGGTGAATGCGACATCCGCACGCTCGCCGAAAGGCTCTACGCGCGGGTCGACTGGCGCTGGGCGTTGAACCGGAGTGACACACTGACGATGGGCTGGCGCCCGCCCGGCCGGTTCCTGAAGCATCGCTGGCGGGGGTACAGCGAGGCGCTGGTGCTCTATGTTTTGGCGCTCGGGGCGCCCGATCATGCGATCGAGCCGGAGCACTACACCGCCTTTACGGAGGGCTACGACTGGATCGCGGTTGATGGCGGGCCTCATCTCCATGCGGCGCCGCTGTTCATCCACCTGTTCCCGCAGGCCTGGCTTGACCTTCGCGGTCTCGGCGATCGGCCGATGCGCGAGAGGGGCACGGACTACTTCGAGAACAGCCGGCGCGCCATTGCGCTGCAGCGCGACCATGCGCGGCGAAACTCGGGCCGCTTCGCCGGCTATGGCGAACATCTCTGGGGGCTCAGTGCCTGCCATGCGCCACGCGGCCGGCTGCGCCTCAAGGACGGACGCTGGCAGCGGCTTTTGGGCTACGTCAACCGCGGCGCACCCTTCGGTCCGGACGACGGCACGCTCGTGCCCTGGGCAGCGGCGGCCTGTCTGCCTTTCGATCCGGATGCGTCACTATCGGCCCTCGGCCATGTCGCGGCCGGCTATCCCGGGCTTCTGAGAGAGGGACGCTTTCCGGGCGGCTTCAATCCGAGCCTTGTAGGCGAGGGCCCTGCGGGTTGGATCGACGAGCG
>DATFEO010000110.1:0-5069 GCA_035250985.1 Sphingomicrobium sp. | reverse complement strand
CCAGCCGTGCCGTTCCATCTATCGCTGGGAAGGCGCGATCGAGACGGGATCCGAGGTCCCGGCGCTGTTCAAGACGACGATGGACGGCGCCGACCGACTGATTGAGCGCATCACCGAGCTGCACAGCTATTCGGTCCCCGCGCTCGCCGTCTGGCCGATCGTGAAGCTGCCAGCTAGCTATGGCGACTGGGTCGAGGAAGGTGTCGGGTAACATTTTACCCGCCGAGAAATGCCCGCTTTTGCTTGACTTTTTCGCCTCGCACCACGATTAGCGCGCTCACAGACGCTGGCCGTGCGCCGGCGTTTTCCTGTTTTGAAGAAGGATAGACGCCATGAAGGCGCTGATGAAGACCACCAAGTCGGTCAAGCCGGCCGAGGTCGAGAAGAAATGGCATTTAATCGATGCCGACGGGCTGGTGGTCGGCCGCGTCGCGACGATCATCGCCAACATCCTGCGCGGCAAGCACAAGCCGAGCTTCACCCCGCACGTCGATTGCGGCGACCATGTCGTCGTTATCAACGCCGACAAGGTGCGCTTCACCGGCCGCAAGCTGGCGCAGAAGACCTATTACAAACACACCGGCTATGCCGGGGGCCTCAAGGAAGTGACCGCCGGCAAGGTGCTCGAGGGCCGCTTCCCCGAGCGCGTGCTGGAAAAGGCCGTCGAGCGGATGATCCCGCGCGGGCCGCTGGGCCGCGACCAGATGCGCGCCCTGCACCTCTATAACGGCAGCGAGCATCCGCATGCGGGCCAGGACCCGCAGTTGCTCGACGTTGCCTCGATGAACCGCAAGAACAAGGTGGGCGCATAATGGCCGACAAGAAGAAGTCCCTCGCCGATCTCGGCGCACTGACCAGCGAGCAGCCGGCCGAGACCGCCGCTCCCGAGGCTGAAGCCGTGGAAGCCGCTGAGGTTCCCGCCGCTGAGGCCGGCGCCGTCGAAGCTCCCGCCAGGGAAAGGCGCAGCAAGGACGGCCCGCCCGAGGACCATGGCGTCTCGACCCAGGGCCCGCAGATGCAGGCCGTGCTGCGCGAACAGCAGCTCGACAAGCATGGCCGCGCCTATGCGACTGGCCGCCGCAAGGACGCCGTCGCCCGCGTCTGGCTGAAGCCGGGCTCGGGAAAGATCGAGGTCAACGGCCGTGAGCAGGAAATCTATTTCGCTCGCCCGACGCTGCGTCTTGTCATCAACCAGCCGTTCGGCATCACCGACCGCGTCGGCCAGTATGACGTTGTCGCCACCGTCAAGGGCGGCGGCCTGTCGGGCCAGGCCGGCGCGGTGCTGCACGGCATCGCCCAGGCGCTGTCGCGCTACGAGCCGACCCTGCGTACGACGGTGAAGCGCGCCGGGTTCCTGACCCGCGACAGCCGCGTCGTCGAGCGCAAGAAGTACGGCCGGGCCAAGGCTCGCCGCAGCTTCCAGTTCTCGAAGCGCTAATTGCACGAGTTCGTCACGAAGGAGGCGGTCGGGGCAACCTGGCCGCCTTTTTCTTATGGGCGACCGCGGCTAAGACTCGCCGCATGCCGCGCGCCTTCACGCGGGCCGTCAGCCCTCGCCTCGCCGAATGCGCACTGACGCATCTCGAACGCAGTCCGATCGACACAGTGCGAGCGGCCGAACAGCATGGCAAATACGAGCAGGCGCTGAAAGACGCGGGACTCGACGTGATCCGGCTGCCCGATCTGCCGGAGGATCCCGACGCGGTATTCGTCGAGGACACCGCGCTCATTCTCGGCCAGCATGCGATCATCACCCGTCCAGGCGTGTCATCGCGTGCCGACGAAACCGAGTCCACGGCGGAGGGGCTCAGGGCTTTTTTCACGATCCATCGCCTCGCTGCCGGAACGCTCGACGGCGGCGACGTCCTGCGCATCGCGGACAGGCTCTATGTCGGCCAGTCGAGCCGCACCGACCCCATGGGCACGGCCGCGCTCGCCGATGCAGTCGCGCCGCTCGGTTTTTCGGTCGTGCCGGTCGAGCTCGGCCGCTGCCTGCATCTCAAGACCGCGGTGACCTTCGCCGGCCCTGATCGCGACGGCCGGCCAACCCTCCTGGTGAATCCGAACTGGGTTGACCCGGATCGCTTCGCGGGAACGGATCCGGTCTGCACCGCTGACGGGGAGTCCTCCGCCGGCAATTGCGTGCGGGCGGGCGATCGGCTGATCATGGCGGCGGGAAGCCCACGGACCGTCGCCAGGCTTCGCGACCGCGGTTTCAAGGTGGTTGAGGTCGAGCTGTCCGAGCTGCAGAAGGCCGAGGCCGGCGGCACCTGCATGAGCCTGATCGCCGACTAGCCGCCGAGCTTGCGCCGAATTTCCTGCTCGCTGAGCGGCAGCTCCAGTCGCTTGAGGCGGGCTGCCTGGCCGCTGACGACCGCTACGCTCGATTTGGGAATGCCAAGCGCCTTGGCCAGCAGCCGGATGACCTCGTCGTTAGCTGCACCATCGGCAGGCGCGGCGGCGACCCGCACCTCCAGGAACGGCCGCCCGCCGGGGTCGGTCTTCCACTCCCCAATGCCGGGCCTGGAAGAGCGCGGCGTGACGCGGATCGCGAGAATGCTGGTCATTGGCCTGTCTTGCATCTGCCGCATTCAACCGCCAAGCGGTTCGCTCATGACATCGATCGACCAGATTCCGGCCATCCTCGACGAACTGGAGGCCATTTACGACTCATCCGTTTCCAACCTTCGTGCCGCGCTCAACGCTTATGCCCGCGAGGGCGCGAAGCCCGACCGCAAGGCCCGCGACGTCGGCGCCTTCGCCTACCCTGAGCTCAGAATCGCTTATGAACCGGAAGGCGCGCCGCCCTTCTCATCGCGGGCGTTCGCGAGGCTCAACCAGCCCGGCGTCTACGCAAGCTCGATCGCCCGGCCGCGGCTCTTCCGCGCTTATCTCACTGAGCAGCTGAGCCATCTGATCCGCGACTATGGCGTTGAGATCGAGGCCGGCCGATCGGCGAGCGAAATCAGCTACCCCTATGTCATCGACGGCGCCGAGCTGGAGCTGGGCGGCATGAGTACCGCCGAGCTTTCGCGCTGGTTCCCCTCGACCGAGCTCGTCCATATCGGGGACGAGATCGCCGACGGCGTCTATGACTCAACGAGGGACATTCGCCCGCTGGCCTTGTTCGATGGCCCACGCACCGACTTCAGCCTGGCTCGACTGCGCCACTACACCGGCACGCCGCCGGAGCATTTCCAGCAGTTCGTCCTGTTCACCAACTATGTCCGTTACGTAGACGAGTTCGTCCGCTTCGCGATTGACGCGCTGCGCCAGCCGGATAGTCCTTTCACCGGTTTCTCTGTACCGGGTGGCTTCTATGAATCGGGCCAGCTGGCCGATGCCGAGGCGCAGATCGCGGCCGGTGTCTGGCGCCGCCACCAGATGCCTGCCTATCACCTGATGACGGCGAGCGGGGACGGCGTCACTTTGGTCAACATCGGCGTCGGGCCAAGCAATGCCAAGACCATTTGCGATCATATCGCCGTGCTTCGCCCCGAGGCCTGGCTGATGATCGGCCATTGCGGCGGCCTTCGTCCCAGCCAGACGATCGGAGATTATGTCCTCGCCCACGCCTATTTGCGGGATGACCATGTCCTCGACGACGTATTGCCGCCGGAAGTCCCCCTGCCCGCCATCGCCGAGGTGCAGAAAGCGCTGTTCGACGCCGCGGTCATGGTCACCGGCGAGGACGAGGACAGCGTCAAGAAGCGGCTGAGGACCGGCACGGTCGTCACGACTGACGACCGCAATTGGGAGCTGCGCTACACCCTCTCCGCGCTGCGCTTCAACCAGAGCCGGGCAGTCGCCATCGACATGGAATCGGCGACCGTCGCCGCCCAGGGCTACCGCTTCCGTGTGCCTTACGGCACCCTGCTCTGCGTATCCGACAAGCCGCTACACGGCGAATTGAAGCTGCCGGGCCAGGCCAACGCCTTCTATGAGCGCGCCATCAGCCAGCACCTGCGGATTGGGATCGAAACCTTGCACCTCCTCAAGCGCGAGGGCGACGACCTCCACAGCCGCAAGCTGCGCAGCTTCGACGAGCCGCCGCTGCGCTAGGGCCTTGGCGTCCGGTCCTCGATGCGGCCGAGCTTGGGCACTTCATGGCGGCGATGGTCGGCTCGTCCAAGAACAGCGACGACACCAAAGGCGTCGCGCCGATCATGTCACCGGCCGAAACCGTTACGCTATGCGGGTGGCTCCTCCGTCGCGCCTTGAGCGCGCCGGCGAGATAGGCCGCGCCGCCCGCCGGGACCCTGACCTTCTCTTCAGCGGTTGTAACGGGCGCGTCGATTGCCTGCCTGGGCGGCTCGAGATGGCCGTGGAAGTCGTTGATAGCGAGGATTTGCACTTCAACCGGCCCGGCGACGGCCGGCGCCTGCGACGGAACCTGCCGCGGCGCGGTCGTGCAACCCGCGAGCACCAGCAGTCCGAAGACCCACATTTTGCCGTCATGCTGAACTTGTTTCAGCATCCATCCCTCCACCCGCATTGCGCTCTACCAAATGGACCCTGAGAGTTCAGGGTGACAGGTTTGGCTACCCCCGCCTAAGATTGAGCTCATGACAGAGGAAGAGCTTGTCGCTGCTGCTCGCGCCGCCGCCCTCAAAGCCTACGCCCCCTATTCCCGCTTCTCGGTCGGCTGCGCGGTAGAATCGGTGGATGGCGAAGTCGTGACGGGCGCCAATATGGAGAACGCCTGCTACCGCCTCGGCCTGTGCGCCGAGCAAAGCGCGCTGACCGCCGCCCAGCATGCCTTCGGCCTTGGCAAGGTAGCCCGTATCGCGGTCGCCGGCGGCGACGGCTCGGCAGGGGAACTGGCTGGCGACCTGGTCTGCACGCCGTGCGGCGGTTGCCGCCAGGCAATCCTCGAGGCCGCGCAATTGTCCGGGATCGACGTCGAGATACTCTGCGCCAATGGCCAGGGCAGCACTATCGAGCGCCACCGCATATCGGCGCTGATACCCCACGGCTTCGGTCCGGCGAACCTGGCCGACGCCGGCTGATCAGCCGATCGGCCTGACCGCGAGGCCCTTGCGGTAGTTCATGACAATGCTGGTCTTGGA
>DATFEO010000089.1:0-14621 GCA_035250985.1 Sphingomicrobium sp. | reverse complement strand
CGAGCAACGACTGGCTGCGGACGATGATGTCCTTCAGCACCTTGTTCATCGCGTGGCCCATATGAATGTCGCCATTGGCGTAGGGCGGGCCGTCATGGAGGATGAACTTCTCGCGGCCGGCACGGTGCGCGCGGATCTGCTGGTACAGCCCCTCGGATTCCCAGCGCGACAGGATCGCCGGTTCCTTCTGCGGCAGGCCGGCCTTCATCGGGAAGTCGGTGCGCGGAAGGAATACGGTCGATCGGTAGTCAGGCTTGTCGGGCGCGTCGGACATTGGCGGGCGTCCTAGCCGCGCCAGTGGAGATTGCAAACCATCCGTCATGCTGAACTTGTTTCAGCATCCATCGGCGGGCTTCGTGTGGATGGCGGAATGGATCCTGAAACGAGTTCAGGATGACGATTGAAGCAATTCCCGCGCCTTCTCCGCATCCTTCGCCATCTGGCTCATCAAGGCGTCCAGGTCCTCGAACTTCGCCTCCGGGCGAAGGTAATGGTGAAGCATGACTTCGATGGTGCGGCCGTAGAGGTCGCCTTCGAAGCCGAACAGATGGGCTTCCAGCAGCTCCTCCGGCGGGTCGAACATCGGTCGGATCCCAAGGCTTGCGACGCCGTCATGCTCGCTGCCGTCGTCGAGCCGGACCCGGACCGCATAGATGCCGTAGGCGGGGCGGAGATACTTGCCGAGGCGCATGTTGGCGGTCGGCCAGCCGAGGTCGTGGCCGCGACCGTCGCCGCGCTCGACCTCCGCCTCGATGGCGAAGGGACGGGTGAGGAGGCGAGTAGCGGCGCCGGGATCGGCCGCCTGCAGAAACTCGCGGATCCGCCCCGACGACACCCGCTCGCCCTCCACCGATACGGCTGCCACCGTCTCGGCCGCGATGCCGTGCTGCTTGCCCAGCGTTCGCAGGACCTCGGCATTGCCGCCGCGGCCGCGCCCAAAGGTGAAGTCTTCGCCGGTGACGACCGCCG
Source organism: Sphingomicrobium sp. (assembly GCA_035250985.1). GTDB lineage: Bacteria > Pseudomonadota > Alphaproteobacteria > Sphingomonadales > Sphingomonadaceae > Sphingomicrobium. The sequence goes on along the minus strand of DATFEO010000089.1, from coordinate 13,652 downwards.
CCGCGCCGATCTGCTTCGCCAATATCTCTCCGACAAAATCCTCGGCGGTGGTTGAGGCCAGCTTGTCGCCGAAGTCGAACACCAGCATGGCGTCGGCGCCGGCGGCGGCGAACAACCGCTGGCGCTGGTCCAATGTCGTCAGGCGAAAGGGCGGCGTGTCCGGCCGGAAATGTCGGACCGGGTGCGGGTCGAAAGTGGCGATGATCACCGGCCGCCGCTCGTGCGCCCCCCTCTGCACCGCCCGCCCGACCACCGACTGATGGCCCAAATGAAAACCGTCGAAATTACCGAGCGCCACCACCGCGCCGCGAAGAGGCTCGGGGACCGGCTGCTCGAGGGTCAGGCGCTGCATGTTCGCGCGCTTAGCGAACGAGTCGTGGCTTGCAAATGCCGGCTGCCTTGACTCAGTTGCCCGCGAATCCTACATGGCCTTCATCCCGTTGCACCGGTTCACCGGCGGCGCATTCGTGCGCGCGTCGGTTTTGTCTTTGGAAGGCGGGATAACAGCTGAGAGATAGGGCATCGCCTTCAGATGTCCTGTGGAGCTTAGGAGCGAGTACTGAATGGCACGTATTGCCGGGGTCAACATCCCCACCAACAAGCGCGTCGAGATCGCGCTGACCTACATCCATGGCATTGGACGCACCAAGGCCAAGGAGATTACCGAGAAGCTGCACATTGCGCCTGAGCGCCGGGTCCAGGACCTGACCGACCAGGAAGTGCTGCAAATCCGCGAGACGATCGATGCCGATCACTCGGTCGAGGGCGACCTCCGCCGCGAGACGGCGATGAACATCAAGCGGCTGATGGACCTGGCCTGCTACCGTGGGCTCAGGCATCGCAAGGGCCTGCCGGTCCGCGGCCAACGCACGCACACCAACGCGCGCACCCGCAAGGGCAAGGCCAAGCCGATCGCCGGCAAGAAGAAGTAGGCGCCCGCGCTTGCTTCTCCGCCGCATCACGCAGCTTCAAGATTGTAGGAACTGATCAATGGCTCAAGCACCTCAGCGGCTCCGGCGCCGCGAGCGCAAGAACATCACGGCGGGCGTCGCCCACGTGAATGCGTCATTCAACAATACGATGATCACGATCACCGACGCACAGGGCAATGCGATTGCCTGGTCGTCGGCCGGCATGATGGGTTTCAAGGGCAGCCGCAAGTCGACGCCCTATGCCGCCCAGGTCGCCGCAGAGGACGCGGGCCGCAAGGCCGCCGAACATGGCGTCCGCACCCTCGAGGTCGAGGTCAAGGGTCCGGGGTCGGGCCGCGAGAGCGCGCTTCGGGCGCTGCAGGCGGTCGGCTTCCAGATCACCTCGATCCGCGACGTGACGCCGATCCCGCACAATGGCGTTCGCCCCTCGAAGCGCCGCCGCGTTTGAACTTTCGGCCAAAGCACTGCTTAGGCTGAGGGCAGAAAATGAAGAATCAACAAGGGCTTAGCCCCTTAACTGCCAAGGAATGAAAATGGCCGTCAACGCAAAGAACTGGCAGGAACTGAAGAAGCCGAACGCGCTGGAGCGCAAGCAGGGCGCCGGCGACACCCGCCGCAAGGCCGTGTTCGTCGCCGAGCCGCTGGAGCGCGGCTTCGGCATGACGCTCGGCAACTCGCTGCGCCGTGTGCTGCTCTCCTCGCTCCAAGGCGCCGCCGTCACCTCGATCAAGATCGAGGGCGTGCTGCACGAGTTCTCGAGCCTCGCGGGAGTGCGCGAGGACGTCACCGACATCGTCCTCAACGTCAAGCAGCTGGCGCTGAAGATGGAGGGCGAGGGCCCGAAGCGGCTGCAGCTGTCGGCCACCGGCCCGGGCGAAGTCACCGCCGCGCAGATCGCCACCACCGGCGACATCGAGGTTACCAACCCCGACCTCGTCATCTGTCACCTCGACCAGGGCGCGACGCTCAACATGGAGCTGACCGCCGACGTCGGGAAAGGCTATGTGCCGAGCCAGGCCAACCGCCCGGCCGACGCACCGATCGGCCTGATCCCGGTCGACGCGCTTTATTCGCCCGTCCGCCAGGTCGCGTACAAGGTGGAGAACACCCGCGTCGGCCAGGAACTGGACTATGACAAGTTGACGCTGACCATCGAGACCGACGGCACGGTGACTCCGGAGGACGCGCTCGCCTACGCCGCGCGCATCCTGCAGGATCAGCTGCAGCTGTTCGTACACTTCGACGACAGCCAGATCCGCGCCGCCCCGGCGATGATCGGCGCTCCGTCGGCAGCGATGCCTGAGGCGGCGCAGGCCGACACCAACCAGCTCAACCGCTACCTCCTGAAGAAGGTCGACGAGCTGGAGCTGTCGGTGCGCTCGGCCAACTGCCTGAAGAACGACAACATCATTTACATCGGCGACCTAGTTCAGAAGACCGAGGCCGAGATGCTCCGCACGCCGAACTTTGGCCGCAAGAGCCTCAACGAGATCAAGGAAGTCCTTGCCTCGATGGGCCTCAGGCTCGGCATGGACATCCCCGGCTGGCCGCCGGAGAATATCGAGGAAATGGCGAAGAAGCTCGAGCAGGAGCTCCTAGGCTAAGCCGGTCTTCGATCATGGACAAATGGAAGGGCCGCTCGAAAGGGCGGCCCTTTTCTTTTGCGCTCAGCCGCGGGCCGACCAGCGGAAAGCGGAACGATGGGGCAGGGGGTCCTTTGCCCGGCCGAAATCCTGCTCGGAGAAGGGATTGGGCGCGTTCAGCGCGGCGAGACGCTGGACATAGATATCGACCATGTAGAGCCGGCGTTCGCGCGCCGCCTCGGTGACGGCGCGGCTGGCCGCTGCCATCTCCACAAAGGCCCTGCGGCGATAGTAATTGATGTCGGATTCCACTGCCGCCCCTCCCCTGAGCGTACCGTTAACCCCGAGTCGTGGGCGCAGAGTTTAACGAATGTTATCCACGGGTCGAGTCCGTCCCGGCCACGTTCAGCGGGGCGTGCTTCGCTTGACTTTCGCACCCATTTCCGCTTGAGGACCGCGCGACGGCGGGGCGTCAGCGCCTCGCCTTTTTCAATGGGATACAGGGCGGCTCCCGAAAGTCCGCCTGGCTGGGCCTACCTGATACGGGGCCCTGACGAACGGAGACGAAGAAATGCGACATCGCGTCGGCCATCGCAAGCTGCAGCGCACATCGACCCACCGCACGGCCATGTTCCGCAACATGGCGGCCGCCCTCATCAAGCATGAGCAGATCACCACCACGCTCGCCAAGGCGAAGGAGCTTCGCCCCTATGTCGAGAAACTGGTGACCCTCGCCAAGAAGGGCGGACTTTCCAACCGCCGCCTGGCCCACGCCCGGCTGATGGATGACGCCCAACTGGTCAAGTTGTTCGACGTCATCGGCCCGCGCTACGCGGAGCGCAACGGCGGCTACACACGGGTCATCAAGGGCGCGATCGGCAAGGCTGGCAAGCCAATGGGCGGACTCCGCGCCAGCGACGCAGCCAAGATGGCCATCATCGAGTTCGTCGACCGCGACGTTTCGGCCAAGGGTCAGGATAGCGGCCCGGTGATGGCCGACGAGGAAGCGTTCGCCGAGGCCTGAGCTTCAAGCCCAAAACCAACAAGCGACGGGGCCGCTGGAGCAATTCAGCGGCCCTTTCGATTCGTAATGCTCCTTAAGCTGTCACTATCGCTCGTTCATGCCGCGCAGTCGCGCACCGGTGACTGAGGCCTCGAATCCTGAACATTTCCCATGCGTCACATTCAGCCGTTATGCAGCGACTCGCGCGTATTTGGTCTCATCGCGTTCCTCGGGGGCGCTAGTTGTGATGAGGAGTGTGGCCATGAAGGCTTTGACGAAAATCCTGGTCGGCGGTGCCGGCCTCGCGGCGCTGGCCGCCGCGGCTCCCGCGGCCGCACAATATTATCCGGGCTATCCGGGCGGTGGTTATCCAGGAGGCGGTTACCCGGGCGGCGGTTACGGTTACCCGGGCGGCGGCATCGGCGACATCCTGGGCCAGATCCTGGGCGGCCGCAGCTATGCCAACAACGAGCGCTATGCCGTCGAGCAATGCGTCCGCGCCGTGGAGTACCGGATCAACACCCGCGGCCTTGACAATGAAGGTGGCCGATACCGCAACTACCGCTACGGCCAAGGCTACGACAATCGCTACGGCGGCGGCTACATGGGCGCTCGAGTCACCAGCGTGACGCAAGTCTCGCGCCGCTCCAACGGCGGCCTCAAGGTCTTCGGCTATGCGACGACCAACGGCCAGGGCGGCTACGGCGGCTATGGCGGCGGTCCGGGCTACGGCGGCGGCCCCGGCTACGGCTATGGCGGTCCCGGCTATCCGGGCGGCGGCTATGGTGGTCCGAGCTATCCCGGCGGCGGCTACGGCTACGGCTATCAGCAGGGCGATGCGCAGTTCGACTGCACCATCGACCGTTATGGCCGGATCACCGACATCGACGCCAAGCGTAACCGCAACTACGGCTATCGCCGCTACTAACAAATATTGGGTCGGTGCCTGTCATAATGGCCCCGGCCCAATTCATTCTCGGTTCAATCGCCCTGGGGCATCCTGTCTGAATGCGTATTTGCGAATCTTAGGAGAATCGCCTGTGCTTACCCCTCGAATCAAGACCGCGCTGGTCGTGCTCGCGGCGTCCGCGGGCCTTAGCGCCTGCACCAGCTTCGGCAGCCCCTATGGCGGCAGCGGCATCGGCGTCAGCATCGGTTCCGGCAGCCCATATGGTTATGGCTACGGCTACGGCAGCCCGTACGGCTACGGCTATGGCGGGCCCTACGGCTATACCAGCCCATACTTCGGTTACGGCAGCCACCCCTATTTCGGCTGGTATGACGGCTTCTATTATCCGGGTGCTGGCTATTGGGTCTATGATCCGTGGGGCCGCCAGTTCCCGATCACTACCCGCCAGAGCAACTACTGGCGCGAGATGCTGAGGAAGTTCCGCGAGGAGCGCGGCGCCAATACCGCGGTGACCCAGAGCTTCGCCGGCTTCCGCGCCAAGGCGAAGGAGGGCGCGACCATCAAGGGCGTCGATCTCGACGCGGTCGAGCGGGCCCAGGTTCGCCGGATCCGCGATATTCGCCGCCAGGCTGTCACCGAACGGCAGCAGCCACAGGCCGAGCAGCGCGCGGAGCGGGCCGAACAGCGAGCTGCCCGGGCCGAGGCGCGGGCGGAGCGCCAGCAGACGGTCCGCGAGCGGGTCATCGAGCGGCGCCGGGCGCGCAGGGGCGACGGCGGCTAAGCACTTCGCCGACTGAACAAGGGATGCGCCGGGGTCGCGAGACTCCGGCGCTTTCTCTTTGGTTACTGGGCGTCGACGCGCAGCGTCTTTGCGAACTCCTCCAATTGACCGGCGACCGTGCCCCAGCCGTCGTGGAAGCCCATTTGCTCGTGCTTCTCCCGGTCGGACGCGTCCTTGTGAAGCGCCACCGCTCTGTAGGCGGTCTTGCCGTTGCCCGCGTCGGCGAAGGTGACGATCGCCGTCATCGGAAAGCTCTCGCAGCCTTCCTCGCCAAGCTCGGCAGGCCGGTAGCCGGGGCCGAGCGCGCTGGTCCAGGCTAGTTTCCTGCCCTCGACCACCTCGAGCACGCAGCCGGCATTGCCATGGCCGGTGTCGAAGCCGTCGGGCCCGACCATGCGGATACGGAAGATTCCGCCGGGCTTCAGGTCAAGATCGCATTCGGTGATCTTGTAGGGCCGCGGCGCGAACCATTGCTTCAGATGCTCGGGATCAGTGTAGGCCTTCCACACCAGGTCGATCGGCGCGTCGATGGTACGCTCCAGCACCAGGTCCAGCTTGTCGGTCATTTCGTTTTCTCCGTCGATCAAGGTTGTCGGATAGCGGTCAAGATTGGGCGGCAAGAGCCGGTTCGTGCGTCTGGACCGATTGGCCCGCGAGTTGCATCACGACGATCGCCAGCCAGAACCAGCCAATGATGGCGGCAATGAAGAAGGCGACGCCCGGCGCGATGAGGTTCGACATGCCGAGGCCGACGAGCAGCGGCATCAAAATTCCGGCAGTCAGCGAGGGCAGGGCAGCCGCGCCCTTCAAGCGAACTGCGGCGACGAAACAGGCGCCGATCAGCGCGCTGAACGCGACCATGAACGCAATGGAATGGACGATCGCGCTTGGCGTCATCACCGGCAACTGGTTTTCGGGGGTTCCCGCTGGGAACCCGCAACAGGCCGGGGGCGGGAAAATCCCGGCGAGGATTAATCCGAGTCCATACAGTCCCACCAGGATCGGAAGCGCGCGGCGGCCGCGACCTTCTTTCATGATGTGCGAAAGTCCGATCGCGCAGGCCGCGGTCAGGAGGCCCGAGATATGAAAGGCCGCGATCATCGTCCAACCGCCTTCCCCCAGGGTGAGGTTGCTGACCGCATGGCGCTGCAGATCTAACCCGGGGCGTGTCATGATGCCGTGAGCGGCGACGCCACAGAACAGCACGCCGGCCAACTGCCCGGCGGTCAGGAGCCCGCGGTCGGCAGGGCTGATTTCACAAGCCATTGTCGTTTTCCTCTTCCTTCAAGTTCATCACATGCTCTTCGAACCGGTCGTGCCGCTTTTCCCACTCGGAGCGGCGGTCGACGATCCATTGCTCGGCCGCCGCCAGCACGCCCGGGTTCAGCCGCACGGTGCGGACCCGGCCCTTCTTCTCCGAGCGGACCAGGCCGCTCGTCTCCAGCGCCTGCAAATGCTGCAGGACCGCGGGCAGGCTCATGCTCAACGGCCGGGCGAGCTCTGACACGGAAGCCGGGCCGCGCGACAGGCGCGACAGCATCGAGCGCCGGGTCGGGTCCGACAGCGCCGCGAAGGCATGATCGAGACGCGGATCGTTAAGCACACGCTTAACTATCGAGTTGCGGGAGGGGAGTCAAGACAGTTAAGTAGATGCTTAAGTGTTAGAGGTTGGTCTGGTCGGCCGGGACGCCGGCGGGCAAGCCGGCCGCGCCCTCGCCCTCGACCTCTGCGATAGGGCCAGCCCCGACGCCGTAACAAGTCATGGACAGGGCCCCCAGGGAATAACCGCGAACCAGGGGCCGGGCGCCCTCGCCGGCCGCGGCCAGACCGGCGACGTAGAGCAACGGGATGAAATGATCGGGAGTCGGCACCGCCAATGCGTAATCGGGATGGCCGGTGAGGTTCAGAACCGCGCCGGGATCGCAGGCCATCTGCTCGGCGGCCGCATCGTCGAAGCGCTGCGCCCAGTCGAAGCCGCTGTCGGGCTGGTCCCACTGCACGCGGCGCAAGTTATGGACGACATTGCCGCTGCCGAGGATCATGATGCCCTTGCCGCGCAGGCTGGCGAGCTTCGCCCCCAGCTCGACATGATAGTCGAGCGGCCTCAGCGCATTGATCGACAACTGGACGACCGGCACGTCGGCATCCGGATAGAGATGAGCAAGCACGCTCCAGGTCCCATGATCGAGCCCCCACTGGTCGCGGTCGAGCCCGACCCATTCGGGCTTCACCTCCTCGGCGACTTCCTGCGCGACTTCGGGCGCGCCATCAGCCGGGTATTCAAAGTCGAAGAGTTCCTGCGGAAAGCCGTAAAAGTCGTGGATGGTTCGCGGCCGGGCCATTGCCGTCACTGCGGTCGCGCCGATGAACCAGTGTGCGGACACGGCGAGGATCGCCCTCGGCCGCGGCAGCCGCCGGCCGAGCGCCCGCCATTGTTCGGTGTAGCCGTTCAGCTCGAGCGTGTTCATGGGGCTGCCGTGGCCGATGAAGAGAGCGGGGGCCTTGGTCATGGGTTCTGAACGCGCCTCCGTCCCTAACGGATGCGCGCCCGCGCTCAGCTGCCGTGCAGGGTGACGTGCCCGACCACCGAGGAGACGGTCACCGGCACGCCGCCTTCGCCGACGCGGGCGCTGGCGCGACCATTATTCCAGCTGATCGGAATGCTCGGGCTGGTGCTCATCGTGTTGCCCAAGACGCTGTCGATGCGGACGTCGGCATTGGCGCCCCGGGCAAAGGTGATGTCGGTCATGCCAACGACACTCGAGATGCGGACGCCGCGACTATCGAGCGGCAGCAGGGTCAGCGACAGGCCGCCGGCGAGGCTGGACAGGTCGGCGGAACGGACCCCGCGCACGCGCACCTGACCCGCCATGCTTTCAAGCTTCAGCCGGCCGTCAACAGGGGCGATGTCGACGTCACCGGCAATCGACGACATTGAGATGTTGACCGAGCGCGGCAGGGTGAGGCGCACCTGCTGGCCGGAACGGATGCTGTCGCAGCCGGCGCCGCGATCCTGGACATGGCGGATGGCGAGACGTCCAGGCGTGGCGTCGACTTCGGTCCGGTAGCAGTCCAGTTCGCGCTGCGTGGCGGCGCCGCGAACGATATGGATTTGCGCGGTCGAGCCGTTGCCGGTTTCGATCGCCACCGGACCGGCGATGGTTTCGAGCCAGATTTCGGCGCCGGGCGAGAGGGCGATCGACCGGTCGATGACCTCCTGGACAGCCATCGAATTGTTGGCGGTGTTCTGTGTCTGCGCCGCGGTCGAGGCGGCGAGCAGCGAAGTGGCGGCCGCAACGACGGCCTGGCGCGAGTTCGGAAGCATGGAATCTGCTCCTGCCAGATTATGCTGCTGCCGGACCACCATGCCGATTCTGTTGCCGGGCGCAAGCCTAAGAGCACCGCCTTTACAGGGGTGCGGCTGCTCTCTATCCGCCGCCCATGACGCCCTCAGACACCATCCTCATCGTCGATTTCGGCAGCCAGGTGACCCAGCTTATCGCCCGGCGAGTGCGCGAGGCGGGGGTCTATTCGGAGATCGTGCCGTTCAACGCCGCGGCGGAGGCGTTCAACCGGCTCAAGCCCAAGGGCATCATCTTTTCCGGGGGGCCTGCCTCCGTAACCGAGCAAGAAAGCCCAACCGCGCCGCAGGTGCTGTTCGACAGTGGGCTGCCCTTGCTTGCCATCTGCTACGGCCAGCAGACGCTGCACCAGCAACTGGGAGGCAAGGTCGTAACTTCGGACCAGAAGGAGTTCGGCCGGGCGTTCATCGAGGTCGTCTCCCCAAGCGCCCTGTTCGACGGCCTGTGGCACGTCGGTGAGAAGCACCAAGTGTGGATGAGCCACGGCGACCGGGTCGAAAGCCTGGCGCCGGGCTTCGAGGTGGTTGCCCGATCGGAAGGCGCGCCTTTCGCTATCGCCACCAACGAGGAGGAGCGGCGCTATTCGCTGATGTTCCACCCAGAGGTCGTGCACACGCCCGACGGCGGCAAATTGCTCGCCAATTTCGCGCGCCATATCTGCGGTTGCGCCGGCGACTGGACCATGGCTGCCTTTCGCGAATCCAAAATCTTCGAGATCCAGAACCAGGTTGGCGACGGCCGGGTGATCTGCGGACTGTCGGGCGGGGTCGACAGCGCGGTGGCGGCGGTGCTGATCCATGAGGCGATTGGCGAGCAGCTGACCTGCGTCTTCGTCGACCATGGGCTGATGCGCGCCAACGAGGCCGAGCAGGTCGTCTCCCTGTTCCGCAATTCGTACAACATCCCTTTGGTCCATGTGGACGCCAGCGCCGACTTCCTCGCTGGCCTAAGCGGCGTCACCGATCCCGAAGCCAAGCGCAAGTTCATCGGCGCCGAGTTCATCAATGTCTTCGAGGCCGAGGCCCAGAAAATCGGCGGTGCGGATTTCCTGGCGCAGGGTACGCTCTACCCGGACGTGATCGAGAGCGTCAGCTTCACCGGCGGGCCGAGCGTCACCATCAAGAGCCACCACAATGTCGGCGGCCTGCCCGAGCGGATGAACATGGCGCTCGTCGAGCCGCTGCGCGAGCTGTTCAAAGACGAGGTGCGCGAGCTCGGCCGCGAGCTGGGCCTCCCCGAGGCGTTCGTTTCGCGGCACCCGTTCCCTGGGCCGGGCCTCGCGATCCGCATCCCTGGCGAGGTGACGAAGGAGCGTTGCGACATATTGCGCAAGGCCGACGCCATATATTTGGAAGAGATCCGCGCCGCCGGCCTCTACGACGCCATCTGGCAGGCCTTCGCGGTCCTTCTGCCGGTGCGGACAGTCGGGGTGATGGGCGACGCGCGGACCTATGACAGCGTCTGCGGCCTGCGCGCCGTGACCAGCGTCGACGGCATGACCGCCGACGTATTCCCGTTCGCGCCGGAGTTTCTCAGCCGCGTGGCGACGCGGATCGTCAACGAAGTCCAGGGCATCAACCGCGTGGCCTACGATTATACGTCCAAGCCGCCGGGTACCATCGAGTGGGAGTGAGGCGGGACAGCAAATCGGCTATGTGGAAACCGCCGAATCGATAGCCCTCTTGCCCAGGGGAGGCGACGATGGCGACGAAGTTCGCGGGTTATCCGACAGCACTGATTTACGATGCGCCGAACGGCAAGGCGAAAAAGCAGCTGCTTTGGGGCGATTATGTCTCCCTGACCGGCCCGGCGGCGGGCGGCTGGCAGCCGGTCAAGTCGCGCGGGGTTGCCGGCTTCATGCCGGAAACGAGCCTGCACGAGGAGCGGCTGCTGGAAATCGTCTTCGTCGATATCGGCCAGGGCGATGGAGCGCTGGTCATCACGCCCGACGACAGGCACGTGCTCGTCGACGCCGGCGAGGAAGACAATATGTATCGGTTCCTGCGCTGGCGCTACAACCGCTTCCAGAAGCCTTTCACCTTTGAAGCCGCCGTCATCAGCCACCCTGATCAGGACCATTACAAGGGCTTCGCGCCGATTTTCTCGGACGCGAATATCAGCTTCAAGAACCTCATCCACAACGGGATCGTCGAGCGGAAGGGGCCAAAGAGCCAGTCGCTGGGCCCGAAGAGCGGCAGCTATCTGACCGATGTGACGACGACGATGGCCGAGCTTTCCACCCTCGTCGGCGACCCGAACGTCAACGACGGCAAGCAATATCCGAAGATGCTGTTCGCAATGCTGAGTTCCGGGCGATTGGCGGATGCGCGCGGGGTCTGCGTGGACGACCAGCACCTGCCCGGCTTCGCGCCTGGCGAATCGAAATGCGAGATCCAGATCCTTGGGCCTGTCCGGGACAAGCTGAACGGCAAGGACGCGCTGAAGTGGTTCGGCGACGTCGGGCTCACCAAGAACGGCCATTCGGTCGCATTGCGGCTGGTCTACCGGAACATCTCGGTCATGCTCGGCGGCGATCTCAACATTCCCGCCGAGCACCATTTGCTGCGTTCGGCGACCGGCTATCCCATGCCGCCGAGCGAGCAGGACCGGACCGCAATCATCGAGGGCGCGCGGCAAAAGTTCAGGTCCGACGTCGCGAAGGCCTGCCACCACGGCAGCGCCGATTTCAGCGACATTTTCCTGCAATCCATCGACGCGCTTGCGACCGTGATCTCGAGCGGCGACGACGAGCCGCACAGCCATCCGCGCGCCGATGCCCTGGGCGGCGTCGGCCGCTGGTCACGCGGCAACCGGCCGCTGATCTTCAGCACCGAGCTGGCCCGGTCGGCGCCGGAGGCGATCAAGCAGCCGTTCGTCTTCCGCAAGCAGCTTGACGATGCCTATGCGGCATTCCGAGCGGCGACGACGGACGCGAAGCGGGAACAGTTCCGCAAGAAGATCGATGAGCTGCTGGCCAAGATCGAACGGAGCGTAGCCGTCTACGGCGCCATCAACCTGCGGTCGGACGGCCGCAGCATCGTCATGGCGCAGAAGGTCGAGCGACCTACCAGGGTCGATAGCCAGTGGGACACCTACCTGATCGAGCCTGACGCGGCGGGTGTGCTGAGGTACCAGAGCGAACACTGAGCGTCCTCCGGCCATTCATCGAAAAGCGGATGACGGTGGATCGCTCGCAGCTAGGTTCGCCCGAAGGAGGTGCCTCCATGCTCCGCATCGCATTCGCAGCCGTGAAATCACCGCCTCGGCAACGCCGCTGCCCGAGGGCGCGGCAAGGGCGCGCAACTCTACCGGCCGGTGCTTCTCCCGCCGCCGGCGATTGGGGGTCGTGTTCGGAGCTTCGGTCAACATCCGCAGATTCATGACGCTTGCGCGCAGGTGGCGCGGAGTGCGGAAATTTCGTTGCACCGGAATGGAACAGGCGGCCGCTTCGGGAATTTTCGGCCCGTTAATAGTAACTTATCGTTTACCACCAGATTGACTCGCATGATGGCTTGGGCTGTTCAGCGGTTCAAGGAAGCGAAGGCAGGGACCGTGGGCAAATTTCGAAATTGGACGATGGCGGCGATCGCCGCCGCATTGCTGACTGGCTGTGCGACGGCGCCGCAGCCAACCCGCACATCGGCACCGGCGGTGGTCGCACCGAAGCCGCTCCCCTATCGCTGGACTCAGGGTAATGCACCCAGGGCCCATCAGGACGCGGTCGCCCTGTTCGGGCCGCTGGCATTGAGGCCGGGCGGTTACATGTGGGCAGCCAATGTCCCGACGGAAGGCGAGACGCGGGTCGTCATCGACCTGGTGACCCAGCTGTTCTACGTCTATCGCGGCGAACAGCTGGTTGGCGTCGCCACCATTTCCAGCGGCAAGAAGGGCGATGAAACGCCGCTGGGCTTCTGGTCGGTGATGCTGAAGAAGAAGAAGGGCTACAGCCGCAAATACGATAATGCGCCCATGCCCTTCATGCAGATGTACGACCCGATGGGCATTGCCTTTCACGCCGGCCCGAACCCCGGCTATCCGGCGAGCCACGGCTGCGTCCGGTTGCCGCTGAAGTTCGCGGAGAAGCTGTTCGGCATGACCAAGATCGGCACCAAGGTCATCATCGAGGGCTGAGCGGAAGTCAGCCAATCATGGCATGAGGGCGGAGTAGGCCTGCGACGAGGGCTGCGCGGCGCGCGCCGCGGCCTGCTGTTGCGCGCATTCGGAATGGGCGGAGGCGGAAAGTGGCGCCCGGGCCTCGGGAAAGCCCAGGGCGCCACAGCCTGCGGCGAGCATCGCTGCAGCAGCAACCAGCAATGCCCGCCCCCAGGTCATTCGTATCTCAATGCATGGATCGGGTTCGCCCGGGCTACCCGCATGGCATGGCCGACGACGGTGACGATGGCGATCGCAAGCGCCGCCAAGGCCGCCAGCACGAACGGTGCTGGCCCGAGCGTGATCCGCTGGTCGAACGTATTCAACCAGTCGCGCATCAGCCACCAGGCGACCGGCCAGGCGATCAGATTAGCGACGATCACCGGCCGACTGAACTGCCAGACCAGCAGCCGGACGATGTCGCGAGTCCTGGCACCAAGCACCTTGCGGATGCCGATCTCCTTGGTCCTCCGCTCGGCGGTGAAGGCGGCGAGGCCGAACAGGCCGAGGCATCCGATGATGACCGCCAGGACTGCGAAGGCGGCGAAGATTTGGGCCCTCTTGTCCTCCGCCTCATAGGCTTCACCGATGATGTCCTCGCTGAACTCGGCGTTGAACGGCACCTCGCTGGTGATCTTCTTCCACTCGCGCTCGATCGCCGCCCGCACCGTCGCCGGATCGCCGTTGTAGCGGACCATCATCCAACCCGGGCCTTGGTTGACGTTGCGGAACATGATCGGGTCGATCGGCTGGCGAACCGTTCGGAAGCGGCTGTCGCCGACGACGCCGATGATGTGGATGTCGACCATCCCCGTACCTTCCGCGAACAGCTCGGTGCGGACGATCTTGCCGATAGCGTCCTGAGGCGATTTGAAGCCGAGCTTGCGAATCGCATATTCGTTCATGACGACGTTGACGCCGCGCTTGGC
>DATFEO010000082.1:0-16741 GCA_035250985.1 Sphingomicrobium sp. | reverse complement strand
CCGTGCACAGGAAAGCCAGGCGCGGGGCGGCTCGCGCGAAGTCGATATCCGCGTCGGCCAGCTATCGCCGCCCGCCCCCTCCGCCGCACGCGTCGAAGAGGTCTACTTCCGTCCCGGCGAATGGGTCGCCGCCAACCAGCCGGTCCTGGCGCTCCTGCCGGACAGCCAGGTCAAGGTCCGCTTCTTCGTCCCCGAACAGGAGGTTGCGCGCTACCGGCCCGGGCGCACGGTCCGGTTCGCCTGCGACGGCTGTGCAGGCAATCTCTCCGCCCGCATCAGCTACGTCAGCCCGCGGCCCGAGTTCACGCCGCCGATCATTTACAGCCGCGACAGCCGCGACCGGCTGGTGTTCATGGTCGAGGCGAAACCCGAGCGTCCCGGGCGGCTGATGCCCGGGCTTCCGGTCGACGTAGAGCCGCTGCCGTGACTTTGGCGATTGACGTCCAGGGGCTGAGCAAGCGCTTCGGGTCGCTGCAGGCGGTCGACAATGTCTCGCTGCAGATCGAGCAGGGCCATATCACCGGCTTCCTCGGGCCGAACGGCTCGGGCAAGACGACCAGCCTGCGCATGCTGTGCGGGCTGCTGACGCCAGACAGCGGCACCGGCCAGGTACTCGGCCTCGAATTCCCGCGCGAGGCGGCCGCGATCAAGCGCCAGACCGGCTACATGACGCAGCGATTCTCTCTCTATGAGGATCTGACGATCGAGGAAAACCTCGTCTTCATCGCCCGTGTCTACAGTCTCGACCGGGTCGCGGAGCGGGTCAATGAGACGCTCGACAGGCTTGGCCTTGCCAAACGCCGCAAGCAGCTCGCCGGCCAGTTGTCAGGCGGCTGGAAGCAGCGCCTGGCACTCGCCGCCGCCGTGATGCATGAGCCGAAGCTGCTGCTGCTCGATGAGCCGACGGCCGGCGTCGACCCGCAAGCGCGGCGCGACTTCTGGGACAAGATCCACCGCCTCGCCGACGAGGGCATGACCGTTCTTGTCTCGACCCATTACATGGACGAGGCCGAGCGCTGCCACGAGATCGCCTACATCTTCAACGGAGTGCTGATCGCCCGCGGCACCGGCGACCAGGTCATCGCCGACTCGCGCCTCGTCACCTTCGAGGCGGAAGGCCCGCGCGCCGACCGCCTCGTGCGGGAGCTCGCCGGCAGGCCAGGCGTCGAGATGGTCGCGCCCTTCGGATCGGCGCTCCATGCCAGCGGAACCGACCGCAAGGCGCTCGAGAAAGCGATCGAGCCGTTCCGCCGCGACCCCTATCGCTGGACCGAGGTCAGTCCGACGCTCGAGGACGTCTTCATCCACCTAATGCGCGATGCCGCTGCCAAGCACAGCGTGGATGAAGCCGCATGATGGGGCTGTCGCTGTCGCGGACGCTGGCGGTGCTGGCCAAGGAGTTCACCCAGCTCGTCCGGGACCGCCTGACCTATGCCATGATCATCGGCATTCCGATCTTCCAGCTGCTGCTGTTCGGCTATGCGATCAATTCCGACCCCAAGCACCTTCCGACCGCCGTCCTTATCCAGGACCAGGGGCAATTCTCCCGGTCGATCCTCGGCGCGCTCGAGCGCAGCGACTATTTCGACCTGCGCTATGTCGTCCGCTCGCCGTCCGAAGCGCACGAGCTGATCGAGCGCGGCGCGGTCCAGTTCGCAGTGACGATCCCCGGCGATTTCACCCGCCGCGTCGTCCGCCGCGACAAGCCGCAAATCCTGGTCGAGGCCGACGCCTCCGATCCAGCCGCGACTGGCCCGGCCGTCGCCGCCCTGTCCGCGCTGCCGGAATATGCGCTGGCGCACGACCTCAAGGGGCCCTTGGCACAATCAGCGAGGGCGCCCGAGCCCTTCGAGGTGGTCATCCAGCGCCGCTACAATCCCGAGAGCATCACCGCCTACAGCATCGTCCCCGGGCTGGTGGCGACCATCCTCACCCTGACCCTGGTCATGATGACCGCGCTGGCGATGACGCGCGAGACCGAGCGCGGGACCATGGAAACACTGCTCTCTACACCGCTCAGGCCGCTCGAGGTGATGGTCGGCAAGCTCAGCCCCTTCGTGCTGGTCGGGATCCTCCAGGCGACGATCATCATCCTGATGGCCAGGCTGTTGTTCGGAGTGCCGATGGCCGGCGGCTGGGCGGCGCTGGTCGTTGGCCTGTTCCTGTTTATCGTCGGATCCTTGAGCCTCGGCTTCCTGGTCTCGACGATCGCCCGCAACCAGCTGCAGGCGATGCAGATGAGCTTCTTCTATTTCCTGCCATCGATACTGCTTAGCGGATTCCTGTTCCCGTTCCGCGGCATGCCCGAATGGGCGCAGTGGATCGGAGCCGTCGTGCCGGTGACGCACATGCTGCGTGTCATCCGCGGCGCCATGCTGAAGGGCGTGGGCATCGCCGAGGTGCTACCGAGCCTCGGCGCGCTCGCGCTCTTCGTCCTCATCGTCGCCGGCCTGGCGATGAAGCAGTACCGGACGACCTTGGACTAGGGCTCGCTCAGCCCGCTTCCGGGGCCTGATCGCTCCGCCGGAAGGGAGGCATGCGGTCGGCGACGTTGGTTTCCGATCTGAACTGGTTCCACAGCGCCGCGCCAACATGCAGCACGACCAGCGCCAGGGTGGTGAAGACCAGCACGACATGCCAGTCGCCGAAGGCGTTCTCCTCGGGAATGCCCGGAATCGCCGGCAGCGCCAGCCCGAACTTCAGCGGCACCAGGCCGCCCTCGGCCCGGCCCGAGACGGCCAGCAGGCCGGTCAACGGCAAGGCGATCAGCAGCACGTAAAAGAGCCGGTGGTTCCACACCGCCACGAACCTCTCCCACTTCGGGAAATTGGCGGGGTAAGGCGGCGGCGGGTTCATCAACCGCACGGCGAGGCGGATCAAGGCCAGGACAAGGATCGTTGCGCCTAGCGTCTTGTGCCAGGCGAACATTTCCGCGCGCTCCGGCGTCCCCTGCTCCAGGAAGCGATGGAAGGTGAAGCCGACGACGACCTGCGCCACCACGACGGCGGCCGTGATCCAGTGAATCCAGACGACGACCGACTTGTACCGGACGGCCGTCTGCCCGGTGCTGCTTTCGACCATATAGTCCATGGGGAGGCTCCCGATTTGTGTCGGAAACCCTCCTAACGGGTGAACTTCTCCCCTCGTTCCGCCTTGTCGAGCAGCAGCCTGGAGAAGGAGAAGTCGCTCCCCATACGCTCCTCCTGGCGTTTCAGGCCCGCAACGATGGCGGCCACCCCTTCTGTGTCCGCCCAGAACATCGGTCCGCCGCGATAGACGGGCCAGCCGTAGCCGTAGACCCAGACGACGTCGATGTCGGAGGCACGCTGGGCCATGCCTTCCTCGAGGATCTTCGCGCCCTCGTTGACCATGGTGTAGAGCGTGCGCTCGACGATCTCCTGGTCGCTGATCTCCCGCCGCTCGACGCCCTGCTTCTTCGCGAAATCCTCGATGATCTGCTGGACCACCGGCGAGGGCGACGGAGTGCGCTTCTCGTCGTAATCGTAGAAGCCGGCACCCTTCTTCTGCCCCCAGCGATCGATGGCGCAGAGGGCGTCACGGATGTTCTCGATCCGATTGGGGTCGCGGTGCCAGCCGATATCGACGCCGGCGAGGTCCGCCATCTGGAACGGCCCCATCGGCATGCCGAACTCGACATGGACGCGGTCGACCTGTTCCGGTGTCGCGCCTTCGAGCAGCAGTTTGGTTGCCTCGACCTGGCGGGGCATCAGCATGCGGTTGCCGATGAAGCCGTGGCAGACGCCGGCGACCACCGCCACCTTCCTGATCTTCTTGGCCAGCCCCATGGCCGTGACGAGCACGTCTGGCGCCGTCTTCGCACCGCGGACGATCTCCAGCAGCTTCATGATGTTGGCCGGCGAGAAGAAATGCAGGCCGACGACGTCCTGCGGCCGCGACGTGCTGGCGGCGATCTCGTCGATGTTGAGATAGGAGGTGTTGGAAGCGAGGATCGCGCCAGGCTTGGCAATGCGATCGAGCTTTCCGAACACTTCCTTCTTGATCTCCATCTGCTCGAACACCGCCTCGATGATGAGGTCGCAGTCGGCGAGCGCAGCAAAATCGAGCGTCGGCGACAAGAGGCCCATCGCCTGCTCGACATTAGCGGCAGTCAATTTGCCCTTGGCGGCGCTGGCCTCGTAATTCTTGCGCATGATGCCGGTGCCGCGGTCGAGTGCGTCCTGGCTGGTCTCGATGATGGTCACCGGGATGCCGGCGGACAAGAAGTTCATCGAAATGCCGCCGCCCATGGTGCCGGCGCCGATGACCCCAACCTTCTTCACCTGGCGCGGACTTGTATCCTCGGGAATGTCCTAGATCTTCGCCGCCTTGCGCTCGGCGAAGAAGAAATATTGCTGGGCCTTCGCCTGCGTGCCGCTCATCAGCTCCATGAACAGCTTGCGCTCTTCGATGACGCCCTCGGCATAGGGGAGGCGAACCGCCGCCTCGACCGCCTGTATGTTCTTTTCGGGCGCCTCGAAGCCGCGGAACTTGCGGGCGTTTGCCTTGCGGAACTGGTCGAAAATGCCGGGTTCGGCGGCCTCGACCTTGTCCTGGCGCTCGCTCGACTTTGGCAGCGGGCGGACGTCGCGCACCTCCTCGGCGTAGGCGACGGCATGCTGTTGGAGCTCGCCTTCGCAGATGCGGTCGACAAGGCCGATGTCGCGCGCCTCGCCGGCGCCGATCGGCGTGCCGCTGGTGGTCATTTCCAGGGCTTTCTGGACTCCAGCGACGCGGGGCAGCCGCTGTGTCCCGCCGGCACCCGGCAGCAGGCCGAGCTTGACCTCCGGGACGCCGAGCTTCGCATCCGGGGCGGCGACCCGGTAATGGCAGCCGAGCGCGACCTCGAGCCCCCCGCCCAGCGCCGTGCCATGGATGGCCGCGACCACCGGCTTGCTGCAATTCTCGATCGTGTCGACCACGGTCGGCAGCCAGGGCATGACCGGCGGCTTGCCGAACTCGGTGATGTCGGCACCGGCGAAGAAGGTCTGGCCTTCGCAGCGGATGACGACCGCCTTGATCGCCTCGTCGCCCTCGGCCTCCTCGATCGCCGCGACCAGCCCCTGGCGGACCGCCGCGCCGAGCGCGTTGACCGGCGGGTTGTTCGACGTGACCACCAGCACGTCGCCGTGGCGGTGCGTCGAGATCGGGCTGGTGTCGGTCTTGTCGGGGGTGAGCGTGGCCATGGTTTCTCTCCGGATCAGAAGGCCGTGCGGCCGTAGACGAGCTTGGTTACGGGATGTGACGAAGCGAGGCCCCCATCGACGACCAAAGCATGGCCGTTGACGTAGCTCGATTCATCGGACGCGAGGAACAGCGCCGCCCGCGCGATTTCGTCAGGCTCGCCGCCGCGTTGCAACGGGTTGAGCTGGCCGAGGCGGTCTGCCGAGCCGCGGTCGCGTGCCGTCTTGTAGATGAATTCGGTCATGCCGGTCTCGATCAGGCCGGGGCAGATGGCATTGACCCGCACGTTGGAGCCGGTGAGCTGGCCGGCGGCGGTCTGCACCAGGTTGATGACCCCGGCCTTGGAGGCGGAATAGGCGGGACCGCCTGCCCCGGCGCGCAGCCCCGCGACCGAGGCAGTGCAGATGATCGACCCCCCGCCACGCTCCTTCATCACCGGAGCGGCGTATTTGATTGCAAGAAATGGACCTATCAGGTTAACTCTCAGCACTTGCTGCCACTCTTCGACCGTCTGTTCGAAGATACCGTTGAGGCCGCCGGAAACGCCGGCGTTGGCAAAGAAGATGTCCAGGCCGTCAAAGTCTGTCTGCGCACGTTCGATCAGCCCTTTGACCGCCGCTTCGTCGCCAGCATCGGCGGCGACGCCGACCGTTCCTTCGAGCTCGGGCATGCCAAGGTCGGACGCAATGACGTTGGCCCCCTCGGCTGCGAATAGGGCGGCGGTGGCGAAGCCAATGCCCGAGGCGGCGCCGGTGACGATCGCCGTCTTGCCTTCGAGGCGCCCGGTCATAGTCCGGCTCCGAAGGTCGACCCGCCGTCGACGATCAGGGTCTGGCCGGTGACGAAGCTGGATGCGTCGGACGCCAGGAAAATGGCGGCTCCGGCCAGCTCGTGCGGTTCGCCGATGCGCTTCAGTGCGGCGACGCTGGTGACGCGCTTCAAAATCTCCGGATTCTCCCAGAGCGCGCGGGCGAAATCCGTGCGGACGAGGCCGGGTGCGATGGCGTTGACGCGCACGCCCTTCGGCCCGAACTCGGCGGCAAGGTTGCGGACCAGTTGCAGGTCCGCCGCCTTGGAGATGTTGTAGGCACCGATGACCGTCGAGCTGGTTAGTCCGCCGACCGAGCTGACGATGATGATCGAGCCCTCCCCGCGTTCCAGCATGTCCGGCGCGACCATCGACACCAGCCAGTTGTTGGCAATGACGTTATTGTCGAGGATCTTGTGGAACTGCTCGTCGCTGATCCCCGCCATCGGCCCGTAATAGGGGTTGGAGGCGGCATTGCAGACGAGGATGTCGATCTTGCCGAGCCGCGCCTTCGTCTCGGCGACGAGGTGCCGCAGCGCCTCCTTGTCGGAGATGGAGGCGGCAATGGCGATGGCTCGCTCGTCGCCATGCTCGCCATTGATCGCCGCGACGACCTCATCGCAGGCGTCCTGCTTGCGGCTGGAGATGACCACCCTGGCGCCATGACGGGCCAGGCCTTCCGCGATCGCCCGGCCGATGCCGCGCGACGAGCCGGTGACGATGGCGACCTTGCCGCTGAGATCGAACAAATGCGTCATGCCGGCACGTGCCTGGAATATTCGATCAGCGCGATCGAACGGTTGTGGACCTCGTCCGGCCCGTCGGCGAGGCGCAGCGTGCGGATTCCGGCCCAACTGGCGGCGAGCGGCGTGTCCTGGCTGACTCCAGCCCCGCCATGCGCCTGGATGGCGTCATCGATGATCTTCAGCGCCATTTGCGGCGCCTTGACCTTGATCATCGCGATTTCCGCCTTGGCGGCCTTGTTGCCGGCCTTGTCCATCATGTCGGCGGCCTTGAGGCACAAGAGGCGCGCGCAGTCGATCTCGATCCGCGCCTCGGCGACACGCTGCTCCCAAACGCTGTGCTCGCTGAGGCGCTTGCCGAAGGCGGTGCGGCTCTGGAGCCGCCGGCACATCAGGCCGAGCGCCTCCTCGGCGGCGCCGATGGTGCGCATGCAATGATGGATGCGGCCCGGTCCCAGGCGCCCTTGTGCGATCTCGAAGCCCCGGCCTTCGCCGAGCAGCAGGTTCGAGGCGGGAACGCGGACGTTCTCCAGCCGAATTTCCATATGGCCGTGCGGTGCATCGTCATAGCCGTAGACGCTGAGGGCCCGCTCGACGGTGATGCCCGGTGCATCCATCGGCACCAGGATCATCGACTGCTGGCGGTGCTTCGCCTCGCCGCGGTCGGTCTTGCCCATCAGGATCGCAACCTTGCAGCGCGGATCGCCGGCCCCCGACGACCACCATTTGCGGCCGTTGATCACATAATCACTGCCGTCGCGGGCAATGTCGCATTCGATATTGGTCGCGTCCGACGAGGCGACGCCCGGCTCGGTCATCAGGAATGCCGAACGGATCTCACCGCGCATCAGCGGCCTTAGCCATTCATCCTTCTGCTCGCGCGTGCCGTAGCGGTGCAGCACCTCCATATTGCCGGTGTCGGGCGCCGAGCAGTTGAACACTTCGGCCGACCAGAGGATTCGGCCCATCTCCTCGGCACAAAGCGCATATTCGAGGTTAGAAAGCTGCTCGCCTTCGAACTCGAAGCTCTCGTCGACATGCGCGAGCGCGCCGCCCGGCGGCATGAACAGGTTCCACAGGCCCGCTTTATGCGCGAGAGGCTTCAGTTCCTCGATCAGCTGCAGCGGCTGCCAGCGGTCGCCGGTCGAGATTTCCCGATGATAATCGGCCTGGCGCGGGCGCACGTGAGTCTCGACGAACTCGCGGACCCGGTCGCGGAAATAGGCCTGCCGCTCCGTAAGGTCGAAGTCCATGCCCGCTCCCTGCAAATGCGCGTTGCGTTTGAAAACCGGCTAGGCCGCATCGCGCGCGCGGGCAAGGGTGCGAAGCTCAGTTCACGGCGGGGAGAATGAATTCCGGCACGTACTTGCGCTGCGACGTGAACAGCACCGGGTCGGCATAATTGCCGCCGGTGAAGACGATCGCCAGGCCGAGCTCGGGAATACCCATCGAAATCTGGCCGCCGTTGCCGCCCGCGAAGAAGGCATGGAGCTTCTTGCCCTTGTAGTCGTAGGCGACCGAGTTCCATAGATAGCCGTAAGTCTGGCCTGACCTGGGCGACAGGACGCGCAGCGGCGCGCCGGACTTTTCCGCCCATTCCCGGCTGAAGATCTGCCTGCCTTCCCATTTGCCGTCATTGAGCATCAGCTGCGCCCATTTGAGGAAGTCGCGCGAGGTGAAGCGGTGGCCGCCGCCGCCATAGGCCTCGCCGGTCGGCTGCAGGAACAGATGGTAGCGATTCATTTGCAGCGGCCGGCCGATCAGCCGGTCGAACATTTCCGGCAGCGGCTCGCCGGCGACCTTCTCCAGCATGCCGCCGGCGAGGTTGGGCTTGCCGCTGCAATAGACGATCCTGTCGCCGCTGTTCCACGCCATCGGCACGTCGAGCATGTATTTGTACCAATCCGGCTGCTTGTCCTGCTGCTGGAAGACGTCCTCGTCGCCCGGCCGGTCGCCACTGTCGTCGCAGTCGAAGCCCGCGGTCATGGTGAGCAGGTGCTCGAGGTTCATTGCCTTCTTGCGCGGGTCGAGATCGTCGGGGACCGAGCCGAGGAAGCTCTGGTAGACGGGCGTATCGAGCCGGATCGGCACGCCCGAATGCATCGCCGCCCCGATCAGCATCGCCGTCCAGCTCTTCGAGGCGGAGCGCAGGTCGTGCGGCTGATCGCGGTGGGCGCCGTGAAAATATTCCTCCAACACCAGCCTGCCGTTGCGGGCGATGAGGACGCTGTGGACCTGGTGGGCGCTGATGCCGTCCATCGGCAGGTCGATGAGGAACTGGACGAATTTCTCGATCGCCGCGCGGTCGATGCCTTCCTTTTCAAGAGTTGATACCGGCCAACCGTCGTCGCGGGCCGGTGGCGGGACGTAGCCGTAGCTCGCGCCTGCCTTGCCGCGCGGATAGAAGGCGCTCGAGGAGTTCGAGTCCCGAGCGAAATCGAACGCGGTTCCGTAGAGCGGGATGCTCAGAGTCCCCGCCTCGGCATCGCGCCTGCCGGTGGCAATAACCGCTTCCTCTTTCTGCCCTCGGCGGATGCCGACCAGCCGTACGGAATCGCCATCCTGTTCGATCCGTGACACGCCCAGGAAGACACCCTGATTGCGTTCCATGTTGCGCAGGTATGTCGCAAAGCGGCCGTCCGGACCGCGTGTCACTGGCAGATAATAGGTCATGTGATCGTCGCGCGGCACGACCATGCCGTGCCACCGCCCCTGCTCATCGGCGCGAAGGCGAAGAGGCGTGGCCCAGCGCGCCCCGGCTTCGACCGTCGGCGGCTGGAGCCAGAAGCCGTTGATGACGGCGCCGCCGCGCAACCCGCGGAAGCTGCCGCGCCCGTCGGGCAATTCGAAACCAAGACGGCTGGCGTCCTGCCTCACCGGCACGACGAAGCCGGCGATGTCGGCGACGAGACCGCCACCGCGCGGCAGCAGCGTCAGCGTGCCGTGAACGTCGGGGCCATAGCGTTCCTCCGCGACCCACAGGCCTTCGAGCCCGGATGAGACCTGCGCCGACGCCGCGGTGGCCAGCAGCAAGGCACAGGAGAGGATTTGGCCGAAGCGCATCTCGGACCTCCGTCCAATTATCGATGGTTCAGGTCAGGCGGCACTGGCGGCACGACGGGCGCCGTCGGCGCGACGGGCGCAACCGGAGCCACAGGAGCGGGCGGGATATGCCTTCCCGGATCGTCGACCGGCAGGGCGCGCGCCACTTCCTGAAGCCGACGATGCTCGGCCAGCTCGTAGCGATACCGCTGGACCTGCTGGCGGTAGGCCTCGCGCTGGAGCCGGTACTGGCGAAGCTGTTCCCGGTGGGCCGCCTTTTCCAGGCGATAGCGCGCGAGTTCCTGCTCGTATTTCGCGGTGCGGTCCGGCGCGGTTGCGACCGCCGGGGCAACCGGGGCGACCGGGGCGACCGTCGCATGGGGGGCCATGGCGACGACTGCGGCAACCGGCGCAACCGGCCCCGGCGAAGCCAGCCTCGCCGGTTGCGCGTCCTCACCTTGAGGAACCGGGGCAAGCCGCGGCGCGGCAGGGGTCACCGCCACGGCAGCCATGGCACGGGGCGGGGGTGGTGGTGCCATCGCCGCCCGAGCCGGCGCGGCGCGCGCGACCGGGGTCACCGTGGCGCTGAGCCAAGTGGCGGCAAGGATCAGCGACAATGCAGCCGCCCCGAAACCCATGCCCGGCGCCCGCCGGCGGGCCGGGCGGATGATGGCGGTCAGCCTTTGCTCGAGCTGCGAGCGGCGAGCCATGGCAGGAGCTGGAAGGCAGAAGGCGCAGGCGAGCTCGAGCAGGTTGCGAGCATAGGCGTCGGCCTGCGCTCCGGCGCCCAGCGCCAGGTCGTCCGCCGCAAGCTCCTGCTCCAGCTGCAGCTGTTGTGCCGCGAACCAGGCGCCTGGATGGAACCAATAGAGCGCACGGGCGATGGCTGCGGCCGCCTGTGTCAGGCTGTCGCGGCGGCGGACATGGGCAATCTCGTGGAGGAGGACGAAGCGCCGCCTCGCCAGCGTCCAATCTTCAGCTTCGGCCGGCAGCAGGATCTTCGGGAGGCGCGTTCCCCAGGTCATTGGCATCACCGAGCCCGGTGCCAACCGCAGTTCAACGCCTTGACGCAGCCGCAAATCGGCGGCCGCGCTGGACAGGGCCCCGCTCCAGTCGGACCCGGCCGGTGAGGCGGACTGCCAGATGGCCAACAGCGTGCGATGAGCCGATAGCAGCATCGCCAACATGCCGGCCGCGATCGCCAGATAGACGGTCATGATCACGTCAGTAAGGGTCGAGGGCGGCTGGCCGGCCTGTGGCAAGTCGCCTGTGGCCACTTCCGTCGCCGTTAAAGCCGTCGGCTGAGCGACAGCTTCGGGCAGGACGGCGATAGGCAAATCCGGCATCGTGACGGCAATGAGCGGCAGCAGGAGAAGGCCGGAAATCGCGCCGAGCCAGACGAGGTGGCGCATGGCGGCTGAACCACCACACCGCCGCAGTATCCCCGTGACGCCCCAGGCCAACAAAACCAGCAGGGTCGAGCGAATTACCAAGTCGGCGAACAAGAGCAGCAGGCCGTTCATTTCTCGCTCCTTGGCCTTGCTGCGTCCAGGAGCCTCGATAATTTGTCATGTTCCTCGCGCGACAGGGGCTTGGACTCGAGCAGGGCCGCGACGGCGGCGCTCTCAGATCCACCGAAGAAGGTGCGGACGACATGACCCAGCGCAGATTTGCGCACGGTCGTCTTGGCCGCGACCGGCAGATAGACGTAGCGCGGCCCTTCCTGCTCATAACGGACATGACCCTTGTCCTTGAGATAGCGAAGCATCGCCCGGACCGCGGAATAGGACGGAGGGTCGGGCAAATCGGCGAGGATTTCGGCAACGCTGGCGCGGCCGCGCTCATAAAGCGCATTCATGATCTGCCGCTCGCGCTTGCCCAGGCCTGCTGTGGGATCGGAATTGGCCATAAGGGCACGTCCCTTCGCCCTAACTCGATGCGAATCGATTAGCATAGTGCTAATTCATTAGCAATGATGGAACGGCCCTCCGAGGCCGCCCGTTAGCGGGCGATGATGCGCTGGATGCTCCCCGCCTCCGTAATTCTCGCCGCATGTTCCTCCGAACCGGAGCAGGCCGCGGAGTCGAACGAAGCGGCGAACGTCGCCCCGCCCGCTGGCTCGGTGCAACCGGCCGCGCCGCCGCCCGAAATCGACCCGAGGGGCGCCGAAGGGGCAGTGGCGGTGCTGAGAGACTATTTCCGCCTGAGCGGCGAGAGGAAGTTTGTAGAAGCGCACCGTCTTTGGACCGGTGACGACCTGTCCGACGGGGCCTTCGCGAGCCGTTTTTCCCGATATCGCACCTATCGCGGCGACCTTGGCGAGCCGGGCCGGGTCGAGGGTGCGGCCGGCTCTCTCTACATCGAGATTCCCGTCACGGTCACCGGCACGCTGACCAGCGGCGAGGAGTTCCGCCAGCGGGGCACGTTCACGCTACGCCGCGCCAATGACGTGCCGGGCGCGACTCCCGAGCAGCTTGAATGGCGGATCTACAAGACGGACCTGAGACCAAGGGAGGTGCAAGCCGGATTTCGCTTCACCGGCCGCTGGTCGACCCAGGAACGCAACTGCACAGAGCCTTGGGTCTTCACCGCCAGCTCACTGAGAATTCCCGCGGGCTCGGTCTGCAGCTTCTCCCGTGTCCGCGAGGTTCCGGGCGGCTATGACATCGCCGCCAGCTGCATGGCGGAAGGACCGGCGCGCGACGACATGCTGCGCCTGCGCTTCGCCGAGTCAGCCCGCGCCCTGCTGTTCGATTCCCGCACGATTGCCGACGCCGGCCTGGTGCGCTGCCGCTGAGGCTCGACAAGCGCCGCTTCCCGCCCGATAGGTCGCACATGGCTACCGATCTCGACCAATTCCGTGCCGACACACGCGCCTGGCTGGAAGCCAATTGCCCGCCGGAAATGCGCCAGCCGATCCGCTCCGAGAAGGACTTATGCTGGGGCGGTCGCCACTGGGCCTTCCAGAGCGATGCCCAGCGCCATTGGCTGGAGGCGATGGGGACACGCGGCTGGACCGTGCCGGACTGGCCTAAAGACTATGGCGGCGGCGGGCTTTCCGCCGCCGAGACCAAGGTGCTCAAGCAGGAGATGGCGCGGATCGGCGCCAGGGCGCCCCTGACCAGCTTCGGCATCTCGATGCTTGGCCCGGCCCTCCTCAAGTACGGGACGGAAGAACAGAAGCGGCGTTTCCTGCCGGAGATCGCGCGCGGCGAAATCCGCTGGTGCCAGGGATATTCGGAGCCGGGCGCGGGCAGCGACCTGGCGGGTCTCCAAACCAAAGCCGAGGACAAGGGCGACCATTGGCTGGTCAACGGCCAGAAGGTCTGGACCAGCTATGCCGACCAGGCCGATTGGATATTCTGCCTCGTCCGAACCTCGAGCAAGTCCAAGCATGGCGGCATCAGCTTCCTGCTGTTCGACATGGAGACGCCCGGGGTTTCGACCAAGCCGATCCTGCTGATCAGCGGCTATTCGCCCTTCTGCGAGACCTTCTTCGACGACGTGAAAGTGCCCAAGGACCAGATCGTCGGCGAGATCAACAAGGGCTGGGATGTGGCCAAATACCTCCTCGGCCACGAGCGCGAGATGATCAGCGGCATGGGGCTTGGCGGTGAGAAGACGGCGCTCGGCAAGGCGGTCGGGCCGATCGGCGATCCGCTGCTGAGGGCCGAAGTCGCCGCCTTCGACGTCGATGCCCTCGCCTTTTCGGCGATGAGCGAGCGCTTCATCGACCAGCTGAAGGCCGGCGAGGCGCATCCCGCCATGCCGTCGTTGATGAAATACGCCGGGACCGAATTGAACAAGCGGCGACACGAGCTGATCATGGCCGCCGGCGGCTCGGACGCGCTCGAATGGGACAGCGAGCGTTCCAAGGAGGGAAAGGCGGCCCGTGACTGGCTTCGCACCAAGGGCAATTCGATCGAGGGCGGAACCAGCGAAATCCAGCTCGGCATCGTCGCCAAGCATATCCTGCGGTTGCCGGGAGCCTGAGATGGCGCTGCTGACCGACGATCAGAAGCTGATCCAGGAGACGGCTCGCCAGTTCCTTGCCGAAGAGGGCAGCATCGCCAGGCAGCTCCGGCATTGGCGCGACACCGGCTGCAGCGACGGCTTCGGCACCGGCTTGTGGAAGCAGTTCGCCGAACTCGGCCTCACCGGCATCTGCATCCCCGAAGGCGCCGGCGGCGCTGGAATGGGCGCGACCGAGGCGGGGTTGGTGCTCGAGGAGATCGGCCGTAACCTGACGCCCTCGCCTTTCCTGACGACCGCCGTGGCCGCAGTCCGCGCACTCGACGGTTCGGCCCAGGCAGATCGCTGGTTTCCCGGAATCCTTGCCGGCGAGACCGTGGCAGCGCTGGCGGTGAACGAAGGCAAGCATCACGATCCGAAGCATGTCGCGCTTCAGGCCAAGCGCTCGGGCAATGGGTTCGCGCTGAGCGGAGCCAAGCAGTTCGTCGTCCAGGGCAAGGCGGCCGACGTCATCCTGGTGGCGGCGCGCACCGCCGGCTCCCCGGGCGAGATGGACGGCATTACGCTCTTCGCCGTCGAGAAGGGCGCGAGCGGGCTGGAAGTCGAGAACCTGACTTTGGCCGATTCCTCCAAGGCGGCGCGGCTAACCCTCGACAATGTCCAGCTGGATGCCGATGCGGTTGTCGGCGAGGTCGATGCCGGCTGGGCGCCCTTGAACCGCGCGCTGAACGCCGGCCGGGCCGGCGCCGCCGCCGAGCTCGTCGGGGTGGCGGCCGGAGCCGCCGAGATGACCTTCGATTATCTGAAGCAGCGCAAGCAATTCGGAAAATTGATTGGCGAGTTCCAGGCGCTCCAGCACCGCGCAGCGCACCTCTATGGAGAGATCGAGATCGCCCGCGCCGCCGCGCTCAAGGCGGCCGAACTGCTCGACTCCGGCGATCCGCGCGCCGAGCTGATGGTCTCGGTGGCCAAGGCCAAGGCCGGGCGCAGCGCCGCGCTCGCCGTGCAGGAGGGCGTGCAGATGCATGGCGGCATCGGCATGACCGACGAGCATGACATCGGCCTCTACATGAAGCGCGAGGCCGTGCTGTCGGAACTGTTCGGCTCGCCTCGCTTCCACGCCAATCGGGTCGCGGAATTGTCGGGCTACTAGCCCTCCCGCACCAACAGGAAGTTCATCTGCGCGGCGGCGATCGGCGTTTTCCGGTCTTTCTGCCACGCCTGCGCCTCAACATTGGCGATGCGAGCGCCGAGGCGCTCGATCGTAGCGGCGGCGAAAGTGTCGAGCGGCTGGCCGCCCCGCATGTAGTCGATCGTAACGTTGATCGGCTTCATTTCGGCGGCGCTGTCGCCCAGCGCCTGGCGCAACGTCACGAACGCGGCAAATTCGAGCAGCCCGGCGATCGCCCCGCCGTGAAGGAAGCCTGGCCGACCGACGACGTCGTCGTGGAACGGCATGACGAACAGGGGAGCACCATTCTCGTCGGACTCGCCGCGCAGACGCAGCAACTGGGCATAAGGTGGGAGCGCGTTCATCTCGGACGCCTCCTAGCGGAGGCGCCGCCTGTGGTCAGCCCCGCGTCTTGTAGCTGGCAACGACGCCGAGAATGAAGCTGGTGAACAACGCGAGCTGGACCTTGCCGCTGGGGTCCTGCCAGCCAAAATAGCCGGCGCCCCACCCGAACAAGCCAATGAACATCGCCAGAGCGATACCAGCAACCATGGAATACTTCCCCACAGCACCCGGACAAGCTCCGGGCTCGCGATTGTGCCTCCAAGTTGGTAAAAATTTGGTAAAACTTGCCCGGTGCGGCAGGCGCGGCCATAGGGGCCGGCATCGACCGGCGGAAAGAGGAAAGCCATGAAAGCCCGCGTGTTCGTCACTTTGAAACCCGGCGTGCTCGACCCTCAAGGCAAGGCGATCCACCACGCCCTCGAAGGCCTCGGCTTTGCCGGCGTGCACGATGTGCGGGCGGGCAAGCTCATCGAGCTCGAGCTCGCCGAGGGTACCAGCGACGACGAGATCGCCGACATGTGCCGCAAGCTCCTCGCCAACACCGTCATCGAGAATTTCAGGATCGAGCGGATGGCAGCGGCATGAAAAGCGCCGTGATCGTCTTCCCCGGCTCCAACTGCGACCGCGACCTCAAGGTCGCGATCGAGATGGTCACCGGCCGCGCTCCGGAGATGGTCTGGCACAGGGAAAGCGAGCTTCCGGCCGGAACCGGCCTCATCGCCATCCCCGGCGGCTTCTCCTACGGCGACTACCTCCGCTCGGGGGCCATGGCAGCGCGATCGCCGGTGATGCGGGCGGTTGCCGAGGCCTCGGCGCGCGGCGTGCCGGTGCTGGGTATCTGCAACGGCTTCCAGGTGCTGACCGAAGCCGGCCTGCTGCCGGGCGCGCTGATGCGCAACGCGGGCCTCAGCTTCGTCTCGAGGCCGGTGCAGCTGACGGTCGAGAACGCCCAGAGCCTGTTCACCGCCCGCTATCGCCAGGGCGAGGCCATCACCATCCCGGTTGCCCACCACGACGGCAATTACCAGGCGGATGCCGAGACGCTCGACCGCCTCGAGGGCGAAGGCCGAGTCGCCTTCCGTTATGCGACAAGCGTCAATGGCTCGGCGCGGCAGATCGCCGGCATTATCAACGACGCCGGCAATGTGCTGGGCATGATGCCGCATCCCGAGCGGGCAATGGAGCCGGCGCACGGCAATGAGGATGGCAGACGGCTGTTCGAGGGCCTGCTGGAGGTCGTCGCCTAGCGGCCGATGCGCTTCATCGTGAGGCGTTGGCAGCCCGCTTGCCCGGGCGGCAGCATGCAGAGATAGGCGCGGTCGGGACCGGTGGGATCGACCACCACGGTCCTTTTCTCCAGCGTCATGGGATCAGCGAGGATAACGATCGTCGCCGCGCCGGCCGGCGACGCCACGGCGGGCAAAACCAATGCGGCAAGAGCGGTCGTCAGCCTCATCA
>DATFEO010000078.1:0-14305 GCA_035250985.1 Sphingomicrobium sp. | reverse complement strand
ACCGTGAATATGTGCGGCTGGAGAAGGCGCGCTTCGTGCCCGAGGAGAGCGGGCGGCTGGTGACGGCCTTCCTCGAGCGCTTCTTCGAGAAGTACGTCAGCTATGATTATACCGCCGAACTGGAGGAGGAGCTGGACGACGTCTCCGGCGGCCGGCTCGACTGGCAGAAGCTCCTCCAGGACTTCTGGCGTGACTTCAAGCCCAAGGCCGGCGAGGTCATGGACCAGAAGCCATCGGAAGTGACGGCGGCGCTCGACGAATTCCTCGCCCCGTGGCTCTACCACGACAAGGAAGACGGGTCAGACCCGCGGCTTTGCCCGCAGTGCGGCCAAGGGCGCCTGTCGCTGCGCGGCGGTAAGTACGGTGCCTTCGTCGCCTGCTCCAATTATCCGGAGTGCAAATATACGCAGAAATTCGGACAGGGCGGGGCGCAGGCGGCAAGTGCCGAGCCGGCTGAACTGGGGGAAGGCATCACCCTGAAGAGCGGCCGGTTCGGGCCCTATGTCGAACAGGGCGACAAGCGCGCGTCTTTGCCGAAGGACGTACCGGCCGATGGCCTGACGCTGGACTTGGCAAAGCAATTGCTGTCGCTGCCGCGCGAAATCGGCATGCATCCGGATACCGGTAAGCTGATCGTCGCCTCGATAGGCCGCTATGGGCCATATCTCCAGCATGACGGCAAATATGCGCGGCTGAAATCGACCGCCGAGGTGTTCGAGACGGGCATGAACGCGGCCGTCGCCAAACTCGCAGACGCGGCGGCTGGCGGCGGCAAGGGCCGCGGCGCTAGCCGCGACCCGATCGCGGTGCTTGGACCCCATCCGGAAAGCGGGAAGGAGGTCAAGGTCATGGCCGGCCGCTACGGTCCTTACGTCAGCGATGGCACGACCCACGCGACCCTGCCGAAAACAGCGGAGCCCAAGTCGGTGACGCTCGACCAGGCGGTGGAATGGATCAACGAAAAGGCGGCCAAGGGACCCTCGAAGCGGCCCGGGCGGAGGAAGAAGAAAGCGAAATGATCGAGATCGAGCTGCAGCGATTGTCCCACGGCGAGGGCCTGCCGATTCCGGCGCGCGCGACCGAACATGCCGCTGGGCTGGACGTGGTGGCCGCCGAGGACGTGACGCTTGCGCCGGGGCAGAGGCACGCCGTCGCCACCGGCTTCGCGCTGGCCATTCCGCACGGATATGAAGTTCAGGTGAGGCCGCGCTCGGGCCTGGCGCTGAAGCATGGCATCACCTGCCTCAACACGCCGGGAACGATCGACAGCGACTATCGCGGCGAAGTGAAGGTGATCCTCGCCAACCTGGGCGCGGAACCATTCGAAGTCCGGCGCGGCGAGCGCATCGCGCAACTGGTTCCAGCCCCGGTGCTCAACGCGAATTTTCGCGAAGTCGAACTGCTGGGCGAAACCAGCCGTGGTGCCGGGGGCTTCGGCAGCACCGGCCGATGAGCCTCAGCAACGCCGAGCTGGAACGCTATGCGCGGCACATCGTCTTGCCGCGCTTCGGCGGGGCCGGCCAGCAGAAGCTGAAGGCGGCGAGCGTCGCAATCGTCGGTGCCGGCGGCATCGGCAGCGGAGCTATTCCAGCGCTGGCGGCCGCGGGTATCGGCAAGCTGACGATCATCGACAGTGACGTCGTCGATCGCTCCAACCTGCAGCGCCAGCCGATCTTCCGCGACGACCAGGTCGGCGGCGAAAAGGCGAAGCTGGCCGCCGAGTTCGCGATGGCGATCAATCCTCATGTCGAGGCGGTGGCGCGGGAACGCCGGATCGATGCGGAGAATGCTCAGGACCTGCTGACAGGGCATGACCTGGTCCTCGACGGCAGCGACAATTTCGCCACAAGGCTGGCGGTCAGCGATGCCTGCGTCGCGCTCGGCATCCCGCTGGTGTCCGCGGCTGCGATCCAGTTCCAGGGGCAGGTCGGGCTGTTCCGGGGCCAGCCCTGCTTCCGCTGCTTTGTCGGCGACGCCTTCGATAGCGACGAATGCGACAATTGCGCGGAGCTGGGCGTGCTTGGCGCCCTGACGCTGACGATCGGCGGGTTTGCCGCGCTGCTGGCGATCCGCGCGATCACCCAAATGGACGACGATGCCGGCAAGCTGCACCTGCTCGATGCCGACAAGCTCTCCTGGCGGGCTATTCCGCTGCCGGCCGATCCGGGTTGCCGGACGTGCGGAGCGCCTCCGCCATCCGGCTGACAAGGTGCACGGCGACGGCTTCCTTGGTCGCTTCCTCCCACTCTTCCGAACCGTCGGCGGTCACGAGCCGCACCTGGTTGTGGGACCCTCCCATAACATCACCGGAAACATCGTTGGCGAGGATCCAATCGGCGCCCTTCGCTTCCCTTTTCGCCTCGGCATTGGCGGCGAGGTCGTGGGTTTCGGCCGCGAACCCGATGAGCAATTCGGGGCGGAGCGGATGCGCGGCCAGGCTCGCGAGGATGTCAGGGTTGGCTTCGAACTGAAGCTCGGGCGGGCCATCGCTCTTCTTGAGCTTGATCGGCGATGGTCTGACCTTCCAGTCGGCGACGGCGGCGACCAGCACGGCGGCATCGCAGGGCAAGGCCGCCTCGACCGCCTCGGCCATTTGCTCGGCGGTTTCAACGTCAATCCGGGCGACGCCGCCGGGTGTCGGCAGGGAAACCGGGCCGGCCACCAGCGTCACCCGCGCGCCGGCGGCGACAGCGGCGGCAGCGATGGCGAAGCCCTGCTTCCCCGACGACCGGTTGGCGATGACCCGCACGGGGTCGATCGGCTCGTGGGTCGGGCCGGCGGTGACGAGGATGTGAAGTCCAGACAAATCCGCTCGCCCTGAGCCTGTCGAAGGGCTGCTTCTTTCTTCAGTGCTGGAAGGGAAGGAAAGGCCTTCGACAGGCTCGGGCCGAACGGTCGTATTCTTGTGAATCCAATCCAGAATCTCCGCCGGCTCGGGCAAGCGGCCGGGGCCATATTCGCCGCAGGCCATGTCGCCCTCGACCGGCTCGATGACTTGGACGCCTCGGCCCTTGAGCAAAGCGACATTGTGCAGCGTCGCGTCGTGCAGCCACATGCGATGGTTCATCGCCGGCGCGATCACGACCGGCTTGTCGGTGGCGAGGAGGAGGGTGGTGGCGAGGTCATCGGCGACGCCAGCCGCCATCCGGGCGATGAGGTCGGCGGTCGCCGGGCAAACCAGGACGAGGTCGGCAGCGCGTGACAATTGGATGTGTCCCATCTCGCTCTCGTCCTTGAGGTCCCAGAGCGAAGTGTAGACAGGGCTTTCAGCCAAGGCGGCCAAGGTCATGGGCGTGACGAAATGGGCGCCGCCGGCTGTCAGCACCGGCGTCACCTCGTGGCCCGCCTTGCGAGCGAGTCGAATGAGCTCGCTGGCCTTGTAGGCGGCAATGCCGCCGCCGACGATCAGGAGCAGGCGCGCCATGGCCGCCTTCCTGCCAAGCGGCGCGCTTTAAGTCGAGAGCGGCCTAAGACTGAGAGTCGGGCGCCGGCGCCGTGTCGGACTCAGCGGCAGCTGCTTCTTCCTCCACCGGCGGCTCGATCGGAATTCTCTTGGTCGAGCAGGAACGCTTGGGGATGCTCGAGCCAACCACTTCGATCGATCGGCAGATTTTCTTGGTCTTGTACCTGACCGGCTGCTCCTGGGCCTCCGCGCCTTCTATATCGGCCGGCGCCGTTTCCTGAGCGAGAGCTGGAGCAGCGACAATCAACAACGCAATGGAAAGCTTACCGAACATCGTTCAATCCTTTCGGCTGACAGCACAGCCAGTTGCGGGCTTGCGCTTATTGTTCCTGAGGAGCCTTGACCGATTCATTCTCCGCGGCGCCATCGCTGCCGGAGGAGGCCGCTTCCTGGCTTTCGGGGGGCTTCTTGATCGGGATCTTCTTTTTTACGCAGGACTGTCGCGGGATGGACGAACCGGCAACCTCATAGGTTTGGCACACTTTCTTGATCACATATTCCTGTGCCGGACTCTCGGCAGGCTCATTCGCCGCCGCGGGAGCCACAGCGAGCAACAACGCAATCGACGTCTTACCAAGCATAAACGCCTCATCCTGTGGCCTGAAAAACGCGCCATTACGGCGCGTTAACCGCGACCTGTATCAGTTGTTAACAGATGTGCAAATAGTCGTTTCAGGCGAACAACATCGCTGCCGCCGCGCCCGCCACCGCGGCCAGGATCGCTACCAGGACATAGGCCCAGCTGCGCGCCGGGTGGATGACGGCGATCTCGGCCAGAGGGGGCGGCGGCGGCGCGGCCCCGGGCGCCGGATAACGCGCGTCCAGCCGGTCAATCAGGTCCGGAATCTTCTTCAGCGCCCGCACTGCGGCGATGATGCGGTCCGCATAATAGGCTTCCGGCCCCAGCTCACTGCGCATCCAGTCCTTGAGGAAAGGCTCGGCGGTTTCCCACATGTTGATGTCAGGATCGAGCGCGGTGGCGACGCCTTCCTCCATCACCATCGTCTTTTGCAACAGCAGCAGGTGGGGCTGGGTCGGCATGTCAAAATCGCGGGTGATGGCAAACAAGGCCTCGAGCATTCGGCCGACGGAAATGTCTTTCACCGGCAGCCCGCGAATCGGCTCGCCGACCGCGCGCAAGGCGGTGGCGAATTCGGCTACGTCGTGATGCGACGGGACGTACTGCGCTTCGAAGTGGATTTGGGCGACGCGGTCGTAATTGCCGGTGATGAGGCCGTAGAGAATTTCCGCCAGCCAGACGCGCGCCTGGCGGTTGATGCGCCCCATGATGCCGAAATCAACCGCAGCCACCCGTCCGTCGGCCAATGCGAATAGATTGCCCTGATGCAGATCGGCATGGAAATAGCCGTCGACCACCGCCTGGCGAAGGAAAGCGCGGACGAGGTTGGCAGCAAGCGCCTTGGGATCGTGGCCGGCGGCGATCAGCTCATCACGCTTCGACAGCTTGATGCCCTCGAGCCATTCCAGCGTCAGGACCCGGCGCGACGTACGGCGCCAGTCGATCTCGGGCACGTAGAAGCCGGGTTCGGCGAGCATGTTCTCGCGCAGCTCCGACGCTGAGGCGGCCTCGCGCGTCAGGTCTAGCTCCCGCCGCACCCACTGCTTGAAATAGGCAATGACCATGCGCGGCCGGAGTCGCTCGGCTTCGCCCCCAAGCAGCTCGACATGGGCAGCCGCCCATTCATAGGTCTCGATCGCCCTCGCGAACTCTTCTTCAATTCCCGGGCGCAATACCTTGATCGCAACGACACTGCCGTCGGTTGTCACTCCCCGGTGAACCTGGGCAACGGAGGCGGCCCCTACGGGCTCGGGATCGATCTCAGCGAAATATTGCTCGACCGGCGCGCCTAGCCCGGCCTCGATCGCTGCGCGGATTGCGGGGAAGGGCTCTGGCGGCAAATCGTCTTGGAGCTGCATCAGGTTCTTTGCCGCCGTCTCGCCGACCAAATCGGGCCGCGTCGCCAGCGCCTGGCCGAGCTTGATCGCCGCAGGGCCGATGTCTTGCAGCGCGGCCGCGTAAT
This sequence comes from Sphingomicrobium sp., assembly GCA_035250985.1. Taxonomy (GTDB): domain Bacteria; phylum Pseudomonadota; class Alphaproteobacteria; order Sphingomonadales; family Sphingomonadaceae; genus Sphingomicrobium. Next base: position 8,800 of record DATFEO010000078.1, on the reverse strand, counting down.
CGACCTCGCGCGGCACCCGAGCGCCGAAACGGGCGAGCCGGCACAGCCGCTTGACGTTTGGGGGCGTCAGGGGATCGTGTTCAATCCCCTGCAGCGCTCCATGGCGAGCGAGCGTTCGGCCCCATTTTAGCAGCCGCCAGAGATGAACGGGCGCGGCGGTCAAACTTTCCACCCGCTCCAGATGCAGACCAACCCGCCGAGCATCGGCTCGACGCGGGCTCTCTCGAAACCGGCTCCCGTGACCATCCGCTGGAATTCATGGGGCTTGGGAAAGCCGCGGATCGATTCGACCAGGTAGCGGTAGCTTTCCTCATCGTCGGCAACCGCCTTGCCAACTTTTGGGATCACCCGGTCGGCGTAGAGTTCGTAGGCCTTGCCGAAACCCGGCCATTCGCTGGTCGAGAATTCGAGCACGAACAGGCGGCCACCGCGCCGCAGCACGCGGTGTGCTTCCCGGAGCGCGGCGGGAATGTCGGTGACGTTCCTGATGCCGAAAGCGATGGTGTAGGCATCGAAGCTCGCGTCGCCGAAGCTCAGCTTCTCTGCATTCTCTTCGGCCCAAAGCAGGCCTTCGATGCCACGTTTGCGAGCGCGCTCGATGCCGACGTCGAGCATATTGCGGTTGATATCGGCGACGGTGACCAAGGCGCCGCGCCGCGCCATGCGGAAGGCGACGTCGCCAGTCCCGCCTGCCATGTCGAGAATCGCTTCGCTCGAACGGGGCTTCACCCGGGCGACGAACCGATCCTTCCACAGCCGGTGGAGTCCGCCCGACATGAGGTCGTTCATCACGTCATAGCGACGGGCAACGGACGAGAAGACGCCGCCGACCTTGCGGGTCTTCTCCTCGGGGCTGACCAGCTGGTCGCCGAACTGGACCTTGTCCTGCATCAGAACGCGCCCTCTAGCGGCGGAAACGAGCCTCCGCCATATCCGGCGCCAATGCCTGAGCTTCCGGAAGTCGAAACCACCGTGCGTGGACTGGCCAGGGTCATGGACGGCCGCAGGATCGCGCGCGTCGAGGCCCGCCGCGAGGACTTGCGCCGCGCCTTCCCAAGAGATCTCGGGCAGCGCTTGACCGGAGCCCGGGTCATCGGCCTTGGCCGCCGCGCCAAATATGGCCTGATCCACACCGACCGCGGCGACACGATGGTCTTCCACCTCGGCATGTCCGGCAGTTGGCGGATCGACCATGCCGCGCTCGAAAAGCACGACCATCTGCTGATCGAGACGGACGAGGGGCGAAAGCTGACGCTCAACGATCCGCGGCGATTTGGGTCGGTCGACCTGGTCCCGACCTCGGAGCTGGAGTCCTGGCCGGCAATTCGTGCCCTTGGGCCCGAGCCGACCGGAGAAGTTACCGGTTCTTGGCTGCGGCAGAGATTCGCGAAGCGAACGGCTCCGGTTAAAGCCATGCTGATGGACCAGCGCGTCATCGCCGGGCTCGGTAACATCTATGCCTGCGAGGCGCTGTATCGGGCGAGAACCGATCCAAGGAAACCGGCAGGGAGGGTCTCGAGAGCCCGGCTGGACGCCTTGGCCGAAGCGATTCCGGCCGTGCTGAACGAGGCCATCGCCGCCGGCGGCTCGACGCTCAAGGACTTCGTCAGCCCCGACGGCGAGCTTGGTTATTTCGCCAAGGATTTCGCCGTATATGATCGAGAGGGGCAGCCTTGCGCCTGCGGCGGCACGGTCAAGCGGATCGTGCAAGGAGGGCGATCGACCTTCTTCTGCCCGAAATGCCAGCGCTGAGAGTTGACCGGAAAGCCGCTCTCTTATAGGGGAGCGCCCACGCCGGTGCGGCCCAGTGGGCGCGCGCCGCTTTCATTTTGATCGCACAGACTTTGGAAAGAACACGATGGCGAACACGCCGCAAGCCAAGAAACGCATCCGCCGCAACGCCAATCGCGCGGAAATCAATGGCGCCCGCGTCAGCCGCATCCGTACGCACGTCAAGGCTGTCGAGTCGGCGCTCGAGAAGGGCGACAAGAAGGCTGCCGCAGCGGCGCTCAAGGCCGCACAGCCGGAAATGGCGCGCGGAGTCGCCCGCGGAGTCGTGCACAAGAATACGGCGGCGCGAAAATTCTCGCGCCTGACCAAGCGTGTCGCGGCGCTAGGCTAGGCCCAGGCGTTTACCAAAGTCCCGGATTGAAACGGGCCGTCGGTTTCGATCCGGCGGCCCGATTTATTTCGCAGCCGCAAAAATGTCAGCATTTCCCGCGATTCGCGGATATCGCGCCGCCGCAAATGTTTAAAAAATGGCGGGTTACTGCCAAATTAACGGATTTCCGAGGGTTTTCCGTGTCAAGGCGCTTTATTTTCACTTTTGTGAAAAAAGCTGCTTGAACAGGCGAGCAATCGCTTTCAAAAACACTCGCTCCGGCAGTGATTCCACTGGGGGGACACCGCGTAGAGAAAGCTAATGGCGCCGCGACTCGGGACCGGCGCACAAGCCTTCTTGCGCCGTGCGGAACGGGGAAAGAGGAGGCGCCAAGAAGTGCAGGGAGTTGGGCAAGTCGCGTCGAACGATCCCGGTGCCTCGGTGGTCCTCGACACGCCGCTCGCCGCGGCCTGGGAGAGCATCAGGACAGGCCTTCGCCGCGATTGCGGTGCCCGCACTTTCGACGGTTGGCTGAAGCCCGCCGAACTCGGCGCCTTCGATCCCGACTCGGGCGAGCTCGAGCTGGTCATGCCGAGCAAGTTCATGGCCGACTGGGTGCGCTCGCATTTTGGCGAGCGACTAACCTTGGCCTGGAGGTCGGCCCTGCCGCTGGTCCGCGAGGTCCGCATCTCTGCCGCGTCGGACGCGCCGCGCCCGTCGCCGCTGCTGATCCTGGAGGAAATCCCGGCGCCGGCCGCAAGCCCGGTCGAGCGCGATCCGAACGCGCCCAGTTTCGACCCGCGCTATCGCTTCGAGACTTTCGTCATCGGCAAGGCCAATGAGGTCGCCTGCACCGCTGCCAAGACACTGGCGAGCGCCGAGACGGTCAGCTTCAACCCGCTGTTCATCCATGGCGGCACGGGGCGCGGCAAGACTCACTTGTTGCACGCGATCGGCCAGGACTTCCTCGCCCGCCGGCCCTCGGCGCGGGTGGTGTCGATGTCGGCCGAAAAGTTCATGGTCGAGTTTGTCCGGGCGCTTAAGGAGAACGACACGATCGGCTTCAAGAGCCGGCTGCGCTCGGCCGACCTGCTGCTGATTGATGACGTTCAGTTCATCGCCGGCAAGGATTCGACGCAGGAGGAATTCTTCCACACCATGAACGAGATCATCACCGCCGGCCGGCGGCTGGTGATCACGTCCGACCGCGCGCCGCAGGATCTTGACGGCATCGCGCCGCGCATCCTGTCGCGCCTGAGCTGGGGGCTGGTCGCCGACATTAACCCGGCCGATTATGAGCTCAGGCTCAACATCCTCGAGGCGAAACTGGCGGCGCTGCCCGGCATCGACATGCCGAAAAACGTCGTCGAGTTCCTAGCCCGGCGACTGACCAATTCGATTCGTGAATTGGAAGGTGCGCTCAACCGCATCGCCGCTTATGCGATGATGACCGGCCGAGCGATCGACCTCGCCTTCGTCGAGGAAGTGCTGGCGAACGTGCTGCGCGCGAACCAGCGCCGCATCTCGATTGACGAAATTCAGACGCAGGTCGCCGAACATTACCGCATTCGCAAGGCAGAGATGACCTCGGCTCGGCGCGCCCGCGAGGTTGCGCGCCCACGCCAGGTGGCGATGTATTTGTCGAAGCAGCTCACGCCCAAGTCGCTGCCCGACATCGGTCGCCGCTTCGGAGGGCGCGACCATACGACTGTGATCCACGCGGTGCGGCAGATCGAGAAGCTTAGGGCATCCGACGCCGAGCTCGATGCCGATATCCGCCTGTTGACGAGGCAGCTTGAAGGCTAGGCCGGGCTGCTGGGAGGGGCAGTCCGGTCCCTGTGAGCTTTAGAGTTTCGTAGGAGCGTCCGGAATGCGGCCTTAAGCGCCGCGACCTCCCCGGCTCATGCCCGCGGGCCGGGGAGGACTAAAGGAAAGGCCCGCCGGTTTTTCTTCGCCGGCGGGCCTTTTCGTCCCCACGCTCTGAAGTTTAGCCCTTGCGGGCCGGCGGAACTGTGATCCTGATCGTTTCGCCGCTCGTGCCCGGGAAACCGGTGAACATTGCCTCGATCAGGTTCGGAACCAGCACGCCAAGATTATCATTGGTGGAACGAGCCATAGCGTGACCCTCGAACAACTGCGCATTGTCTGCCTTGCGGCGGATCTTGAGGTCGAGGAAGCTACGGTACTCGGTATAGACGCGAACGTCCTGGTAGGGGCCGTACCAAAAGGGGTCGTCCCAGCCGAAGTAGAAGGGCGAGCGCGGGCCCCAGTAGCCAAAGCGGGAATAATAGGGCCGCCCGTAGAATCCTCCCCAATAGGGATGGAAACCGCCACCCCAGAAGGGATCGTAGCCATAGCCGCGCGCGAACGGATCGCGCTCGACATGCTGCTGGCCCTCGTCGACTCCGTAGTCGAGCGTGACGACCATGGTCGCGACTTCCAGGCTGGGCGCCTGGGCATAGCCCTGGGCCTGCATCGCCTGCACGACCTGGCTGGCGTAGCGGGAGAATTCCAGCCCGCCGGCGCTGGCCGGTTCGGCCGCGACGATGAAGAAACTCTCGCCCTGCGGTGGCGGCATCGCCTGGTAGCGAGAGACTTCCGTGCGTAGGCCCGTGGCGCAGGCGGAAAGACCGAGCGCCGAAATTCCAAGCAGCGCGGCGGCTGCCAGCTGTTTGATACGCATCCTACCCACCTTCAATCGAGGCAAAAGCAGACCTGGTCGACATGACTTATACCACGAAATCGTACGGACCAGGCGTTTGCTAGTGACCGAGGCCGACCGCCTTATAGGCGGCCGCAAGGGTAGGGGCGGCGAGTGAGGTGGCCCTGCCGGCGCCCTTCGCCAGGATGAGGTCGAGCTCTTCCGGATGAGCGCGAAGGTCGAACAGCCGCTGCCGCAATGGTGCGATAAGGGCAATCAGCGCATCGGCTAGCGCCGGCTTGAAGGAGCCGAAGCCCTGGCCCGCAAAACGCCGCAGCACTTCTTCGACGCTGTCGCCGGTGATCGTCGCGTAAATGCCGACGAGGTTCTTCGCTTCCGCCCGGGGATCGAGCAGTGCGGGATCGTCTGGCAGGGGATCGGGATCGGTCTTCGCCTTGCGGATCTTTTGCGCGATCAGGTCATCACCGTCGATGAGGTTGATCCGGCTCATGTCCGACGGGTCGGTCTTCGACATCTTCGACTTGCCGTCGCGAAGGCTCATCACCCGCGCCGCCGCGCCGCCGCCGATATAGGGCTCGGGCGGGATGAACAGTTCGACGTCGAAATCGGTGTTGAACTTGATGGCGATGTCGCGGGTCAGCTCGATATGCTGTTTCTGGTCCTCGCCGACCGGGACATGAGTCGCCTGGTAGACAAGGATGTCAGCCGCCTGGAGCACGGGATAGGTGAACAGGCCGACCGAAGCGCCTTCCTGGTTCTTGCCGGCCTTGTCCTTCCATTGTGTCATGCGATTGAGCCAGCCCATTCGGGCCGTGCCCTGCAGGATCCAGGCGAGCTCCGAATGGGCGGGGACCGCGCTCTGGCGGAAGACGACCGACTTGTCGGGATCGATGCCACTGGCAATCAGCGCCGCGGCCATTTCGCGGACGGCCGAGCTGAGCTGGGCCGGCTCGACGTCGACCGTAAGCGCGTGCAGATCAGCGAGGAAGAACAGGCACTCCGCCTCATCCTGCATACGCACCCAGCGCAGGATAGCGCCCAGCAGATTGCCGAGATGCAAATCGCCGGTCGGCTGGATGCCGGACACCACCCTCATGCAACGGACCCCTTCTTACGCCGCAGATCCCTGATCGCCTGCCGGTCGATCCCGCCGATCAGCCAGGCAATGGCGAAATAGACGACGCCGCCGATCCCGACCAGCGCCGCCAGGCTAACGACCCGCTCGCCCACGCTGCCGAAAAACCAGCCGGTCAGCGCAAGCCGCACGCCATACAGCGATGCCGCCATTGCCAGGGCGGCGATGAGCTGGCGCGAAACCCGGCCGACGAGCCACCCGGGCATCCGGAAATGGCCGCGGGCATAGAGGATCGCGAAAAGCAGGCCAAAGTTGAGCCAGGCGCCGAGCGAGGTCACGGTCGCCAGGCTGTAGATGCCGATTACCGGAATCAGGATGAAATTGGCGACGATGCTTGCCGCCAGCAGACCGATGACGATGTACACCGGCGTCTTGACGTCCTTGCGGGCGTAGAATGCCGGACTTAGCACCTTGACCAGCACGTAGGCGGGCAGGCCGGTGACGAGGATGGCGAGGATGTTGCCGGTGATGCGCGCGTCCTCGACGCTATATTCGCCGCCCTGGTAGAGGGCGCCGATGATCGGCACGGCGGCGACTGCCAGCGCCAGCGTCGCCGGCAGGGTCAGCAGCATCGACAGGTCGAAGGCGCGGGCCTGGACATCGGCCGCGCCCGCCTCGTCATCGCGGGCGATCGCCTGGCTCAAGGCCGGCAGGATGGCGACACCCAGCGCGGTGCCGATAATCGATAAAGGAAGCTGGTTGAGGCGGTCGGCGTAACTCAGCATGGTCAGCGCCCCCTCGCCGAGGCCGGCTGAGAAGTAGGCGTAGAACAGCTGGCTGATCTGGTAGACGCCGGCGGCCGCGGTCGCCGGCAGGATCAGGACCACCAGCTCGCGGACTGCCGGGGTCATCTTTGGCCGGCCGAAACGGAGTCGGACGCCGGCGCGGCGGACCGCGCCCCAGCAAAGCGCGAGCTGCGCGACGCCACCGGCCAGCACCGCGATCGCCATGTTGCGCACCGTTTGGACGTTATCGGGCGGCGAGACCAGCAGGCCAACGATCAGCGCCACGTTGAGCAGGGCCGGGGCGAAGGCGGCGACCGCGAACTTGGTCAGCGAATTGAGGATTCCCGACAGCAGCGCCACAAGGCTGATGAACAGAAGATAGGGGAAGGTCCAACGCGTCAGCTCGATTGCGAGCGGCATCTTGCCCGGCGTATCGGCATATTCCGGCACGACGAGGAGCAGCACGCCGGGCATGAAAATCTCAAACAACAAGGTGACCATCAGCAACGCAGGCATGAAGACCGCGAGGATTTCGTTCGAGAATCTCTCCGCTTCAAGCTGGCCGCCAGTGGCGAGACGTCGGCTGAACAGCGGGACGAAGCCCGACGAGAAAGCCCCCTCGGCGAAAAGCCGGCGGAAGATATTGGGCAGAAGGAAGGCGAGGTTGAAGGCGTCGTTGGCGTGGCTTGCGCCGAGCATCCGTGACCCGATCATGTCACGCACGAAGCCGAGCACGCGGCTGACCATGGTCAGCCCGCCGATCGAGCCGATCGCCTTGTAGAGGTTCAAGGCCTAGCCCTGGTCGTCGCCATCCGCCGGCGCGGCCGGCTCTTCCTTTGCCTCCGGAGCGCTGCTTTCGCCGTCATTGCCTTCGCCCTGCTGGGCGGCGAGCTGCTGCATGAAGACAGCGTTGAAGTCGATCGGCTCCAGGAGGAGCGGGGGAAAACCCGTCTGCTGCACGGCATCGGCGATGATCTGCCGGACGAAGGGGAAGAGCAGGCGCGGCGCTTCGATCAGCAGGAAGGGCCCGACCGTCTCTTCGGGGAGGTTGCGGATGCCGAGCAGGCCGGCATAGCTGACGTCGATGAGGAAGTGCGCGCCGTTCTCCGACCGGGCGGCGACATTGACCTTGAGGACGACCTCATGGACCTCGTCGGACACATTGTTGACGTTGATGTTGAACTGGACGTCGACCTGAGGCTGGGCCTGCCACTGAAAGACCGACGGACTGTTCGGGCTCTCGACCGACAAATCCTTGATATATTGGGTCAGAACCGCAATTTGCGGCCCACCTTCCGGTCCGGAGCCATTGCTTGGGTTGATGGGGTCCTGGTCGGCCATGAATCGGGGGTATCCTCGTATGATGCTTGTCGGCCCCGGCCGGTGCCGGTAAGCCGTTGGAAACTGGCTTGGCGCGCCTAGCAGCCGCACAAAAGCGGCGCAATGCCGCTTGGGGTATGGAGCGCCCTTTGAATCCAAGCGTTGAGCGCATTATGTTAGCGCCGAATTTGATCAGGACCGGACTTTGACCACGATTGTGATTCTGGCGCTCGTCGCCCTCTTCATCGGCCTCCGGCTTTACGCTGTGCTCGGCGAGCGTACGGGTCATGAGCAGCCGATCCTGAAGCCAGCCGATCCCGATGCGCGCATCGACCAGCCGGTTCATGCGGCGCCAACCGAGACCGCGAAGAACAATGAAGCCGGCGACCTCGCCTATTTGCCGATGGCCGGCCCGGGGGTCCGTGCGCTGCTGGCTGCCGACCCGAGCTTCGATGTCGCCCGGTTCCTGGAAGGCGCCGGCTCCGCATACCGGATGATCCTCGAGAACTTCTGGAAAGGCGATCTCGAAAACATCAAGCCTCACGCTGCGCCGCATGTCTTCGAGACTTTCTCTGCGGCCGTCGAGGAGCGCGCGAAGGAAGGCCAGACGCTCGACAACCGACTGGTTGCGCTCGAGCCGCCGGTCATCACCGATGCCGCTGTCGAAAACGGCGCGGCGATCGTCACCGTTCGCTTCGAGGCGGACATTGCCGCGGTCACCCGTAATGCCAATGGCGAAGTCGTCGCCGGATCGATGAGTGATGCGGTCCAGACTCGCGACCGGTGGACGTTCCGCCGCGACATCCAGTCACGCGACCCGAACTGGCTGCTTATAGAAACCGACGAGGAAGAGTGAG
>DATFEO010000074.1:0-20343 GCA_035250985.1 Sphingomicrobium sp. | reverse complement strand
CATGTCAGACCGAAGCCCCAGCCTGCGCTTCAACGTCCATGGAGGACAGGTTCCCGCGCGAGCCTGACCCCGGCCCATTCCGATGGGTCCGGGGATCACATTTCCTGATCAACTGACATTCGAAAGACCGAAAAATGCACGACGTTTTTGACGGCGGGCAGCGCCCGCCCATCCACCTTCTCGCTTCGGAATCCGACATGGTCGCCAGCCTGGCGCTGCAGGCCGAGCACCGCCAGCCCGTGGTCGCGGCCATGCTGCTGGCGGAAATCGAGCGGGCCGAGCTCCACGACTCGCGGACATTGCCGGGCAATGCCGTAACGCTGGGATCCGAAGTTGATTTCATCGACGAGAAAACACACCAGTTGAGGACTGTGCGGCTGGTCCTTCCGGCCGACGCCAATATAGCCCTCGGCCAGATTTCGATCCTGACGCCCGTGGGCGCGGGCCTTTACGGGCTAATGGCTGGCCAATCGATCGACTGGCCGGACCTCGAAGGGCGCGACCGGCGGATTCGGATTCTTGCCGTCAGGCAGCCGGAGCGAGCGAACTAACCCGCGCTGCGGCGCTCGATCTTCGCCCCGACCGCGCTCAACTTCTCCTCAAGCCGCTCATAGCCGCGGTCGAGGTGATAGACTCGCAGCACCTCGGTATCGCCCTCGGCGGCGAGGCCGGCGAGGACGAGGCTCATCGAGGCGCGGAGGTCGGTGGCCATGACCTGCGCGCCCTCAAGCTTCTCGACGCCGTGGACCAGCGCCGAGCGGCCGCGCACCTCGACGTTGGCGCCCATGCGGCGGAGCTCGGGAACGTGCATGTAGCGGTTCTCGAAGATCGTCTCCTCGAGATAGCTTTCGCCCCTGGCAAGGCTGAGCATGGCCATGAACTGGGCCTGCATGTCGGTCGGGAATGCCGGGAATGGCGCGGTCGACAGCGCCAGCGGCTTCAATGGCCCATCGGCGTGGACCTTCATGCCCTTCTCGCAAAACTCGATCATCAGTCCGGATGCGGCGAGAGCATTGGTGATCGCCAGCATGTCTTCCGGCCGCGCTCCCAGCAGTTCCAGCGAGCCGCCGGTGATGCCGGCCGCGCAGGCGTAGCTCCCCGCCTCGATCCGGTCGGGCATGACGCTGTGGGTCGCCCCATGCAGGCTCTCGACGCCCTCGATCGTCAAATGCGACGAGCCGATGCCGTCGATATTGGCGCCCATCGCCACCAGCAGGCGGCAAAGGTCGACGATCTCCGGCTCGCGCGCGGCATTGAACAATTGGGTTCGGCCCGACGCCAGCACCGCCGCCATGACCGCATTCTCGGTCGCACCGACCGAAACGACGGGAAAGCTGAAGTCGCCGCCCGCCAGCCGGCCCTTGGGCGCGGTCGCCTTCACATAGCCCGAGGCCAGCTCGATTTCGGCCCCGATTGCCTCCAGCGCCTGCAGGTGCAGGTCGATCGGCCGGTCGCCAATGGCGCAGCCCCCCGGCAAGGACACTGTCGATTCGCCGGCGCGCGCCAGCATCGGCCCCAGCACCAGGATCGACGCCCGCATCCGCCGCACCATGTCGTAGGGCGCCACTGTCGAGGCGATGTCGCTCGCCTGCAGCGTCATCTTGCGGCCGTACTCGCCCTTCTTCACCCCAGCGACCGAGGTCGAAACACCGAGCTGGTTCAGGAGGTGCGAGAAATTGTCGACGTCCGCGAGTCGGGGCAGGTTCTCCAGCGTCACCTTCTCGTCCGTCAGGAGCGCGCAGGGCATCAGCGTCAGCGCCGCATTCTTGGCGCCGGAGATCGGAATCTTGCCCTTCAAGGGCTTGCCCCCGGTGATGAAGATGGAGTCCATTGGCGCGCCCTTAGCGCATCATCGCCCGCTGGCAAGAATGAGCGGCCTTACGCCTTTTCCAGCGTGCACTGCAGCGGGTGCTGGTTCTCCCGTGCGAAATCGATCACCTGGGCGACCTTGGTCTCGGCCACTTCATAGGTGAACACGCCGCAGACAGCGACGCCCTGCTGGTGGACCTGCAGCATCACCCGCGTCGCATCCTCGATATCCATCGAGAAATAGCGCTGCAGGACGAGCACGACGAACTCCATCGGCGTGTAGTCGTCATTGAGCATCAGCACCTTGTAGTTGCTGGGCTTCTTGGTCCGTGGGCGCGTGCGGGTGACGACGCCGGTATCGAGACCGTCGTCCAGGTCGTCGTCACGGCCAGGCGTGTCGCCCATCATGAGAATGCGTTCTCTCATCAGACCCTTAAAATATGGCAAGCGGCGAACGCTTGCCAAGGCTCCTCGCTCCTTTCGCCGCACATAAAAATGCGGCCGCCCCAAGTCGGGACGGCCGCAACAGGCTGCCTGAGGAGAGGAGGGGGTTCAGGCAGCGAGGTCGTTGATGCGCTCGGCGTTCAGGCTGGCGCGGGTCGAGAGCGGCTGGACCGCCTCGCCGGCGAGCTTGACGAGCTGCTCGGTAAGCTTCGAGCTTTCGGCGACCGCGCGGTCGAACGAAGCGCGGGCCAGTTCGCTCTGCAGCTGGAAGAATTCGGTCGGCGACTTGGCGTCGACCAGGGTCTTCACGGCTGCCGAAGCCTGCTCGAGGCTCTCGCGGCCGCTCGCCAGGGCGTCCTGGCCAATGGTGCGGGCGCCGGCGGCGGCAATGCGGCCAGCCTCGGCGAGGGCCTCGACATTCGCCTTGGCGATCTCGGCCAGCTCTTCGGCGGCCTTCTGCGACTTCTTGACGATTTCCTGGCTACGCTCGCCGGCGTCGGCGAACAGGGCCTGGAACTTGTCCGTGCCCGGCAGGGCGTCGAACGCGAACATCTTGGTGGCGTCGAAATTCATGGTCTTGGTCCTTTCAATCTTCGGCGCGGCCGGCTTCGCGGTGCGCTTGGCGCGGCGAGCGGTCGTCCGGCGAGCCTTGGCCTTCTTCGGGCTGGCCGCGACCTTGGGGGCCTTGGCGCGGGGCGCCTTGACGGCCTTGCTGGCGGCTTCGACGGCCTTTCCGGCAGTCTCGGCAACAGCCTCAACGACCTTGGCCGGAGCTTCGGCAGCGGCAGCAGCCGGCGCTTCGATCTTGGTTTCGTCAGCCATCAGTTCCTCCGATATTTCTTGTTGCAGTGCACAAATAATGTGCGGCGCAGCGCATTTCAAGCACTATTTTGTGCAGTGCAGCATTGCTGGCTTGACGGGCCGCCGCGCATCGATGCAAGTGCGGCCATGGACCTCGACGAAAATCTGGGCTTGAGCCGCCGCGGTCTGCTGATCGTGCTCTCCTCGCCGTCTGGAGCCGGCAAATCGACCATCTCGCGCATGTTGCTGGCTGCCGATCCCGAGATCACCATGTCGATCAGCGCAACGACGCGGCCGAAGCGGCCGGGTGAGCGCGACGACGTCGATTATCATTTCGTCGACGATGCCGAGTTCGAACGCCTGGTCGCCGAGGGCGAGTTCGTCGAATGGGCACCGGTGTTCGGCTATCGCTACGGCACGCCCAAGGCGCCGGTTAAGGCGGCGCTGAAGGCCGGCCGCGATATATTGTTCGACATCGACTGGCAGGGAACGCAACAGCTGCAGGCGGCGATGGGCGAGGATCTGGTGCGCATCTTCATCCTGCCCCCGTCAATGGCCGAGCTGGAGCGCCGCCTGCATGCGCGCGGCACCGACAGCGAGGAAGTCATCGCCGACCGCATGGCCCGCGCTGCAAGCGAGATCAGTCACTGGCCCGAATATGATTATGTTCTGGTCAACCGCGACACCGCCGAATGCCTCGGCGAAGTCCGCGCGATCGTCGCCGCCGAGCGGCTGAAGCGCGGCCGCCAGGTCGGCATGGTGCCCTTCGTCCGCGACCTCGTCGCCAACCGCTAGCGGAGCAGCTCCAGGAAGCGCGCCGCCGCCAGGAAATCGCGGCGGCGATTGGCCAGCGCCGCCTCGGCCTCCGCATCCGCTCCCCATTGCTCGAGCTGCCAGCGCTCATCGACGCTAACCGCCTCCCAGGCCCCGTCCGCCGTGATCGCTTCCTCGGCCACCGCCAGCGCGGCGACCAGCGATCCGCCAATCGTCACCAGCGGCCACAGGCCGGCGAGGCGAAACGGGTCGAGCGCCGCCACGGCATGAGCGAGCCGCTCGACCGTCGCCTGCGGCTGCGGCACATGGATGGTGCCTGCAGTGACGCAGAAATCCACGTCATACCGCCGCCGCGCCCAGGCGAGCAGCGGCCCCCATTCCCGTTCCTGCCGCTCGGCGAGGATGACCGGCGATTCGGCGCGGTAGCAGAAGAGATCGGCCTCGCCATATTTGGCCAGTCCGGCGGCAAACTCCTCCTGGTCCGGCTCCACCCGGTCGATGGCGGCATTGGCGAGCCCGGTCAGCGGCATGACGCGCGGGTCGATCGCCTCGCCCGCTTCGCGCCATTCGCCAGCCATTGCTTCGGCGAGAGCGCGCGTCGGCACCGCCAGATCGGCCCGCGCCGGCGTCTTTACTCGCCGCCCGTCGAGCGCGATTCCAAAGCCGCTGTCCTCGACGACTTCGGCGTCCTTCCAGAAACGCTTCATTCCTTGTCCTGCTCGGCCCACAGCTTCTTCAGCATGCGTGGTGCAAAGACCGCATCGATGGCGCCGGCGATCGAGACCAGTCCGCCGACGAGGGGCCAGCCGCCCGGCCGCACGAAGTCGCTGAAGGCGATGGCGATCCCGAGCAGGAACGTTGCCACACCGAATACGCGAGCCAGCATGAACAGCTGAAAGCGCTTGCGCCACACGTCGTCGCTCGCTTGGGTCATGCGGCTTTCTCCACCCATTGCCTGGCGATGGCCAGCACGTCTCCCGGGGTTTCGGCGACGCCATGCGCGCCGGCTTCATCAAGCTCGTCCGCCTCATGATAGCCCCAGGCGGCGCCTATCGCCCCTGCCCCCGCTGCCAGCGCCATGCCGATGTCGTAACTGGTATCGCCGATGACGACGCTCGTATTCGGCGCCGCACCAGCCTCGGCGATCGCGGCGAGCGCCATGGCCGGATGCGGCTTGCTCGGATGCCGGTCCGCGGTTTGCAGCGACACGAAACGCGCATGGATCCCGTGGCTTTCCAGGCAATGCCCGAGGCCGCGGTCCGACTTGCCCGTGGCGACCGCCAGGAGCCAGCCCTCGGCCTCCAGCGCGTCGAGCAAGGGCAGGATACCCTCGAACAATGGCTCTTCGACATGGCCGCCGGCGCGCATGGCGAAAAAGGCCTCCTTGTAGTTGCGCGTCAGGGCCTCATGGTCCGCGTCTGGAGCCAGGATCGCCATCGCTTCGAACAGGCTGAGGCCAATGACCTTGCGGCTGACGGAAGGCGGCGGGCAGTCGAGCCCGTTGGCATCGAAGGCAGCGCGCAGCGCGCGGTGGATGGTGGCGCCACTGTCGACCAGGGTGCCGTCGCAATCGAAGATGGCCAACCTATTCATTGCCGGCCCTCAACTCGTCGATGGCGGCAACGATGTCCATTCGGCCAGCGCTGCGCTGACCGGCGATCGTCGCCTCGAGGTCCGGCTGTGCCTTGTGCTGGTTGAACTTTCGCGTGCCCCGAACGTCGGTTGGATCAACCTCGAACCCGACAATGGCGCGGAGCATCGCTTCAAACTTGCCCGGCTTCATCTTGCCGCGGGTCCATGGTGCGTCGGGCGAATGCCGACCTTCCATGACAGCACTTAGTCGGTCGAGCAGACTTACCAGCTCCTGATCCCCAAGCTGGCGCGCCACGCCTTCAATTTCGACCGTCTCATAATGCCAGGTGGGCACCTGATTTTCGGTCACATACCAATTGGCGCTCTGGTAGGCGTCCCGGCCGGCGATGCTGATGAGCAGCTTGCGACCGGCAATATGCGTCGCAATGCGATTGCGCATCGCCACGTGGAACCAGATTTTCCCCTCAGCCGTGACCAACACCGGTGCGTGGACAACGAACAGGCCCTCGGTGACTGCTGTGAAAATATGAGCGAAGCTGCGCTCAGCGGCGAAGCGCAGCATCGCGCCGCGATCGTCCCACGAGAATATATCGTTCGGGTGCATTAGCGCCTCCGCCGCGGGGCAGCTCCACGCGCGCGGCGTTCGCCCTTGCGCGACCGGCGCGCCGTCTTCGCCGCCGCCGCGGCACGCCGGGCCTTGACCTCGGGCAATTTTGCCGGATCCGGTTCGTCCAGCGGCAGCATGTCGCCCGCCAGCCGGTCGAAGCCTAGCGTCGCCAGCGATTCATCGAAATGCTCCGGCAGCTCCGCCTGATGATCGATGATACGTCCATCCGGTCCCTCGATCCTCAGCCGCCGCGCGTGCAAGTGCAGCTTGCGGCTGATACCTCCGGTCAGGAAAGCCTCGGCACCGCCATATTTGGCGTCGCCGACGATTGGGTGGCCGATCGCCGCCATATGCGCGCGCAGTTGGTGGGTTCGGCCGGTCAGCGGCTGCAACTCCAGCCACGAAGCGCGGTTGCCAGCACGGTCGATCAGGCGCCAGCGAGTCTTGGCTGGCAGCCCACTCTCCTCGTCGACATGCATTTTTTCCCCGCCGGTTCCGGGCTGCTTGGCGAGCGGGAGGTTGATCAGTCCTTCCTCCGCCGAGGGGACGCCAACCACGAGCGCCCAATAAACCTTCCGCGCAGTGCGACCCGAAAAGGCCTTGGAAAAATGGCCGGCGGCACGAGCCGAGCGGGCAACGAGCAAAACGCCGCTGGTATCCTTGTCGAGCCGGTGGACGAGCTTTGGCCGGTTGCCCGCCTCGTCGGCAAGGCCGTCTAGCAGCCGGTCGAGGTGCTGGTGAGTGCGGGTTCCGCCCTGGGTGGCAAGCCCCGGCGGCTTGTTCAGCACCAAAGCATGGGCATCGCGATGGATGACCAGCTCGCGGACGAAGGCCGCCTCGTCTTCGCTCAGGGGCTGGTGCTCGCGCTTCGGCCGCGCGGTGCGATCCGGCATCGTCTCCGCCGGCGGCAGGCGGATGGTCTGGCCGGCCTCGATCCGTTCGCCCGGCGTCGCGCGCTTGCCATCGAGCCGGAGCTGTCCTGTCCGGGCCCAGCGCGAAACCAGGTTGAAGCTGACGTCGGGCATGTTGCGCTTGAACCAGCGGTCGAGACGAATGCCGTCATCCTCCTCGGTCACGGTGAAGATGCGCATGTCGGCCATGCCGGCGCGCTTAGCTTCTCTCCCGCCAATAGTCGAACGCCGCGGCGTGAAGCCTGCGGATCAGTCGCTGGGCCTCCGGTCCTTCCCACAGGCCTTCGTAGCCATGGGCCCGGGCACCTTCGATCCACCAGCCCTGGCCTGGCAGCCCGTCTGACTGGCGAACGACGAGGACTGCCAGCTCCGGCTCGCCGCGCTGAGCCGCTTCCTCGTCAACCGTGCCCAGCACTTTGCACAATTGCCGCATCTTGGGCCGGCTGAACGGGAATCCGAGCAAAGCGAGCACTTCCGAGTATGTGATCGCCTCGCCTGCCCTCGCGGCGGCAATGAGGATCGCCCGCACTTCCTGCGGGTCGGCGAGCAGTCCGGCCTCGCTCACTCGGACCGCGGTTGCTCTGCAACGGGAGTCAGTTCGAAGACGTGCAGCTTGGCCCCATCCTGGGGCCAGGGAATAACCAGCCGCCAGCGGAAGGGCGCGATCCGCTCGAATATCCCGGCCATGTCGCGTCTCGGGTTCTCTCCATAGGCGAGCGGCTGCTCTTCGTCGCCAAGCCCCAGGCTGCCGAGGAAGATCAGCCGGCTTTCGTCATTGTCTTCCCACAGCCGGCCGGCGGGCCTGGTGCTGCCCGTTTGCTTGACGATGGTCAGCAAGTCCCCTTCGACCTGCACGTAGCAAAAGAAGGGCTTGAACCTCTCGAAGGCGGGCGCTCCCTTGCCCGTGCTGCCCAGCCGGACAAGCCGGCAATTGTAGCTTCCGGGCGTCGGCGCCGGGCGCGGTAAGGCCGCATCGGTCTTCAGCAGCATGCCTTCCTCACGAACCGCGGTCACGAAGTTCGCCTTGCGAGCATCGGCAAGACCCGCCGCCCAGGCACCGGTTATGTTATTTAGCCGCTGGACATCGGCGGCGCTGGCAATGGCCATCCAGGCCTCGGCCTTGCTAGGGACATCGACGCTGACCACGGGCCGCGGCCGATCGCCCCTTGGCTTCGTCTCGCAGCCGGCGAGCGCGACCAGGGCCGTGAAAGCCAAGCTGATGCGGGCCTTTGCCAAGCGCCGTGCCCCCCTTTTCGGATTCGTACGCTGATTACAATGATCGGGACGGCCAACGCTTTCAACTAAGATCGGGTTCAGCATCTTCGTTGACTTGGGGATAATGCCGGCTACGGCGCGGCCAATGAACCGAGCCCCCGGCCCGCCCAGCGCCGCCTCCGAGCAGGCCCGGACGGGGTTAGTCTATGGCCTGTTTGCCTATGCGCTGTGGGGCATCCTGCCGATCTACTTCAAGCTGCTCGCCGATGTTTCGGCGATCGACATCGTCGCCCATCGCATCGCCTGGTCGCTTCTGTTCCTGGCCGTATTGCTGGCGGTGACCCGAGGCTGGACGCAGGTTCGCGCCGGGCTCAAGGATCGCCGCACCGTCATGCTGCTGCTGTCCAGCGCCGCGCTGATCGCGGTCAACTGGCTGCTCTACGTCTATGCCGTGACCAGCGGCCACATCCTGGCGGGCAGCCTTGGTTATTATTTGAACCCGCTGATGAACATCCTGCTCGGCCGCTTCATCCTCAAGGAACGGCTGACTGTCCTGCAATGGGCGGCGGTCGCGATCGCCGCGGCGGGGGTTTCGGTGCTCGCCGCTGGAGCCGGAACCACCTTGTGGATCAGCATGACCCTTTGCGTCACCTTCGCGACCTACGGCCTGTTGCGGAAGGTCGTCGCGGTCGATGCGATCGCCGGCCTGTCGATTGAAACCGCGGTGCTCCTGCCGATCGCGGCCGCCTGGCTGGCATTCGGCTTCGCCAATGGGCGGCCAATATTCGGCACGACTTCGGAAGAGGCTTGGCTACTCATCGCAGCAGGGGTCGTTTCGACGACACCGCTGCTGCTGTTCACAGCCGCCGCCCGGCGCCTGCGCTATTCCACGCTCGGAATCCTGCAGTTCATGGCTCCGACCCTGCAGTTCCTGCTCGCCGTGGCGCTCTACGATGAGGAGTTCACACGCGCCCATGCCATTGCTTTCGGCGCGATCTGGACGGCGCTGGTCCTTTACGTGACGTCGCTAATCCGTGACCTTCGCGCCCAACGCAGCGCCGCCGCCGCGACCGACCTGTGCGAACCCTGATCGCGATGGTAAGGAGCGCCATATGCTGAACCTCGTCTCGCTGATCATCGGAATTGTCGCACTGGTGTGCGCAGCAATCGCCTTCCTGCCTCTGCTCGGCTGGGTCAATTGGCTGATCATTCCCCTGGCGGTGATCGGCGCCGGAATTGGCGCGATGAGCCAAGGGACCGCAGGCCGCAACCTCAACATCTTCGTCATCCTGGTGGGAATCGTCCGACTGTCGCTTGGTGGAGGAATCCTGTGACCAGCGACCCCCGCATCGACGCTTATATCGCCAAGGCCGCGCCATTCGCGCAGCCGATCCTGTCCCACGTCCGGGCGCGCGTGCACGCCGCCGCACCGGATGCCCAGGAAACGATAAAGTGGAGCGCGCCGAGCTTCACCGTCGACGGCAAGATCCTTCTCATGATGGCGGCATTCAAGGCGCATGCGGCGCTCAATTTCTGGCGAGGCCAGGAAATTGGCGACAAGCAGCCCAAGGCCGGCGCCATGGGGCAGTTCGGGAAGCTCACGTCGGTCGATGACTTGCCTTCGGACAAGGAGTTTGACGCGCTGATCCGGGAAGCGGCTGACCTGGCGAAAACCGCCCCGGCCCCGCGCAAGGCCAAGCACGAGCCCAAGGCGGCGGCGCAAATCCACCCGGACTTTGCCAAGGCGCTGGCAGCCAATTCCAAGGCAAAGGCCGTGCTCGACGGCTTTTCGCCCTCGGCGCGGCGGGATTACGTCGAATGGATTTCAGAGGCGAAGCAGGAGGCCACGCGCGCCAAGCGTATCGCGACGGCGGTCGAATGGCTGGCTGAGAGCAAGAAACGGCATTGGAAGTACGAGAATTGTTGAGCGTTACCGCGACATCCTGAGCGCGGGACCGAATCGGGTTTCCGCCTCGCCCTCGACCGCAAAACCGCACCTTTCATAAAATCCGCGCGCTGTGGGGCTGGCAACGACGGCGAGCGTCAATCCCTTGCGCCGCGCCAGGTGGACCGAATGGTCGACCAGCGCCCGCCCGATGCCTCTTCCCCACAAACTTGGCTCGACGAACAAGCCATCAAGCTCTGCCGCCTTCTCCGAGACGATGACGGCAACGAAGCCGGCCGGCTTGTCATTCTCTTCGGCGACGTGGACCTGCCCGAGCGCAAGCTGCTCGGCCGGCAAGTGGATGGCGTCGGGATGCGCCTCCAGCTGCGCCCGATATTCATCCAGCGCCAGCGACGCCCGTCGCTGCAGCTCCTCTAGCTCTTCGCGCTCTTCCGGCTTGGCCGGCCGAATGCGCATCAGCGCATCTTCACATAGCGGCCCGGCGCGTCCTCAATGGCCTTGAGCTTGCCCTTGCCGGGCACGCGTGCGCCGGTCGCGGGGACTTCCTTCGGAGTGAGCTTGCGGACCCATGCCAGCCAGTCTGGCCACCAGCTGCCCTTGTGCTCGGTCGCGCCGGAGATGAACTCGTCGAGGCTGCCGGCATCCTCGTCATTGGTCCAATATTGGTACTTGCCGGCCGCCGGCGGGTTGACGACCCCGGCGATATGGCCCGAGCCGGCAAGCACGAAGCGCTTGTCGCCGCTGAAATGCTTCATCAGCTTCCAGACGCTCTGCGGCGGCGCGATATGGTCCTCCCGCCCGGCCTGGATGTAGGTCGGCAGATTGACCTTGCCGAGGTCGATCGGCACGCCGGCAACGCTGATCCCGCCTTTCTCGACCAGCTTGTTCCCCTTGTAAAAGGTCTCGAGGTAATCGCGATGCCAGGCGGCGGGCAGATTGGTGACGTCCCCGTTCCAGTGGAGCAGGTCGAACGGCGCCGGCTCCTGGCCGAGCAGATAGTTGTTCGTGACATAATTCCAGATCAGCTCGCGGCCGCGCAGCAAGTTGAACGTGGCGGCCATGTAGCGGCCGTCGAGATAGCCCTTCTCCTTGGTGATTTGGTCGAGGAGCGCCATCGTCTCGTCGCCGAGGAACAATTTGATGTCCCCGGCTTCAGCAAAATCGACCTGGGCGGTCAGGAAGGTCGCGCTGCTGACCTTCTTCGCCTCGCCCTTGGCGGCGAGATAGGCCAGCGTCGCGGCCAGTGTCGTGCCCGCCACGCAATAGCCGATGGCATGGACGCCCTCGACGCCGAGCAGGTCGGAAACCCGGTCGATCGCGTCGAGCTGGCCGCTCAGCACATAATCGTCGAGGTGGATGTGGGCGAGAGACTCGTCCGCCGACTTCCAGCTGACCATGAACAGAGAAATGCCCTGGTCGACACACCAGCGCACGAAGCTCTTCTCCGGCGTCAAATCGAGGATGTAGAAGCGGTTGATCCATGGGGGGAAGATGACGACCGGCGTCTCCAGCACCTTGCCGGTCGTCGGCGCGTAGTGGATGAGTTGGTAGAGTTCGTTTTCGTGAATGACCTTGCCCGGCGTCGTCGCCAGGTTCGTGCCGACCTCGAAGACACCCTTCCTGGTCTGGGTCAGCTGGCCGCCCTGGATGTCCTCCAGCATATGCCTGAGGCCGTTCAATAAATTCTCGCCCTTGGTCTCGATCGTCCGCTTCATCACCTCTGGGTTGGTCAGCGCAAAGTTGCTTGGGCTCATCGCATCGACGAAACTTCGGGTCGCGAAGCGCAGCTTCCGCCGTGCCTCATCATCAATGCCCTCCATTTCCTCGACTGAGCCCAGAAGCCGGTCGGAGATGGCGAGATAGCTATCCTTGATTGTCTGGAAGACGGGGTTCGCACTCCACTCGGGCGAGGCAAAGCGGCGATCCTTCCGCTGGCCTGGTTCGCCGGTTGAGCCGAGCATCCGGCCCCAGGCCTCCAGCCCCTTGCTCCAGGCCTCCGCGCCAGCGGTCATCCAGGCCATGGGATCCGCGGCATTGGCGGTGGACACGCTGGGAAAGGGTTCGTCCCCCTTGAGGCCAGTCGCCCAGAACTCCATCAGCATCTGCTGGGCCCGCCCCATCACCCAGGTCCAGTGCTGCCAGTCCTCCAGGCTAGGGAGCGGCGGTTTCGTCGTCTCGGTCGTCATCGTGAGCCCTTTACGCCCGTCGTGCGGGGATGCGAAGGGAGGCCATGACTCCGCCCGCCATCACACCCGATGCGCTCGTCCTGCTCGATTATGTCGGCATCGCCGTCTTTGCGGTCTCGGGGGCGCTGCTGGCAGCCGAGAAGCGACAGACTCTCGTCACCTTCATCTTTTTCGCGGTGATCACCGGAGTCGGCGGCGGCACGGTGCGGGACCTCCTGATCGGTGCGCCGGTCTTCTGGGTGCGATCCAATGCGACGCTCCTCATCTGCATCGGCGCCGGTGTCGGTGTCTGGTTCCTGTCTCGCCGAACGCTAGCCGAGCGCGCCTTATTGTGGTTCGACGCCGTTGGTCTTGCCGCCTATGCCACTTACGGCGCCGCCAAGGCTCTGCGTTACGGCGTGGCGCCGGTTCCCGCCTTCGCCATGGGCGTCGTGACGGCCTGCGTCGGCGGCATCATCCGCGACGTCCTGGCGAACGAGCCGTCGATCCTGATGCGCCCCGAGCTTTACGTCACCGCCGCCGCCCTCGCCTCCGGCCTGTATGTCGTCGCGACATTGTTCGGCGTGCCTCCGGCCCTGGCCGCGGCAGTCGCGGGTCTCGCTGGTTTCTCGCTGCGCGGCGCCGCCATCGCCCGCGGCCTGTCGTTGCCGGCCTACGGTCGCTAAGGGCCGGACATGGCTGACGAATTCTACCGCATCCAGCGCCTGCCGCCGTACGTCTTCGCAGAAGTCAATGCGATGAAGGCGGCGGCGCGGGCGCGGGGCGAGGACATCGTCGATCTCGGCATGGGTAATCCCGACGGCTCTCCGCCACAGCATGTCATCGACAAGCTCAGCGAGGTGGCGAACAAGCCGGGCGCACATCGCTATTCCGCCTCGAAGGGCATTCCCGGCCTGCGCAAGGCCCAGGCGGCCTATTATCAGCGCCGCTTCGGAGTCGAGCTCGATCCGGACCGCGAGGTCATTGTCACCCTGGGGTCGAAGGAGGGCCTCGCCAACCTCGCCCAGGCGATCACCGCGCCTGGGGACACCGTTCTGGCGCCGAACCCTTCCTACCCCATTCACAGCTTCGGCTTCATCATCGCCGGCGCGACGGTGAGGTCGATCCCGGCTGCTCCAGGTCCGGACTTCTTCGAGCGGCTCGACCGCGCCATGGCCTATACCGTGCCGCGGCCCAAGGTGCTGGTCATCGGCTATCCTTCCAACCCCACGGCCTATGTCGCAGACCTTGCCTTTTACGAGAAGCTGGTCGCCTTCGCCCGCGCGCAGGGGCTGATCGTCATCTCCGACCTCGCCTATGCGGAGATCTATTTCGGCGACGCGCCGACCCCGTCCATCCTGCAGGTCGAGGGCGCCAAGGAAGTTGCGGTCGAGTTCACATCGATGAGCAAGACTTATTCCATGGCCGGCTGGCGGATCGGCTTCGCGGTTGGCAATGAGAGGCTGATTGCGGCGCTGACCCGGGTCAAATCATACCTCGACTATGGCGCCTTTACGCCGGTCCAGGCGGCGGCCGTAGCAGCTCTCAACGGCCCGCAAGACATCGTCGAGCAGAATCGTTCGCTCTACAGGAAGCGGCGCGACGTGCTGGTCGAATGCTTCGGCCGAGCCGGCTGGCAAATTCCGGTGCCGCAGGCCTCGATGTTTGCCTGGGCGCCGATCCCGGAGCAGTTCCACAACCTCGGCTCGATGGAATTTGCCAAGCTGCTGCTGACCGAAGCGCATGTCGCCGTGGCGCCGGGAGTCGGCTTCGGCGAGGAAGGCGAGGGCTTCGTCCGAATCGCCCTGGTCGAGAATGAGCAGCGGCTTCGCCAGGCGGCGCGCGGGATCAAGAAGATGCTCGCAGCCCGTTAGCTCGCGCGGGCGACGGCCTTTTGCTACGCTGCCGCCGTGACCGCGCCGCCTTCCCCCGCCGCCGATTTGGCCAGCCGCGCCAAGTGGATCGCCCGCGCCGGCTGGCTGATCCTCCTGCTGAGCGCGGGCTCGGCGTTCCTGCCGCTGGTCTCGCGTGCCAATGGCGAGGTAATCATTGGCACGCTGCTCATCGCGGCCGGTCTTGTCGAAATTTTCGCCGGCTTGTTTCGCCACGAAACCCCCAAGCTGGCCATGCTGGCGGGCGCGATCACCACATTCGCCGGATTTCTGTTCGCGACCGAGGAGAGGACCGGGTTCCTCTCAACCCTGACTATCATTGCAGGCTGGCTCTATCTGCGCAGCGCCATTCTGGCCTTGGCCGCCATGCTTGAACGTGGGTCGGTCCGCAATTGGACGGCTCTTTCGGCGACGATGGACCTGCTTCTGGCGTTCGCTCTTACGGTTGGATTGTCGATTGCCGCCATTGTCGTCAATTTCTTCGGCGCGACCCCCGTGTTGATCGCCAGCTTCGCATGGGTCCTGGCGCTGAGTTTTGTCGTCAACGGCCTGATGCTGCTCGAGGTTGCCAGCGTCGCCCGCCGGGACGAGGACGTCTAACAGAACCTATGTTGCCCGATCTTGCTACCTCGGCCACCCAGGTCGCGCACACCATTCAGCTGGCTGTCGCGCCAATTTTCCTGCTCGCCGGCGTCGGCGCTTTCCTCAACGTCTGTGCGGGCCGGCTGTCGCGAATCGTCGACCGCGCCCGCGACCTTGAACCGCGCATCCTGGAAACCCGCGGCACGGAGCATGACCGTCTGATCGGCCAGATCCGCATCCTCGACAGGCGCATGGCGCTGGTCAGCAGCGCCATTTTCCTCGCCGTGCTGTCGGCCATCCTCACCTGCGCAGTCGTCGTGCTGCTGTTCGCGGCCGGGCTCACGGGCCTTTCATTCGGTACGCCAATTGCAATCCTGTTCATCGCCACCATGGTTGCCATCGGCGCGGGCTTCTTCGTCTTCCTGGTCGAAACCCGCCTTGGCGCCCGCGCCGTGCGAATTTCGTCGGAAATCCTGCAGCATGAGGCCGCCGAGCAGGATTGAAGGCGTGCGGCGCGGCGCGTATCCATCGGGCCAATAAAGGGGGACATTCATGAAGCACTTCCTATGCGCGCTGCTGCTTGCGTCCGCTCCCGTCGGCGTGGCCCATGCCTCGGCCCCGGCGGTTGCCCAAGCCCAGGCGGAACCGGACGACGACGCGGACGAGGATAGCGAGGACGCGGAGGAGAAGAAGAAGGACGATTTCGACATCGGCCAGATGATGGCTGTGTTCGAGAAATTGTTCCCGGCCAGGCCTGATCCATTGCCCGCACGGCTCGCCCTGTCGCGGGTAACGGTCCAGTCCATTTTCCCGGACGGAACCTATGCGCAGCTGATGGACGACGTGATGGACAGTTTCGTCGACCGCATCATGAACCTCAGCGAGTCCGACTTCGGCGCCAAGACCAAGGACGGCAAGCCTGCCAGCAAGGCAACCTTGCGCGACGCGGCGCTAAAGGAGGACCCGCATTTCGAAGAGCGGATGCGGATCATCGAGCGGGTCGTCACCGAGGAAGTCGCCAAGCTCGGCAAGATCATGGAGCCCAAGCTGCGCGAGGGCCTGGCGCGTTCAATGGCGCGGCGGTTCGACGAGAAGCAGCTCGGCGACATCAATGCCTTCCTCGCCACCGACAGCGGCCGCGCCTTCGGCAGCCAGAGCATGTCCATGTGGGTCGACCCCGACGTCATGCGCGCCATGATGGGCTCGGTTCCGGAGATTATCACCGCCATGCCGGCGGCGATGCAGCGCCTCGAGACAGAGACCGCCCATTTGCCGAAGCCGAAGAAGAAAGAAGAGGACAAGGCAGACGAGAAGGAAGTGGAGGCCGAATAGCGGCACTCGACAGGATGCCCCCGCACTCCTATCGCGGCGGCAAATTCCAATCCCGGAGCGCCTGCATGATTTCCGCCAGCCATGTCCTTGATCGCGTTTTGGTCCTGGAAATGGTGCGGGTGACCGAGGCGGCGGCCATCGCCGCCTCCAAATGGATCGGGCGGGGCAATAACGACGCCGCCGATGCTGCCGCCGTCGAGGCTATGCGTACGGCCTTCAACGACCTGCCATTCGACGGGACGGTGGTCATCGGCGAAGGCGAGCGCGACGAGGCGCCGATGCTTTTCATCGGCGAGAAAGTTGGCACCGGGGGCGAGGGCACCCCGAAAATC
The DNA here is from genome assembly GCA_035250985.1 of Sphingomicrobium sp. Classification (GTDB taxonomy): domain Bacteria; phylum Pseudomonadota; class Alphaproteobacteria; order Sphingomonadales; family Sphingomonadaceae; genus Sphingomicrobium. The sequence continues at coordinate 3,980 of DATFEO010000074.1, read as the reverse complement.
GACATCGCACTCGATCCCCTGGAGGGCACGACCATCACCGCGAAGGCCGGGCCCAATGCGCTCGCAGTCCTCGCGATTGCCGAGCAGGGCTGCCTGCTGAATGCTCCGGACGTCTACATGGACAAGCTCGCGATCGGGCCGGGCTATGCCGAGGGGACGATCGACCTCAATCGTTCTCCTGCAGACAATATGCGGTCGCTGGCAAAGGCCAAGGGCTGCGATCCGAGCGAACTCGTTGCCTGCGTCCTCGACCGGCCGCGGCACGAGGGGATCATCGCCGAGCTACGCGCCCTGGGATGCGGCATCCAGCTGATACCCGATGGCGATGTTGCAGGAGTCATTGCGGTCACCGACCCCGGCACTGGGATCGACGTCTACATGGGCTCCGGCGGGGCGCCTGAGGGCGTGCTGGCGGCGGCCGCGTTGCGCTGCGTCGGTGGGCAGATCCAGGGGCGTCTCCTGTTCCGCAATGACGACGAGGTCGGCCGCGCCCATCGCTGGGGGATCGAGGATCTCGATCGCGTCTATGCCCTCGAGGACATGGCGCGCGGCGATTGCATCTTCGCCGCGACGGGCGTCACGGACGGCTCGCTACTGGAAGGCGTGCACCGTCACAAGGGCGGCTGCATCACCACCGAGAGCATCGTCATGCGCGCCAGCTCCGGCACCATCCGGCGGGTCAGGACGGAGCACCGCAAAGGCGCCTAGTTGCGCCGGCGAAATGCTGCTGTATCGTCTGCCTATGACAGCTGAGACCGCGACGCTTTCGCCCGTCGAGCCTGGCTATAAGCAGGTCCTCCGTGTCCGAGCGATGATCTTTTGGCTGCCGCTCCTCATTGCTGCGATCATCGCCGACCTTGTCTTCCTCTTGCCAACGCCCTTCTACGGCCTGCCGAGCGTAGGAATCGCATTCCTCGCGGCCATGGCGATCCTGGTGGTGCCATCCCGCCGCTATCAGCGGCTCGGCTATGCGCTGCACCCGACGCTGCTGCAGGTCGTGCGTGGCTGGCTATTCCATGCCGACACCATGGTGCCGCTGGTCCGCGTCCAGCATATCGACGTCACTCGTGGGCCGCTGGACAAGATGTTCGGCACGGCTGACCTCGTCGTCCACACTGCCGGCACGCATAATAGTATCGTCGTCCTGCCCGGCCTGGCCCCGGAACGGGCGGCGGAGATTCGCGATGAAATCCGGCGGCATATCCGTTCGGACTTCGAATGAAGGAGGCCGCAGCGACCCTCGGCCCGCCCGAGCGGCTGCACCCGATTTCCCTGCTGTCGAGCCTGGCCGCGAGCGCCAGGGGAATGTGGGGCATGTTCGCGGCCGGCGGCTATTTCGCGATCCAGGGTCACTGGTTCCTGCTCGTCGTGACCTTGGCCATCTACACGATCGTCTCATTCGGGTCGGCGTTGCTGCGCTGGAGCAAATTCAGCTTCGTCGTCGGGCAACGGGAGATCAGGATCGATTCCGGTCTCCTGAGTCGCACTCACCGCTCCCTGCCGTTCGATCGCATCCAGGATGTGACCATCGAGCAAAACCCATTGTGGCGCGTACTGGGCCTTGCCCGGGTGCGCTTCGAGACCGGCGGATCGGGTGGTGCCAGCGGCGAAGATGACGGCTCGCTCGCCGCGATCACGCTCCAGCGAGCTGGCGAGATTCGCGATCTCGTCCGCGCCAGCAGGGGACTGGCGCCCACCGCATTGCCGGCCGAGGTCGAAGCCGAAGCGGTGCCCATCTTTGCCATGGACCTGAAGCGCGTGCTCCTTGCCGGTCTGTTCAATTTCTCCTTGGCGGTTCTCGGCGCGCTCGTCGGCTTCACGCAAACGATCGGCAATCCGATGGGATTCGATCCATTCGACATGGATTTCTGGGCGGGCCTGATCGCGCCGGGCACTCCGCTCGGCGAATTTGTCATGGATAACCAGGTGACGTTGTTTGTTGCCGGTGCGGTTGTTCTCCTGCTGGTCGGCCTGGCGACAGGATTGCTGCGCTCTTTGCTTCGTGATTACGGGTTCCGGCTCGATCGCACCGCAACCGGCTTGCGGCGCCGGCGCGGGCTCTTGACCGTCACGGACGTCGTCCTGCCAGGGAAGCGCACGCAGGCGGCGATCATCGCCACCGGGCCGGTGCGCAGCCATTACGGGTGGAGCGAGCTCAAGCTGCAGAGCCTTGCCCGGGAAGACAGCGGCAAGGGCGACCATGTCGTCGCCCCGCTCGCCGACGATCCCGAAATCGCCGACGTGCTCGGCGCCATTGCCTGGCAGCCCATCGGAAGGGTCGATTGGCAGCGGGTTTCGTCCGCATATGTCTGGGCATTGGCGATTGGACTGTCGCCGCTGCTCCTCGTCGCCGGCGGGCAGGCTCTTTTCTTTTGGTATGCGTCCGCGCTGCTGCCGGATGCCGTCGGCGGAGAAATGGGCGAGGGATTTGATACGATGCTCATCGTGTCCACGCTGATCCTGGTGGCGCTGGTCGGCACGATTGCCATGCGCTGGATGGCTTGGCGGCGTTATGCCTATGCCTTTGACGGCGACCGGCTGCTGGTGCGGTCGGGCTGGTGGCGGCGGCGCCTGAGAATCCTGCCGATGCGCAACGTCCAGAGCGTGGATTATCTGCAAAGCTTCATCGATCGCGGACTGGGAACGGCCAATCTCCTCTTTGGGGTCGCTGGCGGTGGACTGACCGGCCATGGAATCAAGGCTTTGCCAAGCGAAACCGCGCGCCAAGTCCGCGAGCAATTGCTATCACGCTTTCAATGAGCTTCGCCTGCAATGTCGAACAATCCCTGCTCGGCCAGCCGTGGCGCTGGCGGCGCAATGGCGGCGACGATCTCGGCGTTCCGCTGATCGACCAATTGCTGCTGGCGCGCGGCGTCGAACCCGGCGACCTCCAGCGCCACCGTCAGCCGACGATCCGCGATTTCCTGCCCGATCCGTCGGTCTTCAAGGACATGGACAAGGCCGCTGCCCGGCTTGCTGACGCCGTCGAGAAGGCGGAGGCCGTCACAATCTTCGGCGACTATGACGTCGATGGCGCGACCAGCGCGGCGCTGCTTGTGTTGCTTCTGCGCCGGCTCGGCCTCGAGGCCGGAACCTACATCCCCGACCGCTTGATGGAAGGCTATGGCCCGTCGGGCGATGCTCTTGTCGCCCTGAAACAGTCCGGCGCCGACCTGGTCGTCACCGTCGACTGCGGAGCCCAGGCCTTCGCTGCGCTCGAGTCGGCAGCGGAAGCGGGTCTCGACGTCATCGTCTGCGACCATCACCAGTGCGCAGCCGAGCTGCCCAAGGCCTTCGCGGTGATCAATCCGAACCGCCTCGACGAAGCCGAGGATGGCGCCGCCCACGGGCACCTCGCCGCTGTCGGCATGGCCTTCCTGCTGGGGGTCGCCTTGCTGCGTGAGCTGCGCCGCCGCGGCCGCTTTGCCAATGGTGCCAAGGAACCGCCGATCCTCGATTTGCTCGATTTGGTCGCTTTGGGCACTGTTGCCGATGTTGCCCGCCTAAAGACCCTCAACCGCGCCTTTGTCACACAGGGCCTGAAAGTGATGGCGGCTGCCAGGAATCTCGGCCTTGCCGAGCTGGCCAAGGCGGCGCGGTTGGTAAAGGCGCCGAGCTGCCGCGACCTCGGCTTCGCACTGGGCCCGCGCATCAACGCGGGCGGACGGGTTGGCAAATCCGACCTCGGCGTCCGCCTGCTGACCTCGACCGACCCTGAGGACGCGCGCACCATCGCCGCCGAGCTCGACCTTCTCAACGAGGAACGCCGAGCAATCGAGACGCTGGTCACCGAGCAGGCGCAGATCCAGGCTCATGCGCACGCCAGCGATCCGGTCATACTCGTGATGAGCCCGGGGTGGCATCAAGGTGTGATTGGCATCGCCGCCGGCCGCCTGAAGGACCTTTTCGGCCGGCCGGCCATCGTCATCGCCGAATGCGACGATCGAACCGGCAAGGGCTCGGGCCGCTCGATCAGCGGT
>DATFEO010000141.1:0-24155 GCA_035250985.1 Sphingomicrobium sp. | reverse complement strand
TCGAATTGTTGCTTGACTCGACTCGGCAGTCATGACATTTCGAAATTTGTCGAAATGAGGAGTCACCCGTGAAACCCGCATCTGCCGTTGAAGCTCTTGGCGCCCTTGCCCAGGAACATCGCCTCGCGCTGTTTCGGCTGCTGGTGCGCGCAGGCGACGATGGCATGGCGGCGGGCGCCATCGCCGACAAGCTCGGTGTTCCGAACAGTTCGCTGTCCTTCCATCTCGCCCAGCTACGCAATGCCGGGCTGATCCTGCAGGAACGTCAGCATCGCTCGCTGATCTACCGGGCCAATTATTCCGCGATGAACGCGCTGGTTGGCTACCTCATGGAAAATTGCTGCGCCGGCGACGATTGCAGCGTCGAAGCGACCTGCCAACCCCAAGCCCGTACCGAAAGGAAATCAGCATGAAGCGCCTGCATGTCCATGTCGGGGTCAACGACCTCGACTCATCGATCAATTTCTATGCGACCATGTTCGGCGCCGAGCCGACCGTCGTGAAGGACGATTATGCCAAGTGGATGCTCGACGATCCGCGCGTCAATTTCGCCATTTCGTCCGGCAACGATCGCAATGGCAGCGTCCGCCATCTCGGCATCCAGGCCGAAAGCATCGAGGAGCTGGGCGAGGTCTATGGCCGCCTGAAAGCTGCCGACCGCCCGGTACTCGAGGAGGGGAAGACGACCTGCTGCTATGCCAAGTCGGAGAAGAGTTGGATCGCCGATCCCGACGGCATCGTCTGGGAAGCATTTTTCACCAATGGCGAGGCGACCGTCTATGGCGACGGCCCGGCGCTCGGCACGCTCGGCGACAGCGTCGGCGAGGAGAAGTGCTGCGTGCCCAAGGCGATCAGGGCGGCATGAGCATAGCCGGGCCGCCGCTGGCCCGCAGGCTGGCGGCGGAGGGGCTCGGCGCCTTCTTCCTCTTTGTCGCGGTGATCGGCTCGGGCATCATGGCCGAGCGGCTCTCCGGCGGGAATGTTGCGATCGCCTTGCTCGCCAACACGCTTGCGACCGGCGCGATCCTGTTCGTGCTGATCACCATGCTCGGGCCGATTTCCGGCGCGCACATGAACCCGGCTGTGAGCCTCGTCGCCGCATCGCGCCGAGAGCTGCCGTGGACCGACGCAGCTGCCTATATCGCCGCCCAGCTGGGTTTCGGCATCCTTGGCGCTTTCGCGGCTCATGCGATGTTCGACCTGCCGATCCTGCAGCTGTCCGCGAAGGCCAGGACCGGCGTTGGTCAGTGGCTCGGCGAGGCCGTTGCCACCTTCGGCCTCATCCTCACCATTCTCGGCACGGTCCGGCATCGCCGCGAATGGGTTCCAGCCACGGTCGCGCTGTACATTTCGGCCGCCTACTGGTTCACCTCATCGACCAGTTTCGCCAATCCAGCCATCACTTTTGCGCGCAGCCTCAGCGATACCTTCGCCGGAATCGCTCCCGGCGATGTGCCGATGTTCGTGCTTGCGCAGGTCGTCGGTGCGGCACTCGCCGCAATGGCGGCGAGGCTGCTGTTCGACGACCGCTAGAATTCAACCCGCGTCGTCAGCCGCGTTCGCCCGCCGGACGCTCGCGGACGCAGCCGGGGAGCGGGCGATCCTCGGCGACGAAAGCCGCGAAGTCACCGTCAAGATAGAGGGTCGCATTATCGGTCGCGTACTTGACCGCAATGTTGGAGGATCTGCGGGGCAGCCGATATTCCGCATTTGGGAATTCAACGATCGCGAGGTCTTCGGAAAGATGCAGGACGAATGTCGTGTCGTCCAGGCAGCGATAGCTGTGGTCCCCGGTTTCGGGTGCCTGCAACGCGGACAGGATGAACAACCAAAAGGCCATACGCGCCTTCCCACCAAATCGATCCGCCCGCGCCGTTTAACGACCGGCGCCCGGACTCTATCCTTGGCCTAGATTGAGAGCTTCGGATCGCCCTCGATCACGCGCCGGACTAGGCGCGGGCGCTCGCCCGGCCGCCAAAGCCTTGCGCTATGGACCACGCGATAGCGCAGCGGCCCGCCGTCGAGACTCGGGCTGCGCGTGATTGGGCGCGGGATGCAGACGAACTCCGTCCGCATTTCCTCCCTGCTGAGCCGAACCTTCGCATAGCCGTGACCGCCCGCGTCCAAGAATTCAAGATGCGGGGCGAGCGCGGGATTAGACAGTGCCCGCGCCCGCTCGAGGTCGAACGATTTGGCATATTCGAGCGCCGAGCGGACGCCGTGCTTGAGCATCATGTTGTACGTACACACGATCTTCCCGTCGGGGCGGTCGGCGAGATAGAGCGGGCGCATCGTCCTGTCCTTCTTGAACCCGTGTTCCCATGCTTCCATGCCGCCAGGGCTGACAAGCGACCCACCGACAAAACTCAAACCGACAGGTTCGAATTCTCGCGGCGGAAGGGTCGCCGCCGCATAGCCGGCCCAGAAGCTGTGACGGTCACCCGATACGATCGCGAAGCCCGTGATCTTGGCGTCGCGGACAAGATCGTAGATTTCCTTCCGCTCGGCATAAGCCGCTCCGTAATCATTCGATCCCATCATGGCATAAGTGTCGGCGGGCCACGGTTTTTCGACCATTCCCGGCGGCAGGTTCTGCGGATCGACGCGCTGATCGATCGCGCCGAGCGAATTGCCCCAGATTTTCCAGGTCGCGGTGGATTTGCGCAGCTGGTTCTTGAACCAGGCCTTCTGCTCGACCCCGAGGATCGTTCGCGGCGGTCTGTCCTTGCGCGGATTGGGAATGCGCGCATCGCGGAAATGAAGCTCGGCGGGCGGATTCCCGCCGTCGAATGCGCGGCCCGCATCCAGCGCGATCATCGCTTCTTCGGAAAACATGCCGTTGAAGCTGGGATCATAGATTTTGCCGACTTCCTCCGCGTCGGTCGGGTCGTCGCCACGGAAGCTGTGCTGGTCGGTGATGAGGAGGTCGAGATGCTTGCCGTAGCGGAGAGCGCGATAGGCGATCAGGCTGCGGATGGCGGTCAAATTATTGGGCTCCAGGCCAAGCCCGTTTCCGTCCCATTTGTCGATCTGGACGTTCTTGACGGCCGGCGGCCCGAATTCATCGAGCGAGCCGCTCGGCGGCTTCACCCGCGCCGGAATATACTCGAACCAGGCCTGGTTGGCGGCGACCTTGACAGTCTGGCCGGGCTGCGGCTGCCCGCCGGCTTGGACGAGGCTTTGCCTTCCCTGCCAGGAAAACTCGTGATTGTCCCAGATGCAGACGAATGGCCAGCGCGCGCGGGCGTCCTGGAGGTCGGGATCGTGCAGATATCCCTTGTAGATTGCGCGGTAGCCCTCAACCGTGAGCGGGATGTGGAAGTTGGATACCTTGAACGAGTCTGGTGCGGCAGGAAGGCGGGCGACTTCGTAGATCGTCCGGTCGTAACGAGTCTTCACTTCCTCAGGATATTGCACGACCTCGTAAATGAAATCGCCGAGGTGTAGCACGAAGCCGAGCTGCTCCTCCGCCGGGGCTCGCTCATCCTCGAAAATCATCCGGCGATAGCCATTGAGCTTGCCTTCGTTGATGTCTTGGCAGCTGACGAACGCAAAGCTGACCGGCCTCGGATCCTTGTCTGCGGGAGCGGTGATGGTGCGGCCGATGCGGCTGCCATTGCCGTCGCTGTCGGTGAAGCGGTACCAGTAAGTGCGGGCCGGCCTCAGCCCGGCGGCCAGCACCCGCGCGGTCCAGTCGGCTCCGGCGAGAATGGTGACCGGCGTCGCCGAGACAACGCGGGCGAAGGCCGGGTCCTCGGCGACTTCGACCAGCAGCCGGGCGCTATCGCGGTCTTCATAGGGACGCCGCGTCCACAACATGACGCTGTCGTGCGCCGGATCGCCGGAAGCGACTCCTTCCGGATAGAGCTCGCGGCGTTCGACCCATTTGCTCCGTGATGGCTGCGCACGGCCGGCCGACCAGGCCAGGCCGGCGCCGATCGCCGCGGCCGCCGCCAAAAACTCGCGCCGGTTGAAGCTCGTCCCCATTGCTCTCCCCTTTGCTTGGGACAGTAGGACGGGCAGGGTGCATTTCTATCGGAAAACGATCAGCCTCGACGAGCCTTCGACGAATGGCGTCAGAACCCAACCCTTGCCGTCAGCCGTACATCGCGTCCGGCGAGCGGCGCGAAGTCCTTTAGGATCGACGTGCTGCGCCGTGCCTCGATGTCGAAGATATTGTTCGCCGCCAGTGACAGGGTCACCTCCGGCCGGCCGCCGAGCGGGTGCCAGTCGAGCGCGGCATTGACCATCGTGTAGCCGTCGGTGTCCGTTTCGTTGGGCGCGGTGCGGTCATGGTCGAAGGCATGCTCGACCTCCAGACGACCGTCGATCTGGCCGCGCTCGCCGGTGAGGGCCGCCAGCACGCGCACCGGCGGGATCAGCGGCGCCGGACCGAAGTCCTTGACCGTCGCCCGCACCGCGTCGCCCTGCATCTCGCCGTGCCACTCAATGCCGAGCGCATTGCCCAGCCGGCTCTCGGCCTGGACCTCGAAGCCGTAGTATTCGGCCTTGCCATCCAAGAAAGCGAAGACCGGCAGATCGTCCTCGATTTCGCCGGTCGGCGCCGAGAAGATGAAGTTGGAGAAATGGCTGTAGAAGGCGTTGGCGGTCAGGTTCACGGGCCCCGCTTTCCCGTGCAATGACAGCTCGACGGAGTTGCTTTTCTCCGGCTTGAGGTCGGGATTGCCGGCCTCGAACGACTGGCTGGCGGCGTGCGGGCCGTTGGAGAACAGTTCGTCGATCGCGGGCGCGCGCTCAGCGTGCGTCAGCGACAGGCCGGCGCGCCAGCCGGGCGTAAATTCGTACTGGCCGCCGATCGAGCCGGAAAGGGTGGTGAAATCCGCCTCTTCCGACGGCGTTGCGAGCTGCTCGTCGGCCTTGGCGGTCAGCTTGCTGAACTCGACGCGGGCGCCGCCCTCGAGCCGCCACGGGCCGCCGACATAGGTCTGCAGGGTGAACAGCCCGGCTTGGCGTTGGCGGCTGTCGGGCAGGAACTTCTCCTCGCCGCGGATCTTCGCCGTTCGCTCGAGATACTGGAAGCCGCTGGTGCCACCCCATCCCTTATGGTCGGCCTGGACCAGCTCGACGCGACCTTCGCCGCCCTTGCTGAAGAAGCTTGAGCCGATCTCGCCCGTATCCTCAATTTCGTCGTGGTGATAATCGGCATAGCCGCCGCGGGCGCGGACCTGGCTGAAGAAGCCGCCTAGGGGAATTTCGGCCCGCGTGTCGATGCGGTCCTGTTCCTGGTCGATCGTCGGCGCTTCCGGCTCCACGGCCGGGTCGAGCGAATAGCGGATCGGCACCTGGTAGGTGGATTCCTGGCGCGTGTAGGACAGGCCGATATTGAGGCCGCCATCAACGTAAGCGGCACCAATTGCGCCTTCCTTGGTCTTCGCCTTTGAATTGGGCAACTCGCCCTTGATGTCGGCGAGCGCCTGGATTTCGGGATCGGGGCTCAGCAACGCCTGGCGACGCAGTTCGTCCGACAGAATGTGGTCGCCGGTGCGCAGGTCGTCGCTCTTCGAATAACTGCCATCAGCATGGACGATGAAATGCTGGCTGACCGGCACGTTGAGGCCGAGGTTGATCGAGCGCTCGTCAGCCGCCGAGCCGTAGGAGGCGAGGAGGTCAGCGCCCAAAGGCGGGTCCTGCTCGCGGCGCGGGATACGCGCGTCGATGACGTTGACGACGCCGCCGATCGCCGACGACCCGAACAGCAGGGCCGCGGGCCCGCGCAGCACTTCGATCCGCTCCGCGGTGATCGGATTGATCGCCACCTTATGGTCTGGTCCGGAAGACGAAAGGTCTAGGCTGCCGATGCCGTCGGTCAAAATTCTTACGCGATCACCGCTGAGGCCACGCAGCACCGGCGCCGAGGCGGCGGGGCCGAAGCTGGTGGCAGATACGCCCGGCTGCCGCGCCAGCGTCTCGCCGATGCTGGGCCGGACCTCGCGGGTTAGCTCCGCCTTGTCGAGCACCGAAATGCCGCCGAGCACGTCGCCTTCGGATCGGCGGACTCCGGTAACGACCAGCTGCTCTTCGGAATCATGATGCGCTTGAGCGGCGCTGCCGGGCTCGGCCTCGGCGGCGTCGACACTCGCCTCAATGGCGGCTTGACCCGCCGGCTCAGCACCACTCGCATCCTGACCAATGGCAGGCTGGGCGGCGAGGGCAAAAGTCAGGGCAGCAATCGAAGTTGAGCTTCGAGACATCAGCAAATCCAGGGAAGCGACTCAGAAAGCTGGGTGCCTAGCGTTAATGATATACTGTTACAACCTCGCTTCGACGAATGGATGCGGCTAGGCGGACGGCATGTTCGTCACCCATCTCGAATGCTCCGCCACCGGCCAGCGCCATGAAGCGGGCCGGCTTCACAATTTGTCGCGCGCGGGGAAGCCGCTGCTCGTCCGCTACGACCTCGATGCGGTCGGCAAGTCACTCAGCCGGGACGCGCTCGCTTCACGGCGAGCCGGCATGTGGAAATGGCGCGAGTTGCTGCCGCACCCGGAAGGCGCCGAACCGGTCAGCCTCGGCGAGCCGGAGACTCCGATCATGCCGCTGACCCGGATCGGCGGCCCGAATCTCCTGGTCAAGGACGAAGGCCGACTGCCGACCGGTTCGTTCAAGGCGCGCGGGCTGGCGGTGGCGGTCACCATGGCCAGACATTTTGGGGTTACGCGCGTCGCCATGCCGACCAACGGCAATGCCGGCGCAGCCCTCGCCGCTTATGGCGCAGGGGCGGGCATGCGGACGACCGTCATCTGCCCAGCCGAAACTCCCGCGATCAACGTCCGCGAGACGGCGGCCTATGGTGCTGAAGTCTATGTTGCCAACGGCCAGATCGACGAGTGCGGCCGGATCGTCGGCGAGGGCGCCGCGGCCGGCAAATGGTTCGACTGTTCGACGCTGAAGGAACCCTACCGCATTGAAGGCAAGAAGGTGATGGGGCTCGAACTCGCCGAGCAATTGGAATGGGAATTGCCGGACGCCATCTTTTACCCGACGGGCGGCGGCACCGGCTTGATCGGCATGTGGAAGGCCTTCGCGGAGCTCGAAGCCATTGGCCTGATCGGTGCGAAGCGGCCGCGCATGTTCGCGATCCAGGCGGCCGGCTGCGCGCCGATCGTCCGCGCTTTTGAAGCCGGCGCCGAATCCGCCGAGCGCTGGGAAGGCGCGGCGACCATGGCCACCGGCATCCGCGTCCCCAAGGCGATCGGCGACTTCCTGATCCTGCGCGCGGTGCGCGAATCCGGCGGGTCTGCAATCGCCGTCGAAGAAGATGGGATTGCCCGGGCTGTCGAGGACGCGGCGCGCGACGACGGCTTCCTGCTCTGCCCGGAAGGCGGCGCCGTGTTGGCCGGCTGGCGCGAAGCATTGCGGCGGAAGCTGGTTGGCAAGGACGAGCGGGTCGTCCTGTTCAATTGCGCCAACGGAAACAAATATCCACTGCCTGACAGATCGGCACGGCTGGACCTGGCATCGGTGAGGGTAGCGGACCTTTAGGGCCCCAGAAACGCGTAAGCCCCGGTAACCGAAGTTACCGGGGCTCCATGATTCAGTTCCGAAGAACCGAACCACGACTCGGACAATAGCCAGTTCCCGCGCGGAGTCGAGTCCGCGAATCAAATTTTTTTCGGGGCTGAAACGGTAAGCCCCACCAACCGAAGTTGGCGGGGCTCCCATGCTTACGATCTCTCGTAAGCACGTCATAAAAACGAGGCGACTCGCTCGCGGTTCCAGCCCAAAACTGACCCATGTCTGATTTTTCTGTGGATAACTTCGCAGGATGGATTCGGGACGCGCGCGTCGTCACGAAACGGCAACATTCGAGTCACTTCGCTGTCGTCGCGCACCCCTAGTGCGGATGCTGTCGGGCGGACTTGAACAACCACCGCCCAAGGGGTTGCACATGAACAGCAGGACTTTCGGACTCGCCGCGACGGCGCTGACCGCGCTCAGCATTTCCACCATGGCCGATGCCCGCTCGATGCGGGCTGTCGGTTCCTCGACCGTCTATCCGTTCGCCAAGGCGGTTGCCGAACGCGTCGCCCGCGCCAACCCGGCGCTGGGCACGCCGGTCATCGAATCGACCGGCACCGGCGGCGGCATGAAATTGTTCTGCGCCGGCATTGGCGAGCGCTTCCCCGACGTCGCGAATGCCTCCCGGCGCATGAAGGCCTCGGAAGCCAAGGCCTGCGCCGCCAATGGCGTCAACAAGATCACCGAAATCCAGGTCGGCATCGACGGAATCGCCTTCGCCACCGCGAAGGGCACCGCGCTGAGCAATGTCACGACCCGCGACATTTACATGGCGCTGGCAAAGACACCGTTCGGCAAGCCCAATCGGGCCAAAACCTGGAAGGACGTCAACGCCAAGCTTCCGGCGATCCCGATCCGCGTTTACGGCCCGCCGCCGACCAGCGGCACGCGCGACGCGCTGGTCGAATTGATTCTCACTGCCGGCTGCGAGACCAATTCCGGAATGGCGGCCCTCAAGAAGAGCGACGAGAAAAAGCATAAGGCGATCTGCACCGGCATCCGCGAGGATGGCGCCTTCGTCGAGGCCGGCGAGAACGACAATCTCATTGTCCAGAAGCTCACCGCCAATCCGAACACGGTCGGCATCTTCGGCTACAGCTTCCTCGAGGAGAATCTCGCCAAGCTCAAGGGCGTGAGCATCAACGGCGTGGCCCCGACCTACGATACGATCAGCTCGTTCAAATATCCCGGCGCGCGACCGCTCTATATCTACGTCAAGAATGCCCATGCCGGCGCGGTTCCGGCCGTGCGTGCGTTCGTGGCCGAGTTCACCAAGGAAAGCGCGTTCGGACCGAAAGGCTACCTTCGTCAGGCCGGGCTGATCGCCTCGCCGAACAATATCCGTGCGCGCAGCCAGCACGCGGCGCGGCAAATGTCGCCGCTCAATCTCGCCAGCCTGAAATAGTCATCACGCTTAGCGTCAGTGAATGAAGGGGCGTCCCGACCGGGGCGCCCCGCGGGCCACCAAAAGGTCCGGGGGGAAAGGGAAGAAGATGATTCGTAGATCCGTGTATGCCGTGCTCCTCGCCGGGAGTGCATTTGCCTATTCAACCGTTGCTCTGGCCCAGGATGCTCCCGCTGAGCAGCAGGCCGAGCCGACTGAGCCCGACCCGTCGGACGCAGCGGCCGATGCGGCCATCGCCGCAGCCCAGCCAGTCGATGAGCTGCAAGCCAAGATTGAGCTGCTTCAGGCCCAGGTCGAAGCGCTCCAGGAAGCACTCGAGGGCGTGAAGGCGGCGCAGGTAAAAGCCACTCCCTCTTGGAAGGGTGCGCCCCTGTTCGAAGACAAGGAGGGCGGCTGGTCGTTCAAGCCGCGCGGGCGTTTGATGTACGATCTTGGCTGGGTCGAGAGCCCGGAAGGGATCAACAACGGCGGCCTCGGCTTCTCGAACGAGATCCGCCGCGCCCGTCTCGGCGTCGAGGGCACCGTCCCGGGCGGCTTCGGCTACAAGTTCGAGCTCGATTTCGCCGATGGCGTCGAATTCGCCGACGCCTTCCTCAGCTACAAGAAGGGGCCATGGGAGTTCGACGTCGGCCAACACAACAACTTCCAGTCGCTCGACGAGCTGACCAGCTCGGTGCATAGCTCGTTCATCGAGCGCGCCGCCTTCACCGATGCATTCGGCTTCGAGCGCCGCGTCGGCGTGTCGGCGCAGTACAGCAAGGGCGCCCTGCTCGCCCAGGCCGGCCTGTTCAGCGACAGCATCAGCGACCTGAACGAGATCGACGACGACAACAACAGCTACAGCGTCGACGGCCGCCTGGTTTACGCGCCGATGATGGGGTCGAGCCAGTTGCACTTCGGCGCATCTGGCCACTACCGCCAGCTGAACGACGCCGGCTCGACTGTGCGCTACCGCCAGCGGCCCGCGGTCCACACCACCGACGTTCGCTTCGTCGACACCGGCAACATCAGCGACGTGGACACAGAAACCGGCCTCGGCCTCGAAGCCGCCGGCATTTTCGGCCGCTTCCACCTTGCGGGCGAAGCCTATTGGCAGAAGGTCGGCAGGAGCGGGGACGACCCGACCTTCTTCGGCGGCTACGTCGAAGGCGGTTATTTTTTCACCGGCGAATCGCGCGGCTACAAGGGCGGCAAGTTCGATCGCGTGAAGGTGCTGAAGCCGTTCGACAAGGGTGGCTGGGGTTCCTTCGGCCTGAACCTGCGTTGGGATCATCTCGACCTCACCGACGAGGGCTTCGTCGGCGGCACCCAGAATGCCTTCCAGGCCTCGCTCAACTGGAAGCCGATGGATTATTTGCTGTTCGGCCTCAACGCCGGCCACATCCTCTATGACGATGCGGCCATCGCTGCCGACGGTGACCGCGATTATTCGGTCAACGTCGCCGGCATGCGCGCGCAGGTCGACTTCTGATTGTACCGGGACGCCGGCAACCCCTACTCCCGTTCCACGCGTCCCGGGGGCCCTTCGCCAAGTCGGCGGAGGGCCCTGCGTTTTTGCGGGAAGCGGTGAAGCACCAAGCTCGCTTGTCCCCCGAACAAGCTGCGATGATCGTTGTGCTCGACCATGCTCAGCATGGTCTGCGCGCGACGATGGTGCCGGATGCAGGATTCGAACCCGCGACCTTCGGTTTACAAAACCGCTGCTCTACCAGCTGAGCTAATCCGGCCTGGTTCAAGCCCATGCGTCAGATGATGCCGAAGGTCCAGCCTTCGGTCTGCGCAAGCTGGGGCGTCAGGCCTTCCGGTTCAAATGCACGCGGGCTCGCGGCATGCGCCCGCATGCCCGCCGCCGTGACCAAGGCGTCGGTCTGGTGGTCGTTGGGCTCAAACCTGAGCCGCACCGGCGGGCTGCCAAGCCCCTTGAGCGCTTGGGTAAGCTCGGCGCGGCTGCGCAGTTTCCTGCCGCTCATGCCGGCATTGCGCAGGTAGATGCGGGTATAGATTTCAACGACCGCGCTGCCGCCCTCGGGCAGCGGGTCCATTGGCCAGATGGCGACTTTGCCGTTCAGGCGATACAGCAGTCGCATCCCCGAGAAGCTGGCCTTGGCGACCTGCGCCGCGCCGATCGCATCGAAGGCTGAGGCGGTCTTGCGGCCGCCCTGGGCGTTAAGCCGTGCGTCGCATTGCCGAAAGCGCATGAAGTCGGCTTTTACTCCGTCGGCAATGCCGAAATAGAAGTGCCGCCGGTGCGCGCGTTCCAGGAAACTAGCAGCACCGAGATCTTCATCGTCGCTCAGGCGATCGACATAATCCCAGAATTCGCGCGCCGTCCGCGGAACGCCCGGCTCGCCGGGAAGGTAACTTCCACGCTCGGCGAACGGCGGCGCGAAGCTGAAGTCGAAGCCGAAAAGGGTCGGTTCTTCCTCCGCCCGCTGCAGCAGCCAGTCGAGTACCTCCGTCCGCGACCATGCATGTTCCGGTCGGATAAGGCGCGGCGGAAGATCGTCGCGCGCCTCCGCGATCGCGATGCCCTTGTGCCGCTTCCCCTTCGCGCCCGACCAATCGATGGCGATGAAGGCCGCGAACTGTGGGGTCACACCAGCGGAGGCTGGCTGTCGTCCTCGCTGGGCGGAGGCTGCCGTTTGATGCGCGGGGGCTGGGGCGCCCGCCTGCGATCGTCGCCGCCACTCCAGTCCTCCAGCTGCCGCGCCGCCCAGTCGCGGCCCCCGAGCCCGAAAGCGAGGGCGGTAGCCACCGCCGCGCTGCCGAGGATCAGGCCAAAAGCGATCATGACGATCTCATTGGCCAGCCCCATGAAGGTCAAGCCGATCGCGGTGAACAGGGCGATGATCGCATATTTGACGATCGTCTCGGCGTAGCTGGCCTCGCCGGTCGAGCTGCCGACCAGCCCGGCCAGGATCCGCGCCAGGAACAGGCCGACCACGATAATGACCGTGCCGAAGATCACCTTGCCGCCAAGCTCCGTGATCTGGAACAGCAAGGCCGCGACGCTGTCGCCTCCGAGCTGCCGGGCCGCCTCGATGGCGGCGGCAAGCAGGATGGCGGTCATGGCGATGGCGCCGACCACCTTCGACGGGTTGGTGCTGGTTGGCATGACGCCGAGCGCATGGACGCTGCGGTCGAAGCCGAGGCTCGGCAGCACGGTTTCCAGCATCGCTTTCACCCAGCGGCCGATCAGGAAGGCGATGGCCAGCCAAACCAGAGCTGCGAGCACTCGCGGAATCGCCAGCGCAATGGACTGCAGCATTGCGGTGGCCGGATCCGAAATGGCGGAAACCTGCAGGATCTGCAGCGCGGCGATGGCGGCGAAAATGATGATCACCGCCGAGACGGTGACGCCGACCGCGCGGGCGATGGAGCTGCGCGCCGGCGCGACGCCCTCCTGCGCTACCCCGCCCTCGTCGACCGCCAGCGGCGCCTCGCCGATGCTGACGCCCGCGCGGCCGAGCAGCCGCTCAAGGTTCAAGGCACCGAGGAACGCCTCGACGACGTGGCGGACGACCCGCGCCAGGATCAGGCCGGCGAAGAAGAACAGGCCGGCTCCGAGCAGGCGAGGCAGGAAGGCGAAAACTTCATTGGTTAAGTTGGTGACCGGCGTCAGCACGCCGGAAAGGCCCAGTGGCTGCAGCGCCGCGATCAGGCCGACCAGCCAGACCAGCCAATAGGCCAGGCGGCCGATCTCGGTGCCGATCGACTCGCCGCCAGCCTCCGGATGGCGCTTCAACACCGGGACCCGGTCGATGCCCTTCGCGACGCCCCATTGCACGCCCTTGGCGACGAAATGGGTGACGATAAGGATCAGGATCGCGAACAGGACGCGCGGTCCCCAAAGGAACAATTGGTCGCGCCAATAGGCGGCTGGAGCATCGGACCGGTACATGAGTCTCCCCTATTCTTCGTCGGCTTGCGGTTGTTTCTCTCTCCGCTTTTCCGCCCAGAAGGCAAGGCGCTCGCGCACCTTGGCCTCGAAGCCGCGGTCGGTCGGCTCGTAGAAGCTCTCCGGGTTCATGCCTTCGGGCCAATAATCCTGGCCGGAAAAGCCGCCTTCCTCGGAATGGTCATAGGCATAGCCCTTGCCATAGCCGATGTCCTTCATCAGCTTCGTCGGGGCGTTGAGGATATGCGCCGGCGGCATCAGCGAGCCGGTCTCCCTGGCGGTGCGCCAGGCCGCCTTCTGGGCCGAGTAGGCCGCATTCGATTTGGGCGCGACGGCGAGGTAGAGGCAGGCCTGGACGAGGGCCAGCTCACCCTCCGGCGAGCCGAGAAAGTCATAGGCGTCCTTGGCCGCGAGGCATTGGACGAGCGCCTGCGGGTCGGCAAGCCCAACATCCTCCATCGCCGCCCGGGTCAGGCGTCGGAGCACGTAGAGCGGCTCCTCGCCGGCGGTCAGCATGCGCGCAAGATAATAGAGCGCCGCCTGCGGGTCAGAGCCGCGCAGGCTTTTGTGCAGGGCCGAGATCAAATTGTAATGGCCCTCGCGGTCCTTGTCGTAGACCGCGACGCGGCGCTGCAGGAAGCTGGCCAGCCCCGCCGGCTCGAGCGGCGCATCGAGCTGGACATCGAACAGGGTCTCGGCCTGGTTGAGGACGAAACGCCCATCGCCGTCGGCGCTGGCGACCAAGGCGTCGCGTGCTTCGGGAGTCAGCGGCAGTTGCCGGCCGACAAGTTCTTCGGCGCGGTCGAGCAGTTTGCACAAGGCATCATGGTCGAGCCGGTGCAGGATCAGCACCTGGCAGCGGGACAGCAGCGCGGCGTTGAGCTCGAAGCTCGGATTCTCGGTGGTCGCGCCGACAAGGATCACCGTGCCGTCCTCGACATACGGCAAAAAGCCATCCTGCTGGGCGCGGTTGAAGCGGTGGATCTCATCCACGAACAGCAGGGTGCGCTGTCCGATACGCGCCGCCTGCCGCGCCTCGGCAAAGACCTTCTTCAGGTCGGCAACGCCGGAGAAAACCGCCGACAGGGCGACGAAGCGAAGGCCGACGGCGTCGGCAAGCAGGCGGGCGATGCTGGTCTTGCCGGTGCCAGGCGGGCCCCACAGGATCAGCGACGACAATTTGCCGGCGGCGACCATGCGCCCGATCGCGCCGTCCGGTCCGGTCAAATGGTCTTGGCCGACGACCTCGTCGAGGCTCCGGGGCCGAAGGCGATCGGCAAGCGGGGCATCGGATGCCGGTTCCGCCAAGACAGTCGGCGGCGGCGGGTCGTCGGCGAACAGGTCGGCCATGACGCCGCAATAGGCTCGGCCACAAAAAGTTGCACGACCGTCTTGTTCACGATGCATCTAAGATATATCTTAGACCTATCGAAGGAGACGGACATGCGATTCCACTACGATTGCGATTCACCGCCGATGCGTTGGGCCAGCCGCAAGGGCTTCCGGTTCGGGCCGGACGGCTTCCATTTTGACTGGGGAGACGGTCCGGGCGGCGGCGGTCGTCATCGCCGCCGTGACCGCAAGCGCATGTTCGAGGGCGGCGAGCTGCGACTGGTGCTTTTGAAGCTGATCGCCGACGAGCCGCGCCACGGCTACCAGCTGATCAAGGCGGTCGAGGACCTGACCGAAGGCGACTACGCCCCGAGTCCCGGAATTGTCTATCCGACGCTGACCATGCTCGAGGACATGGGCCATATCCGCGAGCAGAAATCGAAGGATTCGAAGAAGGTGTTCGAGGCGACCGACGAGGGCCGCGCTCATCTCGAAGACAATGCCGACGAAGTCGAAGAGCTATTCGAGAAGCTCGAAGGCCACGGCCGCACCCGCCGGCACGGCCAGCGGCCGGAAATCGGCCGGGCGGTTGGCAATCTGATGACCGCGCTGCGCAACCGAGTCGCCGCAGAGGGCTGGCACGAGGAGCTGCTCGAAGAAGTGGTCGACATCCTCGACGACGCCGCCCAGCGGATCGAACGGGCCAAGAAGCGCCGGTCCAAGGACGACGAAGATGAGGACGAATAGCTAGAAAGAGCGCCGCTGCTTCCGCATCCGGGCAAGGCGCTGTCGCCGGTCAATCACACGTTGGTAGACCTTCATCACCGCGCCGTTGATCCGGTCCCAGTCCATCGTCCTGGCGACGACCAGCCCGGCTTCGCCGTGCCGGGCGCGCAGGGCGGAATCGCGGGCATAGGCCTCCAGCGCATCGGCATAGGACTCGATATCCATGGGGTCGACCAAGGTGCCCGTCTCGCCGTCGCGGACGAGGTTGGTGGCGCCGGTCGCCACCGCCGCGACTACCGGAAGCCCACAGGCCATCGCCTCCAGCGTGACATTGCCGAATGCTTCTGTGATCGAAGGGTTCAACAGGACATCGGCGCTGGCCAGCGCTCGGGCAAGGTTATTGCCTTCCTGATGGCCGACGAAAACCGCATCGGGCAGCTGCTCGGCGAACCACGGCCGCGCCGGGCCGTCGCCAATCACCAGCACCTTGTGGGGCACCTGCCGACCGGCCAGTGACTCGATTGCCGCGGCGAAGACGTCGAGGCCCTTTTCCATGACAATCCGGCCGAGGAAGGCGATGGCCATCTCCTCGTCGGCGATGCCATGCGACCGGCGCCAATCGAGATCGCGGCGCTCAGGGTTGAATTGCTCACGGTCGACGCCGCGCGACCAGATCGAGATGTCGGCGTTCATGCGCTGGGCGCGGAGAATGGCTGCGGTTGATTCCGCCGGTGCGACGATGGCGTCGCAGCGCCGGTAGAATCGCCTGAGGATCATGCGGACCGCTGGCTCGAATGCCTGCAGGTGGTAATATTGCAGGTAGGTCTCGAAACGCGTGTGGACCGAGGCGACCGCCGGAATGTTCCGTGCCCTGGCCCAGCTTATCGCGCGATGCGCGACGATATCGGGACTGGCGAGGTGGATGACGTTGGGCGCGAAGTCATCGAGGTCGCGGCGCAGCCTGGCGGTCAATGCCATTGGCACCCGATATTCCGCGCGCGTTGGGATCGGGAAGGCGGGTACGCTGACGAGTTCGCCGGCGGGCTCGAAGGCCGGCGTGTCCGTGGTCGGGGAATAGACACGCACCTGCGCCCCTTGCCGCAGTAGGAAGGAGACCAGCCGGTTCAGCGCCTGGTTGGCGCCGTCCCGCACGTAATTGTAATTGCCCGAAAAGAGGGCGATCCGAAGCTCTTCGGGCGTCATGCCGCGGCTCTTAATGGGCCGTGGCGCAAAGGCAAAGAAAGGCGTCTTCAGTCGTGGCACCGCTCAAGCGCTCGATGGCTCCGGCCGGCTCGGCTGATGCGCGACTGCTCATCCTGGGCTCGCTGCCGGGGGAGGCCTCGCTCGCGGCGCAACGCTATTATGCGCATCCGACCAACCAATTCTGGCGCCTGCTCGGCTCGGCGATCGGCGAAGAGCTGGCAACTCTCGACTATTCGGCCCGGCTCGAGCGGCTGGCGGAGCGCGCCATCGCCCTATGGGACGTCGTCGCTGAGGCGCGACGGCAGGGCAGCCTTGACGGTGCCATTCGGGCCGCCACGCCCAACGAGCTGGCCCGCTACGTCGCCACCCATCCCCGGCTTGAGGCGGTCGCCTTCAACGGGCGGACGGCGGCGGCGATCGGCCGGCGCGCTCTCGCCGACCGCGATGGCCTCGACTTCATCGACCTTCCCTCGTCAAGCGCGGCGCTGACCAGGCCGTTCGCCGAGAAGGCTGCGGCTTGGGCTGCCGTCGGCCGCTACATCGGGGTTGCGCCGTCAGCCGAAAAAGTCACATTGGGGGGAATGAGTGAAGTCCAGGACAAGGACACGAGTCTGTCGATGGTCGACGAGGCGCTCGTCGCCGGCAATATCGCCAACACCAACGGCCTGCTCGTCATTCTCGCAAAGCTCGTTCAGCGCGGGGTCTTCGACCGGCAGGATCTGAAGGCCTTTTCGGAAAGCTATTCGAAGCCGCTCGATCACGAGGGCATGCGCGAGAATGAGCTGGTGAGCCAGATGCAGGACCAGATGGAAGCGACGCTTGCCGAACTGATGCGCTATTTGAGCGAACAGGGCTAGGCGCGCCGCAACCTTCCCGCCACCAACCGTCCCAATTCAATCTTTCGGAGCCATTCATGCGTCCCAAGCATCTTCTCGCTGCCGCCGCCCTGGGCGTCGCTAGCGCCGCTTTCGCCCAGGCCGACGATCCCTATCTCTGGCTCGAGGAGATCGAGGGCGCCAAGCCACTCGAAACGGTCCGGCAGTGGAATGCCACGACGGAGGCGACGCTCAATCAAATCCCCGGCTTCGAAGCGCGGCAGCAGCGGGCGCTGGCGCTGCTCAACGATCCCAACAATATTGCCATGCCCGAGGAGGTGATGGGCGACCTGGTCGCCAACCACTGGGTCGACGCCAATCACAAGCGCGGCCTGTGGCGCGTATCGCCGCTCGCCGATTATCTCGCCGGGAAACCGCAGTGGCGGACGTTGATCGACGTCGATGCGCTTGGGGCTGCCGAGGGCAAGAGCTGGGTCTGGCACGGCGCAGACTGCCTGCCGCCGGCCTACCAGCGTTGCCTGGTTTCGCTGAGCCCCGGCGGCAGCGACGCCGACGTCGTTCGCGAATTCAATGTGGCGACCGGCCAGTTTGTCGAGGGCGGGTTCGTCGTTCCGGAGGGCAAGAACAGCGCCACCTGGGTGGACGAGAATACGCTTCTCGTCGCTCGCGTTGAAGGCGAAGGGACGGCGACGCGCTCGGGCTATCCGCGCATCGTCAAGGAATGGAAGCGCGGCACGCCGTGGAGCACGGCGACAGTCGTCGCCCAGGGCACCGAGCAGGACATCGGCATCGGGCCCTTCGCGGTGATGGACGGCGATATTCGCCGCGTTGCCATCACCAGGAATGTCGGCTTCTATGAATCGCGCGTGTCGATGCGCGCCCCGGACGGCCGCTGGGTCGAATTGCCGGTTCCGCAGACCGCCGAATTCCAGGATGTTGTTGCGGGACAGGCGATCTTCACACTGGTTGAGCCGCTCGGCTCGTTCCGGCCGGGCTCGGTCGTCGCCTTTGACATCAACCAGATGCTGGCCGGGCAAAAGCCGGCGCCGACGCTCGTCATCGCGCCAAGCAAGAGCCAGGCGATCGAAGAAGTCGCGGCCAGCGACAATGTCCTGTGGATCAAGGCGCTCGACAACGTCTCGGGCAAATTGTTCGCCTACGCCCGCCAGCCGGACGGAAGCTGGGCGGGGCGCGACACCGGCCTGCCTGCAAGCAGCACCATCCATATCGCCGAGACTGCGGGCAAGCAGGACATCGCCTTTGCCACCGTCGAGGGCATGTTGCAGCCAACGACGCTGATGGCGGTTGGCGGCGGCGCGGTACGGACCGTGCAGGCGTTGCCCGCCCAGTTCGACGCCTCGCAATTCACCGTCGACCAGCGATTCGCTACGTCCAAGGACGGCACGCGCGTGCCCTATTTCCTCGTCCGCAAGAAGGGCGTGACCAAGCCGACCGGGGCACTGATCCATGCCTATGGCGGCTTCCGAAACGCGCAGACCCCGACCTATCTCACCGGCCAGCCTTATCGCTCCGGGCCGCTCGGCCTGTTCTGGGTGGAGGACGGCGGCGCCTTCGTCCTCGCCAACATCCGAGGCGGCGGCGAGTATGGGCCGCAATGGTGGCGCGACGCGCTCCGCGAGAAGAGGCAGAACAGCTTCGACGACCTGGAAGCGGTCGCCCGCGATCTCCTGAAGACCGGCGTCGCCAAGAAAGGCGGCATCGCCATCTCCGGCCGATCCAACGGCGGCGTCCTGACCGGTGCGGCCATTACCCAGCACCCGGACCTCTACGACGCGGCGATCATCGGCTCGCCCCTGTTCGACATGAAGCGCTACCACAAGCTTCTGGCCGGCGCCTCGTGGATCGATGAATATGGCGACCCTGACAAGCCGACCGACTGGGCCTTCATGTCGCGCTATTCGCCCTACCAGAACATCCGGCGCGGCGTCCGCTATCCCGCCACCTTCTTCTATCTATCGACCAAGGACGACCGGGTGCACCCGGGCCATGCCCGCAAGGCGGCGGCCAAGCTGCAGGCCGGCGGAAATGCCGTCTACTATCATGAGTATATCGAAGGCGGGCACTCGGTCGGCGCCGACAAGAGCGAGGACGCGATGCGCGCCGCCTTGCTCTGGGCGTTCCTCACCAAGGAGGTCGGGACGACTCGCTAGGTCCCAGTGCGGAATGCTAGGATCGGCCCCGTCGCCCATTCGGAAGAGGGAGGCGGGGCATGGTGGCTTATATCAGGCAGATCAGGGTCGAGATCACGACGGGACGCGACCGCGGTGCTGGAACGGACGGCAACGTCTACCTTGGCATTTGCGGTCGTGAATTCCGCTGCGACACTTCGGCGGACGATTTCGAGCAAGGGTCAACGCGCGAGTATATTTTCGGCACGATGCCCGGCACGTTTCCGAACATCACAAGCGAACGTTACAATCACCCGAGCAGGCCGCCATTGCTGCCCGAAGAGGCGGACCTCTTTCCCGCCTATATCCGCTTAAGCCAAGGCAGTTCGAGGTGGCTGCTGGCTGGGGCGAAGGTTTATATCGACGACGAGGTCGATCCGCACTTTGTCGATGCAATCCGCAACAATCCCATCTGGATGGGGGACGATTGCGGCTGCATTTACTACCTGCACAAGCCGGATCCCGAGGGCGGCCGCCTGAAGGCCGACTGATCAGGCGCTCGGCCTGGCGTCGATTGTCGCCGTGCCCGCGTGGTGCCTGTCGAGGTGGCGCTTGATGATCCGGAGATTGCGCGTGTTCGACCGGAAGAAGAAGTCGGGAATCGCGCCGACCCAGGGGATCAGGCTCAACAGCCAGTCGACGCCGATGTTGCCGGCCATGCGCGTCAACTGCCATTTCGACATGCCTAAATTGCGCGCTTCCCAGGCCATGTAGGCGCCGAGCACCGCCGCGGCGGTGCTGCCGGCGACCGGCACCAGGTCGAGGATGACGTCGAGCCCGATCGAACGGTTCGTCCCGGGGATCGGGATGGCGCGCTCGAGCAGCCGTTCCATCGCCTCGACGCGAGAACGAACCGATTGAGGGTCGGTGCCAAGGCCCGGAAGGGGGCGGCGATCTTCGCTGCGAACGTCCATCATTGCCGCTCCCGGCCAGGCCTGTCTCTCAACCCGCTCAACGGGTGATGGGCAAAGATGTTCTCGGCGAAGCCCGGCAGGCCGTCGGCGACCAGCGACCAGCGAACCGGGGCGGCGATCGGCAGGAACAGGTTCGCCTCGTCGATCAGCCGTCCGGCCTCGGCCAGCAATGCCCCGCGCTGGGCGGCGATCAGGGTCGTGCGGGCAGAGTCCATGATCTCGTCCGCCTCTTCCGAACATTGCGGTGCGTTTTCGCAGCGGAAGTTGCGGACGAACCAGGCCGGCGAGATCGACGGCGCGACGGCATCGATTAGCTTGAGATCGGCCGGGACGCCCTTGCTGGCCCGCACCAGCTCGATGCCCAGCGGTCGCCAGTCCGCCGCCAGCCGGTTGAAGATGATGGTCGAGCCCGGCCCGTCGGGCAGCGCGATTGCGATCTTCAGCGCCTCATCCTCATCGCCCTGCGCCTGGCGCGCTTCCTGGACAGCTGCGGGATAACGCTCTTCGAACGGCACTGCAGCCCAGGCCGGCGCCGCCGGACTGATTCCGCCCTCAAGCCCGTCCTGCAACAGTGTCGTCCGTGGGACGAGGTCGGGCACGTTGAGCGCAGCGATCAGCGCCTCGCGGTTAATCGACCGGTTCAGCCGCGCCCTCAGCTCTTCGTCGGCCAGCGGGCCGCCGTCGCGCGCCGGGACCAGGCCAAACAGGCCAGCCACTGGATCGAAACGAAGCGCATTGCGGCCGGCGCGATCGCGCGGCACCAGCGGCAAATTGGCAAAGGTTCCGCCGAGAACCAGTGACGCCTTGCCGTTCCGGAACTGTTGGATGGCCTGCGCCGCCCCGGCAGTGAGCAGGTGGACGTGTTCGACCTGGTCCTTGTCGTCGACGATCACGATCCTGCGGGTCAACGAAATCGCTCCAGGCGCATCCTGGACGGCATCGGGCTGGAACGGGCCGGTCCCATATCCGTCGCGGGAAATGCTGAACTCCGGCTGGGCGAGGAGCTGGAGGAGGTTCGGGCGCGGCGCCAGCAGCCTTACCTCGATGACCCGGTCGGTCATGGCGACGATCTCGTCGACCGCGCCAAGCGCATCCTTCAAGTCGTTCCTGCTCGCGGTGCGCAGCTTGCGATTGAGGATCCGGGCGACTTCGCGGGCACTGATCGCCCTCCCGTCCGGCCAGTCGCCGGCGCCGATCCGGAAGATGTAGCTGAGGCCGTCGTCGCTGACGTTCCACCGTTCGGCCAGGCCCGGCTCGATCTGGCCTCGGGCATCGAAGCGCACCAGCCCTTGCGCGACGTTCGACTGCAGGACCTTGCCGGGAGTCGACAGGGCGCCGGCCGAGGGGTCGGTCACCGTCGGCTCGCCTGCTCCTATTACCGTGACTTCCAGCGCTTCCTCGCTCTGCGGCCCGCACGCCGCCAGCAGCGACGCGGCGATCGCCGTCAGCAGCGGCCGGGTGACGTTGCGAAGCATCCGCCCGGGTCTAACGTTCTGACAGGGTTCATCAAGCATCTGGATATGTCGGCTCGACTGTTTTACTTAAGTAAGTCAGTTGCGGCGAGGCCGCGCGGAAAGGTCGGATGAGCGAAAGCGACACCCTTTGGCGGCGGGATGGACGAAACGTCGAGGACCTCCCGGACCCCTTCGGCCTCGAAACGCAGGAACCAGGACAGCCAGGTGAAACGCAGGCCGCGCCGCCACCAAAGCGCCGCCGCTACTGGAAATATGGGCTCTATGCTTTCGCCGGGCTGCTGCTAGCCACCCTCATCTGGCTGATCGTCACGGCACCGCTCAGTCGCGCGCTCGAACCGCTCGATGATCCGGCGATGCTGCTGCTGAGCGCCGAAGGTAAGCCGATCGCCCGCCGCGGCGCGATCAAGGACAAGCCGGTGGCGGTCCCCGATCTCGACCCCCTGACGCCCGCTGCCTTCATCGCCATTGAGGACCGGCGGTTCCACCGTCACTGGGGCATTGACCCGCGCGCCATCGGCCGGGCGATGGTCGCCAACATGCGCGCCGGCTCCGTCCGCCAGGGCGGCTCGACCATCACCCAACAGCTGGCAAAAACCAGCTTCCTCAATTCCGACCGAAGCCTCAAGCGCAAGGCGCAGGAGGTGATCATTGCCTTCTGGCTAGAAGCCTGGCTGACCAAGGACGAGATCCTCGCGCGCTACCTGTCGTCCGTCTATTTTGGCGATGGCGTCTATGGTTTGCGCGCCGCGTCGCGCCACTATTTCGATCGGGCCCCGGAGGACCTCAGCCTTGGCCAGTCGGCCATGCTCGCCGGCATGGTTCAGGCCCCGTCGCGCCTCGCGCCGACGAGGAACCTCGACCTGGCGCGCAACCGCAGCAGGCTGGTGCTGCAGGCGATGGCCGATACAGGTATCATCTCGCAGGACCGCGCCCGATCGGCGACGCTTGCGCGGCCGGTGCGGCAGTCCAGCAAGGTTCCGACGGGAACCTATTTCGCAGACTGGGTCGCGCCGGCTGCGAGCCGGGCCTTCGAGGCCGATTTCGGTCAGGTTCGCGTTCCGACCACCCTCGATGCAGACTTGCAGCGCATTGCGGTCAGGGCGGTCGCCAATGCGCCGATCGGCGACGCCCAGGCGGCCCTCGTGGCCATGCGGCCCGACGGCCGGGTCGTCGCCATGATTGGCGGGCGCAGCTACAAGAAAAGCCCATTCAATCGGGCGACGCAGGCACGGCGCCAGCCGGGGTCGGCGTTCAAGCTGTTCGTCTACCTGGCAGCACTTCGCGCCGGTTATCGGCCCGAAGACATGATCGAGGATTCGCCGATCACCATCGACGGCTGGACGCCCGCCAACAATGACGGCGTCTACCGCGGCCGGATCACGCTCAGGGAAGCATTTCTTCGCTCGAGCAATGCGGCGGCCGTTCGCCTGTCGGAACGCATCGGCCGGCAAAACGTGCTCCGTGCGGCACGCGAGCTCGGCATTTCCTCGCCCTTGCCGAATTCGCCAAGCGTCGCTCTCGGCACGGCCGGGGTCAGCCTGCTGGAGCTGACGAGCGCCTATGCCGCGATTGCCGGCGGACGCTACCCGGTGAAAGCGCGCGGCCTGCCGATCGATGAGGTAGAGGAAGAGGGCTTGTCGGCTTTCTTCCAGCGCGGCGGGTCACTCGATCGGGAACGGGACTGGGGGCCGATGCTCGACCTGTTGTGGGCCGCGGCCAACGAGGGCACCGGCCGCCGCGCCGCGCTGGGCGTCCCGACCTTTGGCAAGACCGGTACGACTCAGAACAACCGCGATGCCCTGTTCATCGGTTTTGCCGGCAATCTGGTGGTCGGGGTCTGGGTCGGGCGCGACGATGACAAGTCGCTCGGCCGCGTCACCGGCGGCACTGCCCCGGCGCGGATATGGCGGAGCTTCATGAGCAGCGCGCTCAGCGTCGACGGCCGCGCCGGTCCGCCGCTGCCGCGCGACTATCGCCGTCGTTCGCTTCCGGACCCTGAGCGCGAGAAGCAAAGTCCGCTGCCCGAGGAGTGGAGCGAACCGGGTGAGGCGATCCGGCGCGTCGCAGATATATTGGAAGAGATCTTCAGCGAACGCTGAGCATTTCCTCCATGGTTAACGGACTGAAAAGGCCCGTCTTTAAGTTTTTTTCAATCTCTTGAGGGCAAACCGCCTTCATCCGGCTGCGCGTCACGGGCACCGGTGGGGATGTGGACCCCGTTGTGGAGCCTCAAGGAGACCAGAAATGGCGAAGTTTCTTAAGCTGATTCGTAACACCAAGGGTGCGACCGCTATCGAGTACGGCCTGATCGCCGCTCTGATTGCCGTTGCCGCGATTGCCGCGATGCAGAACATCGGCTCGAAGCTTGGTGAGACCTTCAACAACGTTTCGGAAGAGCTCTAAGCCCTTTCCGAAAGGTTGAAGCGGGGCGGCGGCGTCGAAAGACGCCGCCGCTTTCGTTTGTGCAACAGGAGAGGCGGCCTTGGGCGACCCCTCCTCACTTTTCCAAGGCTGCGAGGCGTGAAGATAGGTCTTTCAGCTGGCGGCGCGTGGAACGCTGCAACGCAAGCTCGCGCCGTTTTGAGGCGGACCAGACCGCCGCCATCGAGCGCGGCCACGCCAACTGGCCCGCGGTGCT
>DATFEO010000053.1:0-2181 GCA_035250985.1 Sphingomicrobium sp. | reverse complement strand
TGGTCGACATCACCAACTATGTGATGCTCGACCTTGGCCGGCCGGCGCACGCCTATGATCTTCGCGAGATTCAAGGTGCGGTCAGTGCCCGCCGGGCGAAGAACGGCGAGAAGGTGCTGGCGCTCAATGAAAAGGAATATGTGCTCGACCACACGATGACGGTGATCGCCGACGACGCCCAGGTGCACGACATTGGTGGGATCATGGGCGGCGAGCATTAGGGAGTCAGCGAGAGCACGACCGACACGCTGCTGGAGATCGCCTATTTCACGCCGGACAATATTGCGCGGACCGGGCAGAAGCTGCAGCTCACCAGCGACGCGCGCAGCCGCTTCGAGCGGGGCGTCGACCCGGCCTTCCTCGACGATGGCCTGGCGATCCTGACCGGCCATATCCTCGACATTTGCGGAGGCGAGGCCAGCCGGCTGACTCGCGCCGGCGAGCCGCCGGTCGAGCCACGGCGGGTGCGCTTTGATCCCGACCGAACCGCGGCGCTCGGCGGCATTGAAGTGCCGGTCGACGAACAGCAAAAAATTCTGGAGCGGCTCGGATTCCGCATCGAGGGCAGCGACGCTGTCGTGCCGAGCTGGCGCCGCGACATCGACGGCACCGCCGACCTGGTCGAGGAAGTGACCCGCATCGTCGGATATGACGCGATCCCATCCGCGCCGCTGCCACGTGCCGAAGGCGTTGCCCGGCCGACTGCGACCCGCAGCCAGATGGTCGAGCGCCGCGTCCGCCGGGCTGCGGCGGCCCGGGGGCTCGACGAGGCCGTGACCTGGAGCTTCATCGGCGCCGACGAGGCCGAGCTGTTTGGCGGCGCACCGCATGTCCTTGCCAACCCGATCAGCGAGGAAATGAAGTATATGCGCCCCTCGCTGATTCCGGGGCTCGCCGCCGCGGTTCGGCGGAACGCAGATCGCGGCGCGTCGAGCATCCGCCTGTTTGAGCTCGGCCGGCGCTACCTGGCAGAAGCGGAACGACCGACGGTCGGCGTCTTGCTTGCGGGCGAACGTTCGCCGCGCAGCTGGCAGAGTGGAAAGGCGCAAGGCTTCGATCCGTTCGACGCCAAGGCCGAGGTCATGATATTGCTGGATGCAGCGGGTGCCCCGGCGGCAAACTTGCAGCTCGTCATGGGCGCGGGCGAAACCTGGCATCCGGGACGATCCGCGACGCTTGGACTGGGCAAGAATATCCTCGCCGCCTTCGGCGAATTGCATCCGCGCGTTTCCAAGGCACTGGACCTGCCGGCCGGAACAGTCGCGGCAGAGATTTATCTCGACGCAATTCCCGCGCCTCGTGCGACTGAACGGGCCCGCGCGGCCTATGCGCCGCCGCTACTGCAAGCCGTGACCCGAGATTTTGCATTCATGGTGCCGGCCGATCTCGCCGCCGAAGCACTGGTTCGCGCGATCCGGGGCGCCGACAAGGCCGTAATTACCGGCGCGCGGCTGTTCGACCGATATGAAGGCGAGCAGGGTCTCAGCCTTGCGATCGAGGTTACGCTGCAACCCGGCGAAAAGAGCTTTACCGAGGCCGCGATTGCCGAGGTATCGAAGAAGATCGTCGCGGCAGCTGAAAAGCTTGGCGCCCATCTTAGGGGGTAAGCGCGTTAATCGCTGCATGTACTCGCGACTCGACCTCATCGCGCTTGAGGCCCGACGGAATCACCTCGCCCACCTTGAAGTGAACGGTTCCCGACCGCTTCAGGAAGCTTTTGTGCCAAAGCCGGCCGACATCATGGGCAACCGGGACGACGGGCAGGCCTAGCGCACGGTAAAGGCCGGCAAAGCCCGGCTGCAGCGGCGGGGATTCGCCATAGGCCACGCGCGTTCCTTCCGGGAAAATGATGACTGGACGCCCGCCGGCAATCGCGGCCTTTGCCTCCATCATCATCGTCCGAAGCGCGCTGGCGCCGGCGTCGCGGTCGACCCCGATAACTCCGTAGCGGCGCGTGACCCAGCCGAACAGCGGGATGACCGTCAGTTCCCTTTTCATCACCACCACCGGCGTGTTGGCGAAATGGAGCGTGTCGACCGCCTCCATCATCGACTGATGCTTCACTGCGATGAGGTATGGCCCGTCCGGTATCTGGCCCTCCCATTCGATGCGAATGCCGACGATGTTTCGAACCAGCCAGTTGTGAAAGGCCGACCAGGCGTGAACGACCGCCTGCACGGG
>DATFEO010000034.1:0-5820 GCA_035250985.1 Sphingomicrobium sp. | reverse complement strand
CCCGGCTTCGCCTCGGCCATTTCACCCTGCTCGACTGCCAGTTCATGACCCCGCACCTGGCCTCGTTGGGTGCGATCACCGTCGCGCGTTCAGCCTATATTGAGTTGCTTTCCGGCGCGCTCGGTACAGGTTCCGCCGGCGTCGTCGCATTGGCAGCCGGTTCGCGTGAAGGGGCCGAAACATTGCCGCCAGCCGAATTCGGCGTGCTCGACGCCCTGCTGGAAGCGGAAGGCGTGGCGGGGGTGGGCGCGGGCGCAGCCGGGCCGGCCGGGAAGCTCATCGCGCAGCTTTTGGGCCA
Organism: Sphingomicrobium sp.; assembly: GCA_035250985.1. GTDB lineage: Bacteria > Pseudomonadota > Alphaproteobacteria > Sphingomonadales > Sphingomonadaceae > Sphingomicrobium. The sequence goes on along the minus strand of DATFEO010000034.1, from coordinate 5,522 downwards.
GACGTCGTAGACGGGGTGCTCGACGACGTTGAGGGACGGGCTCTCCTTGTAGAGCCAGCCTGAAAAGACGCGGTTCCAGTTCTCGTCCGGCCGCTGCACGTCGACCTGGACGAAGGCCCCGGTCAGCTTCTCCCTTTCCCATGGCGCGGTGGTCTCGCATGCGCGCAGGCGGACGACCACGTCCTTGACGCGGATCGCCTGGCCGGGCTTCAGCGTCAGGTCGCGGACGATGCCGTTGCGCTTGTTCAAAAGGCCGAGCACGGCGACGCGCTCTGCCATCGGCGTCACGCCCGGCTGGTCGGCGGGCGAGCGGGGAACTTCGATCGTGACGGCATTGCCCTCGGGCGGTGCCTCGTCCCCTTGGCCGCAGCCGGCAAGCGCGACAAAGCCGGCAAGGAGAAAGACGGCCCGCTTCACCCTTGGTCGGGCGTCCAGGCGCTATAGTCGCCGGTCGTCGCCGCGCGCTTGCCCTCGGCCTTGAGCGAACCGGACGGGCGCCAGGCGTCATCGCTTCCGGTGAGGTTTGGGCTGAATTCCTTCTCCCAGCGCCGGCGCGGCGGCAGGCCCTTGTCGGGAAGTTCGTCGATCGTGCCGCGAAGCCAGGGCTGCCAGCCCGGCGGTACTCGGCTGCCATCATTGTCGGCGGCGTAGATCACCCAGCGGCGCTTCGGATCATCCTTGTGCTGGAAATAGACGTTGCCGGCTTCGTCGCGCCCGACTTCCTTGCCGTGGCGGCGGGTGACGATGCTGGTGCCCCAGGAAGCACCATTCCACCAGGTGAATGCGTTGGCGAACCATCCCATGCCGCGAGCCTCTGCCCCGTCAGGGCAGCGAGCGCAAGCAAGGATGCATCCTGCCGGCTGACATTCGACTTTCGATCCGCGTCAGAAAGGGAAATAGATCTGGATGGCCACCACGGCCGCGATCCAAGTGATCAGGTTCAGCGGCACGCCGACCCTTACGAAATCCAGGTAATTGTATCCGCCCAGCTGGTGCACCAGCGCATTCGTCTGGTAACCGAATGGCGTGGCGAACGACGCGCTGCCGGCCATCATCACCGCCACGAGGAAGGGTCGCGGGCTCGCCTGCAGGGCTTCGGCGAGGGACACCGCGACCGGCGTAACCAACACCGCGACGGTCGCGTTGGACAGGATCTCCGTGGCGAAGAGCGTCACTCCGTAAACGATGATCAGCGCCAGCAATGGACTCAGGCCGTCCAGGCCAACGATCAGCGCTGCAGTCGCGGACTCGGCAACTCCCGACACCCTCAGCGCTATGCCGAGCACCAGCATTCCGGCAATCAGCATCAGGACGTCTGGCCGAAGCCCGCTATAGGCCTCGTCCGCCGTGATCACCCGCATGAGGATCAGCAGGACCGCGCCGGCAAAGGCACAGGCTGCGATCGGTGCGACATTGAGGGCTGCCAGCGCGATGACACCAACGAAGACGGCGAAAGACGCCAGCGCCCTTACCGGCCGTAACGCGTGCTGAGGTACGAACGCGCTGGCGGACCCGACTTGTGCGCCTGCGAGTCCGACTTCAGCGCGCTTTTCCATGATCGACGGCGCCGGCTCGCTGCTGCCGTCCTCGGCTTTGATCAGCCGCCCGCTGAAGAGCAACAGATAGAGCCCGCCGGTCACTGCGACCACGACCCCGACAGGCGTGATCTCGAATATGCCGAATTTCGGCTGCCCGGCGACCGCGGCCATATCGTTGACCAGGAGATTTGTTGAGGTCCCGATCAGGGTACAGCAGCCGCCAAGCACAGCCGCATAGGAAAGCGGCATCAGGAATCTCTTGGGGGAAAGGCCGAGCGACTCTGCGGTCTGGCGGACGATCGGCGCGCTCAGCACGACGATAGGTGTGTTATTGAGGAAGGCCGAGGCGGCTCCCGCCACCCCGATCACGATCCAGAGGCCCGCCTTGCCGATCCGCCGGCACAGGCCGACCAAGCCCTTGATCGACGTATCGAGGAGCCCCGCCAGCTCCATCGCATAGGCAATCACGAAGAGACAGGCGAGCGCCACGATCGCGGGGCTGGCGAAGGCGCTCTGGACCTGGATTGGCCGGACCACGCCCGTCATCAGCAACACGGCGGCGCCGGTCAGGGCCACGACGTCCGACCGCAGCCGGTCCCAGATCATGGCTGCGACGACCGCAACCAGGACGATCAGGGTTATCGCTTGCGGTGATAGGAATGAAAGCAACGAAACTGCCTGCTGGCTGTGAAGCGGCGACCCCCTTGGTCGCATGCCTGATGCCTCATAACAACCGGGGTCGGGCATTCGAGTTCTAGGGAAGCCTGGCCGCTAGCCGAGCCCTATTCCCTCCAGTCGACCCTGTCCCCAGCCGCAATTCCAAGCTCGGCAGAACGCCCGCCGGCAATCTCCAGTACCGCCTCGACCGGTTCAGTCGAGACGACCGGCTCCAACGACAGCGGCACGGTGTTCTCCTCGATCCTGCTTACCCGGCCTCCCGGCGCGATGAAGATGATGTCGAGAGGGATGTAGGTGTTTTTCATCCAGAAGGAGACGGGCTGCGGCGGATCGTAGGGGAAGATCATGCCGCGGTTCGGTTCCAGCGACTGGCGGTTCATGAGGCCGTAGGATTGTTGCTCGGGCGTATCTGCAATTTCGACAACAAACCGGCGCTTCTTTCCGCCTGCGGTCGTGACGCTGACTCTGCTTTGCTCAAGGCCGGCCGGCGATGGACCGAGCGCTTCGGCTGGCTGGCAGGCGGCAATGGGGAGCAGCAAGGTCAGCGCCAGCGCGCTCCAGCTCAGCTTTTGCGCAGCTCGACGGCGGTCAGGCCCTTCTTGCCCTCCGCGATTCGTGCTTCGAGCCGGTCGCCGGGCTGAAGGTCGTTGATCTCGGCCGTGCGCACCGTCTCCATGTGGACGAAGATGTCGCTGTCCGGATCCTCGATCCGATTGATGAAGCCATAACCTTTGACGCGGTTGAACCATTTGACCTCCACCGGCTCGAACGGGCCGGCCGCGTCGGAAAGCGCCTTGCGATCAGCCCGGTCGGCAGAAGGCATGGACGGCCTTGCAGCGCCCGGCAAGACCTGGCTGAGGTCAATGGACAGGATTTTCCGCGCCTGCAGGCCGCGCTCCTGGCGCTCGGCAATGCACTCGATCAGCGCGCCTTCGGGGAGGCTCCGGCGGCCATGCTCGCGCAGCACGGAGAAATGGACCAGTATGTCGCCTTCGCACTGGTCGCTGACCAGGAAGCCGAAGCCGCGGGTGGCGTCGAACCATTTGATATGGCCTTCTACCCGGAAACCGTTTGGAAATGCCTCTTCGTCGCTCAGGATTTCGACGGTCACGGGCTCGGCTGCGGAATCACTTTCCGCGCCGGCGGGTTCGGCTCCCTTGGCCGGTTTCGCGATGGGCGCAGCTTCGGCACTCGTCTGACGCACAAGTTGCTTCTTACCACTTGTCTGAGTGGCATTAAACAATATTAAGCGAAGGCGCGATTAGCGTTCGTCTTCAAGATCTTGCGGGTCGAACGGAGCGCCGGGCCCAAGCGCGATTATAACCTGTGATAGGGAAAAATCATGGCCGGCGCGAACCATCGCCGCCAGCGCCTTTTGCTTTGCGTTCGAATCCGGCTCGTCAGACGCGAACGGACCGAGTCGCCGCTTTCTTGCAAAATGCAACGCAGCTTCGACCGCGTCCTGGCGCGCATGCGCGCGGGCAGCCTCGCCGTCCGCTTCTTCGATGCCGGCGGCGAACAGCGCCTGGCGCACGCGCCGCGAACCATAGCCGCGCGCGGTCAGTGAGCGCGCCTTGGACAGGGCGAAGGCGGAATCATCGACGAATCCGGCAGCAACGGCCTTGGCCACAAGCTCATCGATCGGTGGCTCGCCGTCGCCGGCCCAACCGCGCTCCCTGACCTTCCGGCTGAGGTAGGCGCCCAGCTTGGCGCGGCTGGTCGCGAACCGTGCGACATAAGCCAGCGCCAGCTCCTTCAAGCTGCTCGCGTCCAGTGGAGGACGAGGCCTGCGGCTGCGGCGCCCGGTCATGCGGCGTGCCTAGGCTGCGGCCCCGCTCGCCGCAATCGCCATGCTTCTGCCAAATTTGGCTCCCAGAGCTTTAACCTCGAATTGGCTGCTGGGAGCAGCTTCCATGGGGACAAACGTGCAGAAACTGGGCGTCATCGAGCGCAATAACACCATCGACGCGCGGCTTGCTCCGCCGGGGGCGACGCCGACTGTGGATGATCTGCCGCGGCGCATGGCCGACTTCGCCACGCTGGGCGAAGCGCTCGATTATGCGGCCCGCGGGACACGCGGCATGAACTTTCACGATGCCCGCGGCACGCTCGTGCAGGCTTATCCCTATGCCCTGCTGCGCGAGGATGCGCTCGCGAACGCCCGCAAGTTCATGGAGCTCGGCCTGAAGAGCGGTGACCGTCTCGCTTTGGTCGCCGAGACCGGCCCGGACTTCGCTGCCTGCTTCTTCGGCGCCGTCTATGCCGGCCTCTGGCCGGTGCCGCTGCCGCTGCCGACCAGCTTCGGCGGGCGTGAGGCCTATGTCGAGCAATTGAAGGTTATGGTCGCGAGCAGCGACCCGGCCTTGTTCCTCTATCCGGAGGAGCTGGCCGATTTCGCCGGCGAGGCCGCCCGCCAGTGCAAGGTCCAGGGCCGCAGCTGGGAAAGCCTCGACGGGCTCGATCAATCGTCCGCCGATTTGCCCGAGGCCGATGAGGGCGCCATCGCCTACCTCCAATATTCGTCGGGCTCGACCCGCTTCCCGCACGGCGTCGCCGTCACCCACCGCGCGCTGCTCGACAACCTCCATGCCCATGGCGTCGCGACTGAGGTCGGCGAGACGGACCGCTGCATTTCCTGGCTGCCCTGGTACCATGACATGGGCCTGGTCGGCTGCATGCTGTCGCCGCTCGCGCTGCAGGTGTCGGTCGATTATCTGAAGACCGAGGATTTCGCCCGCCGCCCGCTCGCCTGGCTCGACATGATCAGCCGCAACCCGGGCACTTCACTCAGCTATTCGCCGACCTTCGGCTACGACATCTGCTCGCGCCGCATGAGCTCCCAGACCCGCGCCGCCGACCGCTTCGACCTGTCGCGCTGGCGGCTCGCCGGCAACGGTGCCGACATGATCCGTCCGGACGTGATGCAGGCGTTCGTCGACAGCTTCGCCGATGCCGGCTTCAAGGCCGGCGCCTTCTGCCCCAGCTACGGGCTGGCCGAAGCAACGCTTGCGGTTTCGATCATGCCTCCGGGCGAAGGCATCCGGCTTGAATTGGTAGAGGAGAGCGAGCTGTCAGGCGTTGGCACGCCCTCGCAGGAGCGGCCGCGCCGCTACCGGGCGATCGTCAACTGCGGCAAGCCGGTCAAGGGCATGGAGATCGAAATCCGCGGGGCGGACGGCGAACTGCTGCCCGAGCGCTCGATTGGCAAGGTCTGGGTGCGCGGGACCAGTGTCATGGTTGGCTACTATCGCGACCCCGAGGCGACCGATGCCTGCATGAAGGACGGTTGGCTGGACACCGGCGACA
>DATFEO010000022.1:0-5188 GCA_035250985.1 Sphingomicrobium sp. | reverse complement strand
CGGCGACCGTCAGCGCGGCGATGGCCGCGCAGGGTCCCGGAACGGTGAACACTGGCATCCCTGCTTCGCGCGCCGCCCGCACCAGCTTGTAGCCAGGATCGGAAATGAGCGGCGTGCCGGCGTCGCTGACCAAGGCGACGGCCCTGCCGGCAATCGCGTCCAGCGCCCGCCGGCGGTCGTCTTCGCTGCTATGGTCGTGATAGGTCGCCATTGGCGCCTTTGCCCCGGCATATGCCAGCAGCTTGGCGGTGACCCTTTTGTCCTCCGCCAGGATTAGATCGGCCCGCCGCAGTGTCTCGGCGGCGCGCGCGCTCAAATCAGACAGATTGCCGATCGGCGTTGCGACGATATAGAGGCCCGGGGGGAGTGGCTGTTCCATAGCTCAAGAAGGACCCATGGCATCTTCCCTCGATCGGCGGCAAGCGCGGCGACTCTTCCTGTTGGGGTTTTGTTCGAGTGCGCTCCTTTTGGCCGGCTGCCAGACGCGCGCCCCCGTCCGTCCCTTGCCCAGCGACATCGAACCGGTCGCGACCAAGCATGAGGTGGCTCTGATCGTACCTTTGACCGGCGAGGACGGGGGCATCGGCACGTCGATCAGCAATGCCGCCCGGCTGGCTCTTCTCGACTCGGGCGATCAGACGATCGACCTTAAGATTTATGACAGCAGCCAGGGCGGCGCGGCCGCGGCTGCATCGCGGGCGATCGCCGATGGCAACCGATTGATCCTCGGCCCCCTGCTGGCGGACGAGGTGCGCGCCGCGGCGCCGGTCGCCCGCCAGGCGCGGGTCCCGGTCATTGCCTTTTCGAATGATGAGAGCGTCGCCGGCGATGGCGTCTACATCCTTGGCTTCACGCCGCGCCAGTCGATCGCCCGGGTGGTGCAATATGCCCGCTCGCGGGGCGCGGAGCGCTTTGGCGCGCTGATTCCGACAGGCGTCTACGGTCAGCGGGCGACGCAGGGCCTGATGGGCGCGTTACAGGCATCGGGCGGTGCCCTGGGCGCGATCGAAACCTTCGATCGCAGTGCCGCAAGCGTCCGCACTGCCGTCAACGCGTTGAATGCCAAGGGCAGGTTCGATGCCGTGCTGATCGGCGACGGCAGCCGCATCGCTGCACAGGCGGCCAATTCGATCAAGGCGGGCCAGCGCCTTCTGGGCACCGAGCTGTGGGCCAATGATCGAGCCATTGGCACGTCGGCAAGGCTGCGCGGCAGCTGGTTTGCCGCCGCGCCTGACGCCCGCTTCGACCAGTTGGTGACGCGCTATCGTGCGCGGTACGGCAAGACGCCCTATCGGCTCGGCAGCCTGGGTTATGATGCGGTGCTGCTGACAGTGCGGGCGGCGCGCAGCTGGCAGGTCGGCCGACCCTTTCCGCAGCGCATATTGACCGACAAGGACGGCTTTGTCGGCGTCGATGGTATATTCCGATTTGGCCGCAACGGAGTCGCCGAACGTTCGTTGGAGGTGCGCGAGGTGACGGCCGCCGGCACGAAAATCGTCTTGCCGGCCGCGACTGCCTTTCCCGACTGACCCTTCACAGGCCGTCGAAAAAGAGTCATGGTCCCTCGCGGAAGCCAATGTGCGTGGGAGCGTGGTGATGACTCCATTCGCAATTGGGGTGGTGGCTGGTTTGACATTCCTGCAGGCGTCGATTGCGGCGCCTCGGCAGGATTTCACCGATTGCCTGAAAAAGGCCAGCCTCCAGGCAGCGGCGCAGCAGGTCGCCCCAGACCAGTATCCTGCCTTTGCGAAGCAGCAATGTTCCGGCCCCGGCGAGAGCTTCAAGTCGGCGCTGGTCGCTTTTGACGTGAAGAACGGCGTCAAGCGCGCTCAAGCGTCATCGGACGCGCAGCTTCAGGTCGACGATTATCTCGCCATGTCGTCGGAAAAGTACGAGGCCAAGGCGCCTAAACCGAAGGCGTCGCCGACGCCGCCTCCGCCGGTCCAGGCCGCAGCCGCGCCCAAGCAGGACTGATCAGGCGGCGATTTCGGCCAGGATGGAGTCCAGCACCAGCCGTCCCTGATCGGTGACGGCAAGACGGCTATTGCGCCGCTCGACGAGTCCAAGCCCTGCAAGACGAGAGACTGCCGCTTCGTCGACGAGCTCGGCTCCGAGTCGCTCCGTAAGCTCGCGAGTGTCGATCCCCTCCGCCAGCCTTAGGCCCATCACCAGCGCCTCGTGCGCGGCTTCGCTCGGCCTCAATTTCTCCTCCTCAGCCAGGCCATGGCCGTTGCGGGCGACGGCGGCGAGGAAGTTCTCAGGCTTCTTGTGGCGGACAGTGCGTTGGCCAGACCGGCGGCCATGGGCGCCGGGACCGATGCCGGCATAGTCCCGGTATTTCCAGTAAGCGAGGTTGTGGCGGCTTTCCTGGCCCGGACGGGCGTGGTTGGAGATTTCGTAGGGCGGCAGGCCGGCGGCGACCGTCCGTTCCAGAGTCAGTTCGAACAACTCCGCGGATATGTCAGCGTCGAGCGGCTCGAACTCGTGTCTGGCGACCATCGTCGCGAACCGCGTGCCCGGTTCGATGGTCAGCTGGTAGAGCGACATGTGACCGGTGCCGAAGCCGAGGGCGCGATCGAGCATGTCCTGCCAGTCGTCCGGCCGCTGGCCGGGGAGGGCGTAAATCAGGTCGAAGCTGACCCGCTGGAAATGGCTTTGCGCGGTGTCCAGCGCGGCAAGACCCTCGGCGACGCTGTGGGCGCGGCCCAGGAACGCGAGGGCGCAGTCGTCGAGGCTCTGCAGGCCGAGGCTGACGCGATTGACGCCCGCGGCTGCCAAGTCAGCGAAGCGAACTGCTTCCACGGATGAGGGATTAGCCTCCAGCGTAATCTCAATGTCGTCATCGGCGCGCCAGTGGCTTCGCGCCGCGTCGATGATGGCTGCTGCAGTCGCAGGCTCCATCAGCGACGGCGTCCCGCCGCCGAAAAAGATCGACGTCAACCGGCGCCCGCGAAGCAGGCGCGCCTCATGCGCCAGGTCGGCGAGCAGCGCGTCGCGCCACGCTTCCTGGTCGATCCGGTCACGGACATGGCTGTTGAAGTCGCAATAGGGACATTTGGAGATGCAGAACGGCCAGTGGACATAAAGCGCCAGCGAATCCCGCGACGGGACATCCATCAGCAGATCCTTAACCGAGTTAAGCGCAAGACTCGCGGCCATGATGCGAGCGGTCCTTATTGCGCTTCTGCTGGCGACGCCATCGGCGGCGGCCAATTTGCCGAGCCCGAATTGGCCTGGGCCCGCCGACCGCGGCCCGGACCTGATGCGCAGCACCGTCCTGTCAACTCACAACCGGGCACGCCGGAGCTTCGGAGTTGGCCCGGTCAGCTGGAACGACGAACTCGCCGCCGGCGCCATGGCCCACGCGCAATATATGGCTTCGACCGGCATCTTCGCGCACGACCGAACGCCTGGCCGGCGCAAGAGGGCCGGCGAAAACCTCTGGAGGGGCGCGCGCGGCGTGTTCGCCTATGACGTAATGGTCGGCGTGATGATCGAGGAAGCGCGCTACTTCCTGCCGGGCGCCTTTCCCTACAATAGCCGCACGGGCAATTGGCTCGACGTCGCGCACTATACGCAGATCGTCTGGCCGACGACGACCGAGGTCGGCTGCGCGCTCGCTTCGTCCGCAACCACCGATTACTTCGTCTGCCGCTACGCGCCGACCGGCAACAAGGACGGCGTCTTCCTGGCGAGTGGACGCGATCCGCTGCCGGCGCTGCCCGCCTCAAAGCAATTAGCGCAGGGCGGCGATTAGCTTTCCGAATGCATCGGCCCGGTGGCTGATGCGATGCTTCTCGGCCTGGTCCATTTCGCCAAATGTCTCGCGGTAGCCGACGGGCACGAACATTGGATCGTAGCCGAAGCCCTTATTGCCGCGCGGCGGCCAGGTGAGTTTGCCGTCGACCCTGCCTTCGAAGCTCTGTACCTGGCCGTCGTCGGGCCATGCCAGCGACAAGGCGCAGGCAAAATGGGCGTCATGGCCCGCTTCGTCACCGGCAGCCCCGACCTCGCTCCAGACCCGCTCCATGGCGCGCATGAAATCGCGGTTGCCGTCCTCGTCCTCCGCCCAGCGGGCAGAGAAAATCCCCGGCAGGCCATGCAGTGCATCGACCGACAGGCCGCTGTCATCGGCCAGCGCCGGGAGGCCTGACAGGTCCGCCGCCTCGCGAGCCTTCAAATCGGCATTGTCGACGAAGGTGTTGCCGATCTCCTCGGGCTCCGGCAGGCCGAGCTCAGCGGCCCCGACGCAGTCGATGCCGAGCGGCGCAAGCAGTTCCTGGATTTCGCGCAATTTGCCCTGATTGTGGGTGGCGATAACCAGCTTGTCGATCGTCCTCACCGCCCCACCGCCTTCAATTGCGCCTGGAAAATCTGGTCGCAGCCGATGCGTGCGAGCCGCAGCAGGCGCAGCAAGCCCTCCTCGTCATAGCATTCGCCCTCGGCCGTCACCTGCGCCTCGACGATGGCACCATCGTTGGTCAGGACAAAATTGCCGTCGCAGCCAGCCTGGCTGTCTTCCTCATAGTCGAGGTCGAGCACTGCCTGGCCGCCGTGGATTCCACAGCTGACCGCGGCGACCTGCTTGAGTATCGGGTCCCGCTCCAGTTTGAGCGTGTCGACGGCCAGCCGCAGCGCCACCCAGGCGCCGGAGATGGCGGCCGTGCGCGTGCCCCCGTCAGCCTGGATGACGTCGCAGTCGACGGTGATCTGGCGCTCGCCGAGCGTCGGCAGATCGACCACAGCGCGCAGTGAACGACCGATCAGCCGCTGGATTTCCTGCGTGCGGCCCGACTGCTTGCCCTTGGCCGCTTCCCGGTTGCCGCGTGTGTGCGTGGCGCGCGGCAGCATGCCATATTCGGCCGTCACCCAGCCCTGGCCCTTGCCGCGCAGGAAGGGCGGCACCCGGTCTTCGACCGAGGCGGTGACCAGCACCCGAGTGTCGCCGAAGCTGACCAGGCATGAGCCTTCCGCATGCCTGGTGAAGCCGGGCTCAAATGTGAGTTCACGCATTTGGTCGGGCGCTCGGCCGGATGGGCGCATGTGGGGATTCTCCTGATACTGGTGAGGGCGCTCCCTAGACCGGGCCACAGCGCAATCCTAGTATCTGCTTTGTGTCTTCCTTCCGGCTCACCACTGCGGCAACTCTGCTAATTGCGGTTACAGCTCTTTGTAGCTGCGAACGGGC
>DATFEO010000010.1:0-2904 GCA_035250985.1 Sphingomicrobium sp. | reverse complement strand
GGCGCTGGCGCCAGGCCCGGATGCTTATCGCGTCATTGGCACTGCGCAGCACGAAGCAACCCGGGATACCCCAGCCCGGAATTGGCGGCACGCTGGCGCTGCCGCCCGCGGCCAAAACCAGCCGGTCATAGTCTAGCTTCTCCTCGGTGCCGAGCGTGACCTGACTCCGCGCAAGGTCGATGCCTGTTGCCACGGTGTTGAGCCAGAGATCGATCTTCCTCGCCCGGGCCCAGTCCTGGCGCATGAGATAGAGGCTGTCGACGGACGACTGGGCATGCACCAGCCGGCCGATGGCCATGCGATTGTAGAATTGATGCGGCTCCTCGGCCAGCAGATCGATCTTCACCGAGGGGGACAGGCGACGCAGTTCATCGGCAACTGTCGTCCCGGCCGAACCGTTGCCGATGATCACTACCCTGCCGACACCGAGCTCCGGCGCCGGATCCGTTCGCGGCTGATCGCCTGGTGACTGATCGTTGTCCGGTTCCGGCAGGGTGCGGGGGTCAAGCTTGGTGTCGATGGTCACGCCACCGCCCGTCGGCCTGCAGACGCAGGCCATGCGTGCCCGTCCGGTCAACCCTAGCCGGCGCAGGGTCGCCGCCTCGTCTTCGCCGGGCGCACTCAGTTGATCCGCCCCCCCGATGATGGCAACCGGATCGGCGCCACACACCCCCATGCGACAGCCGAAATCGATGGACACTCCGGCCGATTCGAGGCTTTCGAGCAGCGAGCGGCCGGGTGCGGCAGCGATGCTCAATCCCGAACCCCGGTCGAAGATGAGATCCGTCGCACCGGCCCAGGCGGCCTTGACGGTCGCAAGGTCCACGGTAGCGCCTGCAGATGCCGTCGCCGCCTCGATCCGGGCATGATCGCGTTCCGCCTGTAGGCCCCGCAACACCATGGCCCCGGCAACAGCCAGGACCCCGCCGAGAAGGAGCGTGCCGACCCAGCCGGGGATGACGACGCCGGTCAGCGTCCCCAGGGCTGCCATCATGGCGGGCGTTGCGAACCAGTAGAAGATCAGCAGCGCCGCCATGCTGGCAAGGAGCGCGACCCGATAGCGGCTATGCGGGACCAGCCGCGTTGCGGTTGTGCAGATGGCCAGCGAAACTCCGATCCAAAGCAGGAAGTTCAGGTAGTAGGCACCAATGCCGATCTGGTCGGGCTCCCCCGCCAGAAAATAGCCCAACACCAGCCCCGGCAGACATGCGATGAAGAATTCCTTGTGGCCAGCGAGGAAGCTGTCGGCATCGGCGAGATCGCTGTGTATCGCCGCCCGCGGATTGAAATCGTAGCAATTCTTCTGGCAACCTACACAGGTCGGGCAGTAGCCATTGCGAACCATGACCAGCGGGGCCTGACCATAGGCACGCTGCAGCGGCGCCAGGGGGCAGAAGGTCCCGCACCAGCCCGACCGCCCCTTGAACAGCAGCCCGCCGCCCAGCGCCAGAGCCAGCCCTGCCAGGAGCAACCCCGCCAACGCCAATGGCTGATCGTTGAGGACCACGGGCCGCAGACTGACAATGGCCATGAAGAGCAGCGCCGAAAGCAGATAGGCGCCGTTCTTCCAGGCCTGCGGCAGGGTTCGGTTGCGGCCAATCCCGAGTTGGCGGGGCAACTGGTTGAGCTGCGCCATCGGACAAACCTGCCGCCACAGCCCGGGGACGGCGACAAAGACGATCGGCAACAGCGGGATCGCCAGTTGCAACACGAAGAGGCGCGTCAGTTCGGGCCGCACCACCAGCAGCACCACCAGCGCCAGGGTCGCTGCCAGCACCAGGACACGCGTTACGATCCAAGCGGCAACCGGCACCCGCTTCGGGAGCTCGAGATAGGTCGGAAAGGCCTTGGTACCCGCGCTCGCCATGCAAAGACTCCGTGCGACTGGCCGGCTACACAGCGTTGGTGGTGTGACGCAACCTGGCGGCCATGATGCGCCCCAGATCGAGCAGCATGTTGCGCGCAATGTCCGGGTGCCAGGCCGCCAAACGTTCGAAATTCCCGCGAGTCACTCGCACCGTCCAGCAATCGCCGATGGCACGAACGGTGGCGCTGCGCGGGGCGCCGTCGAAGAAGGCGATCTCGCCGAACACTGAGCCCTCGGCGATCTCGCAAATCACCCGTTCCGAGCCGCCAGGCCCCGGGACGATGACCTGCACCGCGCCCGACGTGACGATGTAGAAGGCGTTATCCCGCTGGCCGACCTGCAGGATGTCGGTGCCGGCGCGAAATTGTGCCACGTCGACCAGCGCCAGGATCCGGCGCCATCCCTCCTCGCTTTCCCCCGCCAGGAAGGTGAGGCGATCCGTGGCTGCAACATCCGGCGCGCGGCCATCAGGATAGTCGAAAGCCCCCACAATCAACCTCAAAAGACACGGTGGCGCTTTTGGAAAGGCGATTCACCTCCGGCACTGCGGTCTGGGCAGCAGGGACCTCGGGACATTGACAATGAGCGTAGAACCTTTGCCCGGCATTGACAACGTTCAGCGCGGGCCGGAACAGGGCGATCGCTTGAAGCCGAGGGGGATTGAACGAAGCCGCTGCGCGGCATGAGCGCGCTGTTTGCCGTTGGTGCTCCTGACTGGAAGGTTTGGGTTGCTGAGACCCCTTTCCAGACAGGAGCTTTTTCGATGGCCGAGATCAGCCCTCTGCGCCGCCGCATGATCGAGGACATGACGGTCCGCAATCTCTCGCCGGCGACGCAGCGATCCTATCTCCATGCGGTATCGAAGTTCAGCCGGTTTTTCGGTCGCTCGCCCGACCGGTTGACGCTCGAGGACGTGCGGACATTCCAGGTGCACCTTGCCGCGAAGGGTGTTGCCTGGGCGAGCCTCAACCAGACGGTGGCGGCGCTGCGCTTCTTCTACGGCGTGACGCTCGGCTTGGCGGAGATCCCGGAGCGGA
>DATFEO010000155.1:0-16595 GCA_035250985.1 Sphingomicrobium sp. | reverse complement strand
CGGCGAGAGCTGCAGCATGCTGACGACGGCCTCGCTTCCGGCCATGATCCCGCCGGCGAGGTCGCCCTTCTTGAACCGGGGCAGGACGTCCTCGCGGATGATGACGCTCGACACGGCGTCGGTCAGGAAAACGCGCGCGCCATAACCGGTTTCGATTCGCACTTTCTTCTCGTTGGGCGCCACCAACAGGATGACGCCGTCGTCCTTCTCCTTGTCGCCGATCGCCCAGGTGCGGCCGAGGCGATAGCCGTAGTCCTCAATGGTTCGGCCCTCCAGGCTCCGGATCGTGGCGACGACGAACTGGCGCCCGGTCTGCGCCTCCAGCGCCGCCAGCTTGCTGGTCAGGTCCAGCTCCTGCTCAGGGCGCAGCAGGTCGGCCTGGTCGACGACCCGGCCCGACAGCGGCGGGAAGGTCTGGGCGACCGCCGGCAGCGCGAACAGTGCCAGCCAGAGCGCAGCGAAGAGGCGAACGATCATGCCGGCTGCTTCCCTGGCCGGTATTGCGGACGCCTGGAATCACTCCTTAGCAGGCTGTCGACTTCGGCCACCGCTGTCTCGATCGCGTCCATCGGCAGGCTCGCCTCGAACTTGGGAATCATCGCGTCGACAATCACCCGGGCGCGCTCATCCGTCAGCAGCCCTTCGAGCCCGGTGCCGACTTCGAGGCGAACGCCGCCTTCCTCGGCGGCGACGAGCAGCAGTACGCCATTGTCGACATCCGCGCGGCCGAGGCCCCAGCGATTCCCAAGCTCAAAGCCCACGTCATCAATGGCCGCGCCGCGGAGGGTTGCGAGGGTCACCACCACCATTTGATCGGTTGTCGCCGCTTCGAGGGCGGCGAGCCGTTCGGCAATCCGCTGTTCCGAACTGTCGGATAGCAGGTCGGCTTCATCGACGACGCGTCCGGTGAGCAGGACATCGGCGGCAATCGCCTGCGCATCGCCTTGCGCCGGCGGCTGGGCCGCGGCGGGACTACCGCAAGCCGCCAGCGCAAAGGCGGCGAGAAGCAGCCTCACCTGCGCCTAGCCCTGGTTGCCGAAGTCGACCTGGGGGGCGTCCTGGGCTGCGGCTGCCGCCTCGAAAGGCACCTTGGGCTTGGCGCCGTAGAAGATCTTGGCGCCGATCGCGTCAGGGAAGGTCCGGATGCGCGTGTTATAGCCCTGCACCGCTTCGTTATAGTCGCGGCGGGCGACCAGGATCGAATTCTCCGTGCCTTCGATCTGGCTCTGAAGGGTCAGGAAGTTCTGGTTCGACTTGAGGTCGGGATAGCGCTCGAACGTGACGAGGAGGCGGCCGAGCGCCCCGCCCAGCTGGGTCTGCGCCTGGTTGAAGGCCTGGACCTTGGCCGGATCTTCGAGGTCGCTGGCGTTGAGCTGAACCCGCGAGGCATTGGCGCGGGCGTTGGTGACCTCGGTCAGCACCTCGCGCTCCTGGGCCGCATAGCCCTTCACCGTCTCGACCAGGTTGGGAATGAGGTCGGCGCGGCGCTGATACTCGCTCTGCAGATTGCCCCATTTGGCGTTGACGTTCTCCTCGGCGGTCGGGACCGAGTTGAGGCCACAGCCGGCGAGGCTGAGGGCAGCGAGCGGAGCGAGAAGTCCGAAACGGCGAACAGGAGTCATGGGTGCAGTCCCCTCATGGCAAGAATGTTGCGGCGGCGAATCTAGGGGGCTGCTCCAGCAATGCAATAGGCTGTCCTATGCGCGCAACACACAATGGCCCGAAATGCTTTCAATCCGGCCCGCCCGCGCTAGTTTCGGCAGCGCAACGCAGGGAGGAACTCATGCTCAAGGAATTTCGGGACTTCATTGCCCGCGGCAACGTGCTTGACCTGGCGGTCGCCGTGATCATCGGCGCGGCCTTCGCCACCATCACGGCGAGCCTCACGGATGACATCGTCATGCCGGTCGTCGGCGCCGTCTTCGGTGGGCTGGACTTCGCCAATTACTTCGTCGTGCTGGGACCGATCCCCGAGACCTTCAAGGGTGACCCGAACAGCTATGCCGCCCTGAAAGAGGCGGGTGTAGCGGTCCTCGGCTGGGGCCAGTTCGTGACCGTGGTCATCAACTTCCTGATCCTCGCCTTCGTCATCTTCCTGATCGTCCGGCAGGCGAACAAGATCAAGAAGGCGGACGCGCCAGCAGGCCCGACTGAGGTCGAGCTTCTGGCGGAGATCCGGGACGAGCTGAAGAAGCGGTAAAGCTACGCCCATGTTGTGGGTCGCGACATTCATCGTCCTGCTGTTCCTGCTCGCGTCGTGGAGCCGGAAAGCCAAGCAGCGAGCGGCGGTGCGCGGCCTGCGCCAGCAGTTCCCGGCGATCGCCCGGATGCGGCTTGCTGCCGCCTTTCCGGGCATCGAACCGGCGCTGAGCGAGGCATTGCTGGCCCTGCAGTTTGACTGGATCCTCGATGCCATGTGCCGCCGCGCCGGCGTATCCGGTTTCGCCGCCCTGATGCGCTGGACGGTTGTGGAGGGGGAAGACGCGACCGTCACGCTCTCGGCCGAAGTCGCGCGCGCCGCCGTCGATCGCCTGCCGTCACAGGCGCTGGCGGTTATCGACAAGTCCGACGGGCGCTTTCTCGCCGGTGTGATCCTCGAGCAGTCGCTGACCGAAGCCGGCGCGCGCATCACGCCCGACCTGGAAAAATATGTCTGAGGGAAAGGTGGGGAGCTTCTGTTGCCCGGTGCTCCCCGAACCGCTGGAATCCCCTTCTGTTGCCCGGTGGGGTCCGACCGCGCTTTTGTCCTTGTAACTTAAGGCCGTTAGGCCGTCAGTTACGCGGCAATTGCGAGCGCCTCGTTATCGTTGGCACTTGTGTGAATGAGCCGTCACGGTGGTCTCATACCGATCGGCAACCGGGCCTTTATTGCACTCGTCGATCCTGTTTCGCCCCCATCAGCAACGGCGGATCCCCCGCTCTGGCACCCGCCGCTGCTGGTGGAGGCGCCGGGGTACTGCCCCCCGGGTCCGAAATGCCTATTCCACCCGACAATCTACCGACATAGCCGGTTTCCCGGCCCGCCTAAGATAGGGATTTCCGGTGTTTTCTTCAAGCAATTGACAAAAGGCGGCCGGGCGGGGAACCGTTACGGAGCCGATGGCGTTGGAACCGTTCTTAGGGACAGGCTTTGACGCCGCCGCATCACGATAAAGGGGATGATTGCATGAGGAAGATTTCATTCGCGCTGGTTGGCGCGGCTTCGCTGGCTCTGGCGGCTTGCGGCGGCCAGGGCGACGACACGCTGGGCGAGAACGTCCAGGAAAATATGGAAAATGCGGCTGACGCGCTCGACGAGTCGGCCGAGAACGCCAGCGCTGGTGAAGCGGCTGCGCTCGAGAACCAGGCCGACGCGCTGCGTGAGGCCGGCGAGAACGCCGAAGAGGCGATCGACGAGGCGGACGTCAACGCCAGCGAGGTCAACGCGATGTAATTGGCCTTTCCTGGCCAATGACATGGAGGCCGGCGCTCCTGGAGGAGCGCCGGCCTTTTCGTTTATGGCCCGCGAGCCTAGGGCACGCCCATGAGCGACCCCGCTGTCCCCGCCGCCACCCTGGTCGTCATGCGCGAACGCGGCGATGGTCCGCCCGAGCTGCTGATGGTCGAGCGCACCGCCCGCATGGCCTTCGCCGGCGGCGCCATGGTTTTTCCCGGCGGGCGGATCGATGAGGAGGATCGCTCGCTCGCCGAGGCGTTTCGCGAGCCTGACGCAGCCTTCCGCATCGCCGCCATCCGCGAGACGCTGGAGGAAGGCGGCATCCCCGTCGGCCTCGATCCGACGCCAGGTCAGGACCTTGCCACCCAGCTGCAGGACGACCTTCACGCGGGCGCTGGCTTCGGCGAACTGCTTGCCGACCACGGCCTGTCCCTGGACCTGGGCGCGCTGATGCCGTTCGCGCGTTGGAAGCCGGCCTTCCACCAGGCGCGCATCTTCGACACTTTGTTCTTTGTCGCCGAAGCGCCAGCTGGCGACTGGCGGCCGAACCCGCAGCCCGGCGAATGCGAGAATGTCGAATGGCTGAGCGCCGGCGAAGTCCTCGGCCGCGTTTCGCGCGGCGAGGCCAACGCCATCTTCCCGACCATCCGCAACCTCGAGCGGCTCGCCCAGTTCGACAGCATCGCCGCCGCCCGAGCCGACGCCGCTTCGCACCCGATCGAGACCATCACCCCCTGGATCGCCGAGCATGACGGCGAGACCTATCTCTTCATCCCCGAAGGCCTCGGCTATCCGGTGACGCGGGAACCGCTGGCCAGCGTGCGGAGGGGGGTTGGAGAAGGGATATTTCCCGCGGCCTAGGGTTTGAACCCGAGGCCATGCGCGCCGCCACCTCGAGGACCCCGTCGCCCGTGCGACGTCCGGTAAGCTGGTACGGTTGCGCGGCGACGCCAGGCAATGCCGCGCCCTGCTCGCCGACATTGGCGACGCCGACCGTCCGGTGCCGCCGCTCCGCCCAATGCTGACTGCGGCTGCCCATGCCGACCACATGCATTTCGACCAGGCCCGGCGGGGTATTTCCAGTTGGAGTATGTGCCGGTGAGACGGCGCACCCGCATTTGACACGGAAACTGGCGGAGCGCAGCCATGCCATCTAGCGGGAGGGGCAATGGCCGCCATCTTTCTCAGTTATGCGCGCGAGGATCGCCGCTGTGCCGAGAGGCTGGCGCGCGTGCTCGAGGCGGCCGGACATGACGTCTGGTGGGACCGCCGCCTGGACGGCGGCGAGGAGTTCTCCGCTGAAATCGAGGCCGCGCTCGACAAGGCCGACGTCGTTCTGGTCGCGTGGTCCGAGGTGTCTGCGAAATCGCGCTGGGTGCGAGACGAAGCTTCGGTTGGCGGTGACAAGGGCAGGCTCGTTCCGGTCAGCATCGACGCTTCGCTCCCGCCCATGGGGTTCCGTCAGTTCCACACGCTGGACCTCAACGGTTGGAAAGGTTCCAGGCGCGACAGGCGAATAGGCGATCTGCTCCAGGCCATCGAACGGCGGCTACAGGGCAAACAAGATGAAGCGAGCGCTTCCAGAGCGCAGCCGTCGAAGCGTCTGCGGGCGCTGAGCGGCAGACCGCTGTGGGCGGTCGCCGCGGCGATCCTGCTTTTAGTGACGGCAAGCGCGGCTTTGATGATCTGGAATGCGCGCAAGGCGTCCAATGAACCGTTGAAGCCGACGATCGGCTTAGCGCCCTTCACGACCGCTTCGCCGGATCCCGAGTTACGCCAACTCGCTTCGCAGGCGCGTGACTCGCTCACGCATACATTCGCGCAAAGCGGATTGCCCTTGCGCCTTCTGAACGCGGCCCCTCGAGATGCACGCCCGTCCGTCGATTTCCTGATCACGGGAGATTTCAGCAGGAATGGCGACAAGGTGTTGGCGAGCATCCGCCTTGAGGAAGCGGCGCAACAAGTGACCGTTTTTTCGGATCGGTTCGAGGCAGGCCGCGAGGAGGTGCGCGACCTTCCCGAACGGATCGGCGCGCAGATGGCTGGAAACCTGACCTGGAGCGCGCCGATGATGATACTCGATCGGCGGCGTCCGGTTGATCCCACCTTGATGGCGGAGTTGCTGCAGGGCGCGGACTTTTCGTCCGGCCTCGATAGCCTGCAGGGATATCAGAATGCCGTGCGCATTGCCGCGAAGGCGCCAAACTTGGCGAGTGCCCAGATCGGTCTGGCATTCGACACGTCTTTCGTGCTGGACCAGATCCCACGCGCGGAACGGGGCGAAGCAGTGGCTGGAGCTCGGAACGCATCCGAGCGGGCCTTGGCTCTACGACCTGATTTTGGCGACACATTTGGTGCCTGGTGCCTTCTCCACAGCGAAGCCCGGAAGACCGAGTGTGAAGACCGGTTACGCCAAGGTAGGCGAATCGATCCGGACGCGCCGTTCCTCAATACGTTTCTCAGCCACCTCCTCCGGTCCGTCGGCCGCTTCGATGAAGCGGCGGAACTCGCGAGGCTGGCCCACACCCATGATGTCTATGTGCCCACCAAGATCGCGTGGATGCTGAAAACCTTGGAATATGCCGGCGAACGCGCCGAAGCGCGGGAGCTGTATCAGCAGGGGGCCCGCTGGTGGCCCGAATATAAGCCGATGTTTTTCCAGAATCGGCTGTTCGGGCTGATCGATCGCGGAGATTTCGAAGCGGTGCTACGCCTCGAGCAGGAGATCACGACGAAAGACCTTCCGCCTGACTATCAGAAAAGCGACCCCCTTGCGGCGGCGGTCAAGGCCAGGTCGAGTGTTGCCTTGAAACGAGCCTGCCCCGATGCCGACGGATTTCTGCTGGGCCTGCGCTGCATGATCGCGTCGACGATGCTTGGTGACCAGGACAGTGCGTACGCAATCGCCAATAAGCTCTATCCGCGTCGGGTCGGCCGCACGCCTGCCGAAACCGAGCGCATCTGGCTGGATGATCCTTCCGGCGTCGCGCCGCTCGAATTCGTCACTTCGCCCGCTGCCGCGCCGATGCGCCGCGATCCACGTTACCTCCAGCTGGCACAGCGCGTCGGCCTGCTCGACTATTGGCGAGGCGGGCGGACGCCCGATTTCTGCCGCAAGCAGCCAGAGCCCATCTGTTCGCAACTGCGCAAGCCGAACTGAGCCCCGGCGATTGCGCCCAGAGCCCCGACTCAGAGCGCCGAGTCGGGCGCCCGCCTCATAGAGAAGGGGCCCGCGATTGCCCGCGAGCCCCTTCGTCAGCGTCTACGCGCAGCGTGACTAGCTGAGGTGCTTCGAGAGATGCTTGTTCATCTCGAACATGGTGCAACGGTCCTTGCCGAAGACCTTGCGAAGCTTGTCGTCAGCGATGATTTCCCGCTTGTTTTGCGGGTTTTGCAGGTTGTTCTTGCGAATGTGATCCCACACCTTCGACACCACTTCGCTCCGCGGCAGCGGAGCGCTGCCGGTGATCGCCGCCAGATCCGATGACGGAGTTACTGGGCGAGCCAATCCACCCCCTGCTTTACGACCAGTCCCTTTTGCCATTTGGCCCTCCTGTTGTTTCCCTCTGACGATAGAGCGCAAACGGGGGCGCATTGCAATGCCTCTCTAGAGGGAAATTGGGTTAATTGCGCTTCAGGGCCGCCCAAAGGGCACGACCCGGTTGCCGCTGTCGTGGCCGATGACGGCCCTGCCGCCGTAATTTATGCCCGCCCGCGCGCACCAATCGCGGACGATCGCCTCCTCGTCGCTGCCCCACACCGGGTCGTTCTCCGGTATGTCGCTCATGTTGCCGGCGCGCAGCTCAACGACCCCGCGAACATTCGCGCTGCCGGTCAGGTGGAACATCGTCCGGTCGATCCGGTAATGATGCTCCGACACCTCCTCGATCAGCAGCTCGTAGCCGGTGAGGTCTGGCTCCAACGCCGTTCCCAGCAGGCTGGAAAGCACCGTCAGATTATAGGCTTGCGCCGGATAGCTGAGGCTCGGTTCGACCCCCGCCGGGTCGCGGGTCAGAAGCCAGTCGAGCGCGCGCGAGACCGCCGCCTCTCCGCCGTCGCGCAATATGTCCTGCGGCATCGGCCCGTGCGCCACCTCGCAACCGGCCTTGTGCAGCCCGGCGAGCAGGAAGCCGGCATCGCTGTAGCCCAAATAGGTCTTGCGCATGGCGGTCAGCGACAAATCGGCGACGGCGGCCTCGGCGATGCGGTTGGAGCCGTAGCCACCGCGCGCGAACCAGATGGCCTCGACGCTTTCGTCCTCCATCACCTCGCGCAACGCCTCCAGACGTTCGGCGTCGCTGCCGGCGAAGTGGCCGTCGCTGAAGAAGCATTGCGGATGGATGGCCAGCTCGCAATCCTCCCGCGTCGCCGCCAGCGCCACCACCAGCTCCGCGGCTTCGGGCTTGAGCGTGCAGCTCGGGGCGACCACAGCGATTTTCATGGATTCCCCCTTTGCATGCCGCGCCAGCAATCCATAGGGCGTCGGCGATGAGCAATTCCACCTTCTTCTGCGGGATCGGCGGCAGCGGCATGCTGCCTTTGGCCTCCATCCTGCGCGCCCGCGGCGAAAAGGTTGCCGGGTCCGACCGCGCCCTCGATGCCGGCCGGGTACAGCACAAGTTCGACTACTTGCGCTCGCTCGGCATCCCCCTCTTTCCGCAGGATGGCAGCGGGCTTGTCGAGGGCATGACCCTGGTTACTTCGGCGGCGGTCGAGGACACGATTCCCGACGTCGTCCGCGCCCGCGAGCTCGGCCTCGACCATCTCACCCGGCCGCAAATGCTGGCGAAGCTGTTGAACGCCGCCCACCGCAGCGTCGCCGTCGGCGGCACCAGCGGCAAGTCGACCGTCACCGGCATGATCGGCTGGATCCTCCACGCCTGCCATCGCCAGCCGACGGTGATGAACGGTGCGGTGATGAAGAATTTCGTCTCCCCGTCCGCGCCCTTCGCCTCCGCCCTGGTCGGCGATCCGGAGCTGTTCGTCAGCGAGGTCGACGAGAGCGACGGCTCGATCGCCCTTTATCATCCGACCGTCGCGGTACTGACCAACATCAGCCTCGACCATCTGGCCATGGACGAGCTGCGCGCCCTGTTCAGCGACTTCCTGCAGCGCGCCGGAAAGGCGGTGATCAACCTCGACGATCCCGACACGCGAATCCTCGCCGAGCAGTTGCCGGGCGACAAAATGGTCGGATATGGATTCGACAGCCCGCAGGGGGCGTTGATTGGCCGCAACCTCGAGCTACTCGCGGACGGCGTGGGCTTCACCGTCGAATGCGGCGAAGAGGTCTGCCAGGTCAGTCTCTCCCAGCCCGGGCGCCACAATGCGTCCAATGCCCTTGCCGCTTTGGCGGCGGCGCAGGCACTCGGAGTCCCGCTCGCTGAAGGCGCCGCCGCGCTCGCCCGCTTCGAGGGGCTGAAGCGCCGCCTTGAGACCGTCGGCACCGCCGGTGGAGTCACGGTCATCGACGACTTCGCCCACAACCCAGACAAGATCGCCGCTACCCTGGCGACGCTGACCGCACAGCCCGGCCGCCTGCTGATCATGTTCCAGCCGCATGGTTTCGGGCCGCTGGCCAAGATGGGCGAGGAATTGGCGGAGACGTTCGCCAAGGGCATGCGTGAGGGGGACCGCCTCTACCTGCCCGACCCAGTCTACCAGGGTGGCACGGTCGACCGCTCGCGCGGATCCGACTGGCTGGCCGAGGCGATCCGCGACGCCGGCGGCGAAGCCGAGCATATTGCGGAGCGCGCCGCGATCGGCGAGGCCCTGCTGCGCGAGGCGGCGGGGGGCGATCGCATCGTCGTCATGGGCGCGCGTGACGACACTTTGACCGAATTCGCGGGCGAGATCGTTCGGAACCTCGCGTCGCGAGCGTGATTGTGTGTCCATGGCTAAGCCGGGAAGCGTCATAGGCTGGAAGCTTGATCGCAGTGAGCGCGAGCGCCTGCTTGAACGCTTTCCGCCGCGCTATGACCGGCCGATCGCCGACCATGTGACGCTCGAGACCGAAGCCGAGCGCAAGCCGCTGCCTCCGGATGCCACTGCCAGGATCATCGGCCGGGTCGATGATGACCATGGAGTCGAAGCCATGGTGGTGGCATTGAACGGCTCGACCGACCGGCCCGACGGCTCGACCTTCCACATCACCTGGTCGCTCGGCGATGGCCGTCAGGCCAAGGAGAGCAACGCCGTGATCCGCGACCTGGGATGGCAGAATCTGGAGGATGCGGTTCCGGTGAAGATTCTTCCAGCCCGGTTCTAGAATGTCCCATCTTTTCCTGGACTTGGATGGCGTCCTTGCCGATTTCGATGCGGGCGCGAAGATGGTGCTCGGAATGTCGCCGAAAGCCTTTGAGGCGAAGTTCAGCAAGCGTGAGTTCTGGCGGCGGCTGGCGCGGGCCAGGGATTTTTACGCGACGCTGCCGCTGATGCCCGATGCCATGGAACTGTTCCAGGCGGTGAAGCACCTTGAGCCGACGATCCTCACCGGCCTGCCGCTCGGCAACTGGGCGGCGCCGCAGAAGGTCAAGTGGGCCGCGGAGCATTTTCCGGGCACGAAGATCATCACCACCATGGCCCGCGACAAGTTCCGGCATATGACCGGCATGGACGTGCTGGTCGACGACCGCGCCGATCATCGCGATAAGTGGGAAAATGCCGGCGGCACCTTCATCCACCACAAGAGCGCGCGCGAAAGCCTCGCGCAGCTTGCTGAAATTTATCCGTCGGTGATGGCGCCGACCTGATCAGGCGGCAGCGACTTCGACCTTCTCGACCCACTCCGGCCAGAACACCGGTTCGCGGTTCGACCAGCCGGGCGCCGTCGCGGCGCTTTCGCTGATCGACTGAAGCAGGGTCCGGCGGCGATCGGGGTGCAGGTGCGGAAGCGCCGCGGCAGCGCAGAACGCCGCGGGCAGCCACGGCCGAGCGCTGGCGCCGAGCAACCGCTCGTAGAGGAAGCGGAAGGACGCGAACGTCGGCAAGCGATCCTGGCCAAGGTCGAAGGCGGCGATCGTCACCAGCATGCCAAGGAAGGGCTCGATCATGTCGAGCCCACTGTCATCGGGAACCTGGAGGCGAAGGTGATCGAGCTGCTTGTAGAAGCGACCCTGGGCACGGATCGACGCGGCCTCGGCCTCATCGCGAGCCCAGGTGGCGATCGGGTCGGTGCGGCCGAAGGCGATGTCAAGCGAACGGCGGGTATACCGCTGCGTCGCTTTGGAGAAGCTCGCAAACTCCTTCATCTCTGCAATCAGCAGCACTCCCCCTGCTGGCTGACTGGTCCGCGTCGTCATGAAACCAACTCCTTTTGCCCGGGAGGGATCATGCGACGAGCATGGTTGCAAATTGCTTAACCAAGATCCCACCCCCCATGCATATTGAATCAAAGGGTTAGGCTAGGGGCAAGAGCGAATATTTCACGGCCCGACATCGACTTGCGACTGTGGATTTCGTGCAACGAGCGACAATTTTGTTACGAAGTCGAACTATTTCTCCGGGAACCCGGATGACGGCGCGGGCTCATTGCCGCCGGGCTGGGTCGCCGAGCTCGGGTCGGACGCATCCATGGATTCATCCGAGCCAAGATCGGCCTTTGCATCAAGGTCTTCCGGGTGCTTCTTTAGCTTGAGTTCGAGCTCACGCTCCGGCTCCTTCGAAAGCACGGTGGGCGGGAGCGAGGCCTCTTTGCCCGCCTTGTCCTGCTTCTTTTCGGTCATGGCCGATTCACTCCGGGAATTCATTGTCAAGCGTAACGAAGCGTCGCTCGGGCCGTTCCCCCATAAAACTGTGGATTGTTCGACCGAGGGCGGTCACGCTTCTGCCAAGCGACAGGGGGCGGATTGCATGCCGGACGGCTGCGGCCATACATGTCACACATGAGCAATGAATTTGCCGAGGAGCGGCGCTTCGCCGATTGGCGCCTCGCACTAAAGTCCATCCTCGGTTTTTGGCTGGTCTATGCCGCCACCGTCATCGCGCGCGCGCTGCTCGGTGACGATCCCTGGACGTCCCTGCACAACAAAATGCCGAACATCATGGCCGGCATCGTTCTCACCCTCATTCTTTACGCGCTGCTCGACTCGTTCACGCGCCGTGCTCCCATGTATCGCAAGGCAGTTTTCGCCGCTGCCCTGTCGGCGGCGGCGGCAATCGGCCAGGCGACCACCATCTTTTTCCTCGAACCCTATTTCAAGCCGAGCAAGGAGGAGTTCCGCTTCCAAGCGCGCGAAGGCTACGTCGTGATCGAGAAGGGCTACCAGATCCGTATCGAGCGCGCCGCCAGCGACCCACTCGTCGTGACCCTTCCCCGAATGGCCCAGCTCGACAATGAGAAGAGGATTCGCTGGATCGCCGACAGCTCCGTCACCTGGTTCTTCTTCTTCGCAGCCTGGAGTGCCTTCTATCTCGCCACCCTCGCGCAGGCTCAGGTGCTGGGTGCGCAGCGCCGCGCCGCGCAAGCCGAGGCCGCCGCACGCGCCGCCCAGGTCCGGGCTCTCCGCTACCAGGTCAACCCGCACTTCCTGTTCAACACGCTCAATTCCTTGTCCTCGCTGGTGATGACGGGCCGGGCCGAAAAGGCGGAGGAAATGCTGCTGGCGCTGTCGACTTTCTTCCGCACCAGCCTGTCGCTCGATCCTTCGGCGGATGTCACACTCGCGGAGGAAATCGACCTCCAGCGGCTCTATCTCGATATCGAAAAGGTACGCTTCCCGAGCCGGCTGAGGGTTGAGATCGACATCCCGAAGGAGCTGGAGTCCGCCCGCCTTCCGGCACTGGTCCTCCAGCCGCTGGTCGAGAATGCGATCAAGTACGGAGTTTCACCGACGCGTGATAAGGTGACTCTTCGGATCGAGGCGCGGGCGCTTGGCGAGGGCCGTCTCGAAATCATCGTCACGAATACCGGCAAACCTGACGCCGCGCCGGCGAGGGACCACGACAGGGTAGAAAGCACTGGCGTTGGCCTGTCCAACGTCTGCCAGAGGCTCAACGCGCGATTTGGCGCGCATGCGAAATGTGAATTTGGTCCGCTCCCGAATGGCGGTTATCAGGTCCACATCATCATGCCGCTGGATCGCTCGAATGGATGAACCGCCGCTCAAAGTCTTGATTGCCGACGACGAGCCGCTGGCTGCGGAAAGGCTGCAGCTGCTGCTAGCAAGGGCGCCGGGCGTCGACCTCGTTGGCACTGCGAGTGACGGCGAAGCTGCGGTTCGCCTCGCCGAAGGCCTCGGTCCAGACGTCATGCTGCTCGACATCGCCATGCCCGGCATGGACGGCATCGACGTCGCCAGGGCGTTGGCGAACCGGCGCCCCTGCCCCGCCGTCGTCTTCGTAACCGCGTTCGACCAATTCGCCGTCGCCGCCTTCGAGGTCGCCGCTGTCGATTATCTGATGAAGCCGATCGAGCCGGCGCGGCTGCAGAAGGCGCTCGACCGCGCCCGCGTCCACCTTCGCCATCGCGGCGAGGAAGAGGCGCTGAGCGCCGCGCCGTCGGCGTTCCTTGAGGAATTCTGGGCGTCCGACCGTTCGGGCCTGGTTCGCATCGCCGCCCGCGACGTCGATCGTGTATCGGCCGAGCGCGATTATATGCGACTGCACGTCGGCGCGCGCAGCTGGCTTATCCATCATTCAATGGCGGCGCTGGAGGAAAGGCTGGATCCGCAGTTGTTCGTGCGGCTGCATCGTTCGGCGATCGTTCGCCGCGACTTCATAACCGGCTTTTCACGTAACCCTTCGGGGCGCTGGATCGCCAGGCTTGGCGACGAAAGTGAGCAGCCGGTCGGCCGGCTTTATGCTGACCGGGTAAGGTCGATCGCCGGGCGGTAGCCATTACAGCCGCCACTCCGGCGATCGGTTCGGGATTGATTCTGGTTCATTGCTGTCCTCCGCCTCAGGCGTTGAGGCGGAGTTCGCTGACCCTGGCATCGCCGACTTCGGTGACGGTCGGAACCGTCAGCAGAGCCGAGGTGAATACCGCGGCCATCATCACAAAGGCTTTCATCTTCTACACTCCCTTTTCGCGTTGCGGTCGAGGGACCCTCAAGTTGGGGGTGGTGATGAGGAAGCCTAAAGGTCCCTCGATCCGCCATTGCTGGGTAGGACGGGCCGCGAATGAAATCATGCGCGGCTCGACCGGCGAGCGGCGGGAGTCGGCAATCGGTACGGTGGTGGGACGAACGCCGTTTGTCGGTGGATCAATCGACGAACGACGGTCATCTGGCGTTCAGCTTTCGGGCGCGGTTCGCCGGGCGACCGCGGTTGTCGCGGCAACATCCATCGTCACATTCCCGAGCGTGCGGATAATGTCCGGCACCATCTCGACGGCGATCAACAGGGCCAATGGCCCGAGCGGAATTCCCAGGGCGATGCCGATCGGCGCGATCGAGCTCACGAAGCTGATCTCGCCTGGCAGGCTGACGGCACTGAGGCTCATCAGCACCGCGACCAGGACCGCGGCGATGGCCTGCGGCAGGCTGGGTTCGAGGCCCATCCACTCGGCGATATAGAACAGGACGGCGAGGTTCATCGCCGGACCGGTCGCCCGGAACAAGGCGACGGCCATCGGCAGGGTGACATCGACCACCTCCTCGCGAATCCTGAGATTCCGGGCCGCGGCCAGCATCGCCGGTAGCGAGGCCAGCGACGAGCGCGTCGAAATTGCGACGCTCTGCGGCGCGATCATCGTCCGGGCGAATTCGCCGAGCTTCTGGTCGCCAGCGAAAATCGCCAACGGATAGGCGGCCAGCGTTACGATCACGCCGAGGGTCGAGACGAGGATGATATAGTAAGCCAGCGCGGTGAAGGCACCGCCGCCGGCGCTGGCGCCGAGCACGAATGACAGGGCGAGGACGCCGAGCGGGGCGATTGCAAGCACCCAGCTGATCACGATCAGCAGCGCGTCGGCAATCCCTTCGAACAGTCCGACCAGGCTTCGCCGACGCTGTTCCGGCAAACGCGAGACGGCCAACGCGAACAGCAAGGTGAAGACCACCAGCGGCAGGACTTCGCTGTTCGCGGCGGCGCTGATCGCGTTTGGCGGCACGAGGTTGCGAACGAAGTCGGAGGTCGAAGGAATAGCGGCCGACGCGGCCGCCTGGTCGACCGAGGCGAGGCCCGCCCGCATTGCTTCCGCGGCGCTCGCCGGCAGCGGGAACAAGTCCGTAAGCACTGGCGTGAAAAAAGCGCCGAGCATCGCCGAAAGAAGGAAAATGCCGAGGAAAAAGGCAACCGAGATGGCGGCGATGCGCCCGCCTCGCGCCGCCTCGGCAGTGCGGGCAATGCCCGTGACCAGCAGTGAGACGATGAGCGGGATGACCGTCATCTTCAGTGCGTTGAGCCAAAGCGTGCCGACGACGTTGGCAGCCTGGATCATGGGCTCACGCAAGCCATCGCCGGCCTTGGCCGCCAGCGTTCCCCCGACCAGGCCGAGGACCAGCGAGAGCAGCACCCACCAGGCGCGCGGACCGCGGATGCTCCTTGCGGCCGCCGCCTCGCCGTCGAGGCTCATGCGGGCTTCCGGAACTTCAGCACGAAGCGGTCGGTCTTGCCGCGGATCTTATCGTCGAAGACGTTCAGGCTGTGATCGTCGGCGGGGTTGCGCAGAAGCTGGCTTTCGCCCTCGAGCACGAAGCCCGCGCGCTGGAAGTCGGCCTTGACCACCGCCGGGTCGATGCGGTGGAGCTTCTCGACGACCTCGCGCGTGTCACCGCCCGGATTGGCGGCATGGTCGACGATGCCGACGACGGCGCCTGGCTTCATCGCCGCATAGATCCGCTTCAGCCATGCATCGGGCTCCATCCGCCCGATCTTGCGCTCCGGGTTCTGCCAATAGACGTCATGGTAGTCCAAATTCATGATCATGAAGTCATAGGCATTGGCGCCAAGCGCCGGCGCCTCGAACGGCGTCGAGATCAAAGCGGTATTGCCCACCTTGGCGGCGAAGGCATCGAAATCGGCCTTGCGCTTGTCGTTCATGAACTGGGTCGGCTGCCAGACAATCAGCTGCCCCTCCGGGCCGATCGCGGGCGAGATGATCTCGGCCCAATAGCGGTTGGCTCCGAACATATCGATGACGCGCATGCCGCGCTCGAGGCCGAAGAATGCGAGCAGCTCCGACGGCTTGCGGTCCTCGTCGAGCTTCAGATTCGCTTCGCTTCGAGCGCTGCTATTGGCCACCGCCGCGGCGACATCGGCCGGCTCGGCCCATGCCGGTGCCGAGCCGAGCGCCAGGGCCAGGGCCAAAGTGATCGAGAAGAACTTCCGCATGTCTTGCCTCCCTGCTTGCGCGGGAGGCTTAGCGCGGGGCCATGGCGGGCGCTAGGCGCGACTTAGCCGTCAACAATCGCCCACTGTACGGTCATTCGATAAATGCTCTTCATCGTCTTCCCGGCGGCATCGAGTGCCGGCTTTATGCGCGCCCGTTCGCGCATGACTTGGCAGCCCATGGCGTCCAACGAGGCAATTCCGCTGCTCTCGTCGATTGCGCAGTCAAGGAGGCTACCCCGTTCGTCAATCAAAAGTAGGTATCGCGTTCTACCGGTGTGATTCGCTGCCATGGCGTCTGCTGGATAATCATCAGCAGTGAAGATGCCCCGCGCATTAACGTCTGCCTTTTGCGCTGGCTCCGGCAATTTGCTGTCAACCATTCCCCAAAAACCGCGAAGGTCGTCCATGCAGGAATCCATCGCCTTCCGCAGTGCAGCCATCGACCCCAGCGAGAGATCAACGGCCATCGTTTCTGGAGTGTTCGGCACTTTCTCGGTCTGCCGGATTCCGGTGCCCCGTGTGGTGATTTTCAGACGTCCGCCATTTTCGACACGGCTTGCCTGCTCCAAGGGAAGGACGGTCAGTAGCGCCCGACGATTTTTCGATGCGAGCGGGAACAGTAGGCTAGTCGTCTTTAGGGCCGGACTGCCGTCGGCCGGTTCCACTACTGAGTTATATTGCCGTGCTCGCCCGGCCTTCCCAGACGCCTGAATCAGATAGCGCGTAGTTGACCCGAGTGGCGACGGTTCGACCGTCAGTAAGACATCACCATAGGCGCGCTTTGCCGTGCAATTGCTCGCCGTATATTGCACCTCCCACTTGCCCGTCGGCTGCAGCGGCTCGGCGGAAGCAGGAGAGACGACGACAATCAGCGCAATGATAACAA
>DATFEO010000154.1:0-8067 GCA_035250985.1 Sphingomicrobium sp. | reverse complement strand
TCTTCCTGGTCTTCATCGGGGCTGCCGCCATCGCCACCGGCCTGTTCACGGTCCTGTTCGACCTCGGCCTCGCCCCGCAGCTCGGGCTGTTCGTCCTCTATTCGGCGGTCTTCCTGATGATCTTCAAGCGCTGGTATGCCCAGCCCAATGGCCCGGCGGCGGGGATGATCAACGAACCCGCCACCCGCCTCGTCGGCCGCACGGTCGAGGTCGTGTCAGCGGTCGACGACCACGGCGGCCGGGTACGGGTCGGCGACAGCGAGTGGAGCGCTCGCGGCGGCCCAGCCTCGCCCGGCGATCGGGTCCGCGTTGCATCGGTCGAGGGCAATTGCCTGATCGTTGAAAGGGCGACTAGTCTGCCGGCCTCCTGAGTTTTGAGAGTATCCCCGTGACCGACATCATCATCTCACGCCGCGAAGCTTTCACCGCGCTCGGCGCCAGCGGCGCGCTTGCCGCCCTTCCCGGCTGCGTCCGGACGATCGCCGCCAGCGCCGGCCCCGCCACCGAGGCCGAGGCCAGCGCCCTGCTCGATTCGATTGCCGAGAACCTCCTCTGGCTATCGCCGGAAAGCGCGACCTCGCTCGGCATCGACAAGGACGCTCGGGCGCCGCTGCGTTCGCGCCTGGCTGACCGCAGCCAGGCCGGCCAGGACAGGATCGAGGTGACGCTCCGTGCGGATCTCGCCCGCGCCGAGGCGATCGACATCTCCACTTTGTCTCATTCGACCCGGACCAGCGTCGAAGTCGTGCGCAGCGCCTATCGCACCGCGCTCGAAGGGTTCGCCTTGCCCTACGGCGATGTCGCGGTCGGCGGCTGGCGAAACACGCCCTATGTCGTCATCCAGAACGTCGGCGCTTATCTCGACGTGCCGCGCTTCCTGGACAGCGACCATCAGGTCCGCACCGCTGCCGATGCCGAAGCCTATATCGCGCGTCTCGACACCTATCCCATGCAGCTGGATGGCGAGCTCGCCCGCATCCAGGATGCCCGCGGCAAGGGCCTCGTCCCTCCGGCATTCCTCATCGACAAGGCGATCACGCAAATGGAAGCTAGCCTCAAGGGCGCCCACGAGGGTGGCGGGCTGGTTGAATCCATCGAGCGGAGGACGCGCGAAGCCAATATCGCCGGCGACTGGGCCGGCCGCGCCCGCACGATCGCCCGGCAAAAAGTCGCGCCGGCGCTCGAGCGGCAAATCGCGGAGCTCAAGATCCAGCGTCAGTCGGCGACCAATGACGCCGGCATGTGGGCGCGCCCGGGCGGCGACGCCTTCTACGCCTGGGCGCTCAAGGCTTCGACGACCACCGCCATGACCCCGGACGAGGTGCACCAGATGGGCCTCGACCAATTGAATGAGCTGCACGGCCGCATGGATCCGATCCTAAGGAAGCTCGGCTACACCGAAGGATCGGTCGGCGCCCGCATGCAGGCGCTGGGTAAGGACCCGCGCTACCAGTTCAGCGACGGCGACAAGGGCCGCGCCGAGATCATGGCCTATATCCAGGAGTGGATCGGCAAGTTCCGCACGCGCCTGCCGCAGGCCTTCCGCACGCTCGTCCGCGGCAATCTCGAGGTGAAGCGCCTGCCGCCTGAGGAAGAGCCCGGGGCGCCCGGCGCCTACGGCGGCGCCGGCTCGATCGACGGTACAATCCCCGGCAAGTTCTGGATCAACCTCAGGACGACCGACCTGCATTCGAAATACAGCCTGCCGGACCTTGCCGCGCATGAGGCGATCCCCGGCCACGTCTGGCAGGGCGAATATGCCAACCAGCTGCCGCTGATCCGCACCCTGCTGTCGTTCAATGCTTATTCCGAAGGCTGGGCGCTCTACGCCGAGCAGCTGATGGACGAGCTTGGCGCCTATGACGATTTTGAGGTCGGGCGCCTCGGCTACCTGCAGTCGCTCGCCTTTCGCGCCGTACGCCTGGTGGTCGACACCGGCCTCCACGCCAAGCGCTGGACCCGCGATCAGGGCGTGGCCTTCTTCGTCGAGCGCAACGGCTCCAACCCGGAGGAAGTGGCGAGCGAAGTCGACCGCTATTGCAGCTGGCCGGGCCAGGCCTGCGGCTACAAGATCGGTCATACGGAAATTGTTCGGCAGCGCAGCCGCGCCCAGTCGGAGCTCGGCAACCGCTATGACCTGCGCGACTTCAACGATGCAGTGGTCAAGGGCGGCAATGTGCCGATGGACGTGCTCGCCAGGAACGTGAGCGACTATATTGCAGCGGCTGGGCGGCGGGCGGCGGCTTAGCCCTCAGTAGCGGCTGGCGGCTGCCTGCGGCGGGAATTGCGCCAGTACGCGGTCCACGGCCTGATCGAGCCTCGAATAATTGACCCGGTCACTATAGGATTCACGTTTCACGACCCCGTGCCAGGCGGGCTGGCGCGTCCCGGTGTCATAAATGTCGATGATGATGCTCCGCTCGGTCACCGTGTAGATGTCGACGGCAGGATGGCCCCAGCCACCCCAGCCCCAGCCGCAACAGCCCCAGCCGGCCCAACCATAGCCGCCCCAGCCGTAACCGCCCCAGCCGTAACCATAATCGTCGGCGCGCAGCCGGTCCTTCTCGCCGATCGTAAAGCTGATGGCGAAGTCACCCGGTTCGGCCTGCGTATATCCCCGGGCGGCCAAAGACCGGTCGATCGATTCCTTGACCCTGCGGAACATGATGGGGTTCATTCCTCGGGGCGCCTCACTCGGCAGCCAGCTGTAGGTTCGATAGCTCGTAAAAGGGGCGGCCGGATCGAAGTCCGTCTGGACGTTCGCCGTTTGGCAGGCGGTCAGGAACACCGCAGCCATCAAGGGAAATGCGCGCATTCACAGGCTCCCTCTTGGAGAAGCAATCATGCTCCGTTCCCTGTGCCGGCACTATACAGGAATGCCCTGAGTCTGGCGAGGCGGGCGGCGCTCAGCGCCAACGCTCGGCGGGTTGCTTGACGTAGTGGCGCCAGACGTAGCCCCAGGGGATCAAGAGCGCGAACAAGACCGGGCCCAGTCCGACCGCGTAAATATCCTCGCCAAGACGCGGCGAACCGACCCCGGAAATCAGCTGCGGCAGGCCGAAGGCTGCCAGCCAGACCAGCTTCCAAACACACTCGAGCAGCAGCACTGGCAGCATCTTCAGCGGGTTGCGGATGATCAGGACGTTCAGCAGGAAGAGCGCGATCAGCATGCTGGCGAAGACGCCGCGTTCCATCGGCATCGGATTCAGGAAAATCCGCCCGATGACGAAAATGCCGGCAAGGAACAGCAGCACATAAGCCGCCCGCATCACCCGCAGGCGGATTCTCGTCGCCCCATCCTCGACCGAATCCATCGACCCCTTGATGTATCGC
Organism: Sphingomicrobium sp.; assembly: GCA_035250985.1. Taxonomy (GTDB): domain Bacteria; phylum Pseudomonadota; class Alphaproteobacteria; order Sphingomonadales; family Sphingomonadaceae; genus Sphingomicrobium. The sequence goes on along the minus strand of DATFEO010000154.1, from coordinate 4,734 downwards.
CGATAGACATGACCCCAGGGGATGACCATCGGCATCAGGATGAAGCCGGCGGCGATGGCCTGGAAATCGCCGGCCCAGGTCGGCGGCATTTCGCCCGAATAATATTGCGGCAGGCCGTATTTGAGCATCCAAACGCCCTTCCAGGCGAACTCGAACATCAGCAGCGGCAGCATTTGCAGCGGATATTTGAGGCCGAGGAAGGCCAGCAGCCAGATGCCGCTCAACATGCCGGGAATGACGCCGCGCGCCGTCGGTTCGTGGTTGAAGAGTTCGGGCACGATGGTCGCGCCGAGGCCGACGACCAGCAGCAGGTACGTGGCGCGAAGGACATAGAGTCGCCAGAGCGGCACCTCCCCGTCGGCCAATTCATTCCGAGAAAGCGATGCGGCGGTCGAAGCCATTTCAAACCCCCACTTCAGGACTAGACATCAATTGGCGCGCCCGACGCCGCTCGCTCAGCAGCCTTTCCAGTTTCAAGCGGGCGCTTCCGAAGCGCAGACGGACCAGCCAGAACGCCATCACGGCGACCGGAGCGAAGCCCAGGACGAACAGGATCGGCGAGCCGCGCACCGCGATCGGCAGGATGTCCTGCTGTCCGAGGAAGAAGGAACCGGTCGCGATGAAGAAGGCGAGGCACATTCGCCACAGGTGACGCGAAAGCCGTTGGGTGGCTGTCAGCTTCTTGCGCAGGATCGCATTGAAGTCGAGCAGGCCGGCAAGCAGGAGCAGCCCGGCCGTGACGAACACCGGACCTCGACCGACGGGAGTAGACGATATCGCACCCGTGAAACCGTCCCATGCGACCAGCGCGGCCATCATGAGTGCGGTAATACATGCGGCAATCTCGAATTTACCGGTGCTCCCCTCGCGCCGGCGTGCTGTGACCCACGAGGTCGCGACGAAATAGCAGACGACCAGGCCGACAAGCGGGGATCCGGGCTCGGTCTTTCGAAACGGCTCGAGAATGGAGGCAGTGATCGCGAGCACGATCATCGCAACCGCGAACCAGGTGCCGCTGCTGGTGTGGAGACGGCCGCCCTTGCGCGCCGCGACGGCAAGCGCACCGATCAGGACGGCCGCGATGCCCGCCGCGATATGCACCCAGAGGAGCGATTTGAGCATGACCCCGGTTCCTCCTTCAGGCCGCGCGCGGCTGCTCGGCCGCGTCTGCATCAGGTTGGAATTCGAGCAGGTCTCCCGGCTGGCAGCCGAGCGCGGCGCAGATCGCCTCGAGCGTCGAGAAGCGGATGGCGCGGGCCTTGCCGGTCTTGAGGATCGACAGGTTGGCGAGCGTGATGTCGACCTTCTCGGCGAGCTCGGTCAGGGTCATCCGCCGATCGTGGAGCAGGTCGTCCAGCTTGACGGCGATCGCCATCTCAGACCGTCCCTTCCAGGTCCTCGCGCATCAACGCCCCTTCGGCGAAGACCCGGGCAAGGATGAAGGTGAGGAGCACAGCGAGCCAGCCGTTGATCGACAAGCCGCCGAACTCGAACGGGTGTTCCGGCGTCGAAATTGCTCTGGCGATTGCGCCGATGACGATGCTCAAAAGCTGCAGCCCGAGCAGGAGCCACGCGATGGCGTGCAGGCGATAGGCATTCGCCGCGACGAATGGATCGCCCGCGCGCACCGTCTCGACCATCGCCAGCAAGCGCCTGAAGATGAAATGGTTGAGCGGCACCGAGACAAGGCCGAGGACGGCAACCGCGCGCAGCCCCATAACCACCCGCTCGGCCTCTGGTCCCGGAGTCAGTTTGAGCGAGACCATGATCCAATGCTCGTGGGGCATCATGAACAGCAACACGAGGATCGCCACCGCCATCAGCCAATTGAGGACGATCAGGATTCGCAGCATGACGTAAGCGATCGGCAGCGCAGCGGATTGGTGTGACATCGACTCTCCCCCCTTGCGACCATGAATATCGATAAACGATAACTCATTTACCGTTATTCGGCAAGAACGATTATCGTTTTTCGATATGGTTTATGGGAGCGCCGCCAAATCGGGAGGCACGAAGTGCCGCCTGGCCTCGACCGAGAACAGCCGCTCGGCGCTGTAGAATCTGAGTGGCCAGTCACGTCTTCCCACCGGGGACCGCAGCAACTCATTCACCAACTCGTGAAGCGACGTCTCCGGATCGGCTTCGGCGAGAAAGACGCGGACGCTCTGCAGGAAAACACGCGTGATTGTCTCGTGATAGCCCTGCGTGTCGTCGTTCACGCCGCCAACGCTCTCGTTGTAGCGGCGGATGATGCCGGGCAGTTCGGCGTCGAGGTCGATGTCGGGCCGGCGCGTCAGCAAATAGGCGGTAGCGGCAAGATGGGCTTCGTGGGTCCAGTCGGCTCGCGGCAGGGTGCGGGCGACAAGGCCCTCGCCGATGCGGACGATCGCATCATCGGCGGCAAACAAGCGTGGTCGGTATTCGGTCATTGATCGGGCTTTCAACTGGGAAGGCCCGATCATGTGACCGAGCCGTTAAGCGGTGGCGGCGACTTTCGGCGCGGCTTGTCGGACGCCTTCGTCGACCTCGCTCTCGAATTGCGCAAAATTCTCGACGAACAGGTCGACGAGCTTGGCCGACGTGCGGTCGTACTCGTCCTTGTCCGCCCAGGTTTGGCGCGGATCGAGGATGCTTTGGTCGACGCCGGGCACCGAGACGGGCACGTCGAAGCCGAAGTTCGGATCCTTGCGGAATTCCGCGTTCTTCAGGCTCCCGTCGAGTGCCGCATTGAGCAGCGCGCGCGTTTCCTTGATCGGCATGCGCTTGCCGACGCCATATTTACCGCCGGTCCAGCCGGTGTTGACCAGCCAGCAGTCGACACCGCCCTTGGCGATCCGGTCCTTCAGCAAATTGCCATAGACCGACGGATGTCGCGGCATGAACGGCGCGCCGAAGCAGGTCGAGAAGGTCGCCTCCGGCTCGGTGACGCCGATCTCCGTCCCGGCAACCTTGGCGGTGTAGCCGCTGAGAAAGTGGTACATGGCCTGGTCTGGCGTCAGCTTGGCGATCGGCGGCAGCACGCCGAATGCGTCGGCGGTCAGCATGACGATGTTCTTCGGCACCGGCCCCATATTGTGCTCTGAGCAATTGGGGATGTAGTCGATCGGATAGGCTCCGCGGCTGTTCTCGGCGAGGCTGGCGTCGTCGAGGTCCAGCTGGCGGGTCACCGGGTCCATCACCACGTTCTCGAGCACGGTTCCGAAGCGCCTGGTCGTGGCGTAAATCTCCGGCTCGCTGTCGGGCGAAAGGCGGATCATCTTGGCGTAGCAGCCGCCCTCGAAATTGAAGACGGCGGTATCCGACCAGCCATGCTCGTCGTCGCCGATGAGGGTGCGGTTCGGGTCGGCTGACAGGGTCGTCTTGCCGGTGCCGGAAAGCCCGAAGAAGATCGCCGTGTCGCCCTTCGGCCCGATATTGGCCGAGCAGTGCATGGGCATGATGCCCTTGGGGGGCAGGAGGTAGTTCAGGAGTCCGAAGACGGACTTCTTCATCTCGCCGGCATAGGCCGTGCCTCCGATCAGGATCAGCTTCTTTGCGAAGTTGACGGCGACCACCGTCTCGCTGCGGCATCCGTGCCGCTCCGGATCGGCGCGGAAGCTCGGCAGGTCGATCATCGTGAACTCGGGAATGAAGCCCGGCAACTCGTCCGCGTCCGGCCGCACGAGCAAGGTGCGGATGAACAGGTTATGCCAGGCGAGCTCGTTGATGACGCGGACACGCACGCGATGCTCCGGCTGCGATCCGCCGTAGAGGTCGGCGACGAACAGCTCGTCCTTCTCGGCCAGCGCCCGCAAGAAATCTTCGTGGAGCCGCTCGAACGCGTCGGGCTCCATCGGCTTGTTGCCCTTGTTCCACCAGATCACGTTTTCGGTCAGCTCGTCCTTGACCGTGAATTTGTCCTGCGCCGAACGGCCGGTGTGCTTGCCGGTCTTGACCACCAGTGGTCCGTCCTTGGCCAGCTCGCCTTCGCCGCGCGCAACCGCATGCTCGACCAGCGGCGCGGTCGTCAGGTTCCAGTGCAGCTTTGCCGCGGTCTCGATCCCCTGCACGTCAAGGGAGTGCCGCGAAACGCGTTCGCTCACTTCGTCTTCCCCTAGAAAATAAGCGGCGGCGGCCCGTGTTGGAGCCTGCCGCCGCGGTTACCTGAGGGCGCCTATAACCAGCCGGGCCCAATCGGTCAAAGGGACAGCGCTTCCACGCGGCGCCCCTCACGCCTATCAGTTGATGCAATGGCGGATCCCGAAGAGCCAACGCCCTTGACCTGCACCGAGGCGGACTCCGCCCAGGCATCCAATCTCTGCACGCGGTGCGGGCTGTGCTGCATGGGGGTCATTCACAATGCCGCTGTCCTGGACGACGACGAGATCGCGCCGGCGACCGCAGTCGGCTTGCCGGTTCTCGATCGGCCCGGCCGGCCGGGCTTTGCCCTGCCCTGCCCGAAACTGGTCGGCACGACTTGCACCATCTTCGGCCATCGTCCGCGCGTCTGCGGCCGTTACATGTGCCAGGTCCTGACCGATTATCGGGAGGACCGACTGTCGTTCGACGAGGCCGCAGGCCATGTGAGCTGCGCGAAGGACCTCCTCGCCAAGGTTCGCGCCGCTCTACCCGACGGCATGAGCCTTCGTGACGCGAAGGCGTCGGTCCCAAGGCCGGGGGAAAGCGAGAGCTCCGAACCCGCCCCGCAAGGGGGTGCACTGCTGGAGCTCCGGCTGCGGATCACCGCCCTGCAAT
>DATFEO010000146.1:0-3430 GCA_035250985.1 Sphingomicrobium sp. | reverse complement strand
ATCCAGCCCGGCCGGGGTGAGCGCCCGATACTTCGGCGCCAGCGTCTCATAATAATCATCGGGACGCCTGTAGAGCGCATTGGTCATCATTGCGCCCAGCACCGCAGGGCCGGTCTCGAATCGTCCGGGAAGCTCCTGGATGCTGCTCGCGACCGTGCGCGTGATTTCCTCCTGGGTGATCCCCTTGGTACTTAGGAACGCCGCGAGCTGTTCGTTGATGGCCTTGATCGAATCCGCGGTCCGGTCGGCCTGGACCGGTGCGCTGATCTGATAGGGCACGGCATGGACGTTGAGGCCGAATCCGCCGAAGGCGCCATAGGACCAGCCCTTGGTTTCGCGCAGGTCCATGTTGATGCGCGCCAGGAAGTTGCCGCCAAGAGCGTCGTTGGCCGCAGTGACCGGTATTACGTCGCCGAACGGATCGACCGAAGTCACTTGGCCGCCGCGGATCACCGACTGGGGCGAGCCCGGTCGATCGATCAGCAAAATCCGGGACGTTGCCGGCCTTGCCGGCCCAGCGAGGAAGTTCTTCACGCCCTTGGGTGCCGCGGGGGCGGACCAATTGCCGAACCGCGCCTCCAGCTGGGACTGGACTTCGGCGAGCGGCAGGTTGGAGACAACGAACAGCTCGGCATTGTCTGGCCGGAGCCAGCTTTGGTGGAAACCGACAAGGTCGTCGCGAGTGAAGCCCGTAACCGCAGCGGCCTCGCCGAGATTGGTCGTCGCGTACGGGTGGTCCTCGCCATAGAGCAATGCCGGCAGGGCACGTGCTGCAATCTGGCCCGGCTCCTTTTGAGCCTGGGCGATCGCTGTCAGCGTCTGGGCGCGTACACGATCCAGTTCCGCCTGGGCGAACTCCGGCCGCTGCACCACATCGGCCAAGAGGTCTAGCGATGGTCCGAGGTTGGCCGACAAGGCCGATAGCGTAACGGTCGACCGATCGGCCGTCCCGGCTGCGGAAATGGTCGCGCCGAGCCGCTCCTGCTCCTCGGCGATCTGCTGGCTGGTCATCCCGTCCGCTCCCTCCTTGAGGAGGCTGAGCGTCAGGTTCTGCAGGCCTCGCCGACCTCGCACGTCGGCGGCGAAGCCGGCGTCGAACGACATTGCAAGCTGGGTGACCGGGACGGTCGTCCGCTGGGCATAAGCCAGCTTCATGCCGTTCGACAGGGTGACATGCTGCACGTCGGGGAAATCGAGCGGAGGAGTTTCGCCGACGCCCGGCTTTACCCGCTCCGTCTTCTTGGTGACGAGATCGGCGACCTTGGCTTTCTTCGCTGCCTTGGCCTCGACATAGGGTGGCCGGTCGCCCGGCTCCAGCCGGACGCTGAAGGCTGGCCGCCCCAGCCATTGCTGCATCGCCGATCGGATCTGCGCCGGCGTCACCGCCGCATAGGCATCCAGCGTCTTCTTGTAGAAGTTGCTGTCCTGCGCATAAACCTGCCCCTCGGCCAGCGCGACGGCCTTGCCGCCGAATCCGCCGACCTGCTCAAGGCCTCGAATCCGTCCGGCAACATCCTGAGTAGCAGCGCGGCGCACCTCATCTTCGGTCGGGCCGTTGGCGAGATAGTCGGCCATGATCTCGCCAAGCCGCTTTTCGACGACCGCCGGATCGACCCCAGGCTTCACCGTTGCATTGACCTGGAAAAGGCCGACGCGATGGAACGGCTGCAGCCCGGCGGTGACCGACACGGCCAGCTTTTCCTCGCGGACCAGGATCCGGTCGAGGCGCGAGCTGGCAAGGCCGCCAAGGATGGCTCCGCCGAGATCGAGCGCAGCCAGCTGGTCGGACAGCAGGCCCGGAACGGCCCAATGGCGCTGCAGCTGTACCGCGGCGACGCGATCCTTCATCACGATCGACTTGGGCGCCGCCAGCGTCGGCACGTCGGCGGCCGCCGGATTGTTGACCGGACCACGCGGGATCGCGCCGAACTGACGCTCGACCAATGGACGCGCCTCGGCCGCGCTGATGTCACCGGCCAGGACGAGGACCGCATTGTTGGGACCATATTTGTCGATGAACCACTGCTTCACGTCGCGCAGCGCAGCGGAATCGAGGTCGGCCATCGATCCGATCGTGTCGTGTTGATAGGGATGGCCTTCAGGGAATAGGTTGGCCAGCACCTCATAATCGACCAGGCCGCCAGGCCGATTATCGCCTTCGCGCTTCTCGTTCTGGACAACCCCGATCTGGTTATCGAGAACGCCCTGCGTCACCGCGCCGAGCAGATAGCCCATTCGGTCGCTTTCCATGAACAATGCCCGCTCCAGCGCGCCGCGCGGCACCGTTTCGAAATAGTTGGTTCGGTCGAACCAGGTCGTGCCGTTGACGTCGGTTGCGCCGAGATGCTCGAGATGCTCGAAATACTCGCCAGGCAAATTCTCCGAGCCGTTGAACATGATGTGCTCGAACAGATGGGCGAACCCGGTCTTGCCCTTGGGCTCGTCCTTCGACCCGACATTGTACCACATGCTGACCGCGACCACCGGCGCCTTGCGGTCCTCGTGGACGATGACGGTCAGGCCGTTGTCCAGCACGAACGACTGGTGCGGAATGGCGACCTGGCTGACGAGCGCCGATACGGGAGCGGCCTCAGCTGGATCCGGCTCGGCCGGCGCGACGGCTGCTACCAGATCGCGGGTCGCCGCGGATTCTACCTGGGCGCTTGGCGCGCACGCCGCGAGAAGCGAGGCGCTGGCGAGCAGCAGGGACAGGCGACGATTGGCTAAACTCATGAAATCACTCCCCAAGCATATTTTGGGGCGGAGCCTAGCCGCGAGTTCTCGCGATGCAACTATGTTCGACCAACAGCCGGTCTCGCTAGACCGGCGGCGGGAAACGCACCTCAAGGAATCGGCACGTTCCCGAGGATGTCGCCGATGCCGAATTTCTTCTTCTTTTTCTTCACGGGCTGACCGGGTTGCGCGGGCTGACCGTCCCCGTCTTGCATCCCGCCCATCGCGCCCATCCCACGGATCAGCGAGGCGGTCGTCTTGTAGCGGAGCCGAGTTGTCCATTTTGGCGCCTTGGGCGCTTCGGCGAAATGCACTTCAGGGCCATAGCCGATCATCATGATCATGCCGCTGGGCGAGGCGGCGGAGACCTCTGCCGGCAACAGGCATTGATAGGTCGCCGGCGGCAATACCGCTCCAGCGTTTACCAGCCGCTTCACCTCAGCCGGTGGAAGATAGTCGAGGTTAGCGGCCGATGCAGCCTTGGAAGACGACGTCCAGACGATCACGTCGCCATTCTCGGCGCTTCCGAACAACGTCAGCGCATAGCCCGTTGCCTGCGGAGCGGTCTTCCAGGCGAGCCGGGACGCGCCTGACGGCATGGACCCGGCTTCATTGAGGCCGAGGTCAGGCATAAAGTCCTGGCCCTGGGCAAGCGAGAAGGCGATTGGCGGCGAATAATTGCCCTCGACCTTGTGTG
>DATFEO010000131.1:0-3119 GCA_035250985.1 Sphingomicrobium sp. | reverse complement strand
GCCTTGGGCCGGCCACAGCAAGGGACGACATGACAAAGCTTTCCGGCGGCGACAGCAAGAGCACCCTCTACTGCTCATTCTGCGGCAAGTCGCAGCACGAGGTCAGGAAGCTGATCGCGGGTCCGACGGTGTTCATCTGCGATGAGTGTGTCGAACTGTGCAACGACATCATCCGCGAGGAATCGAAGTCGGCGCTGGTCAAGACGCGCGACGGCGTCCCGACGCCCGCGGAAATCTGCAAGGTCCTGGACGATTACGTCATCGGCCAGGCGCGAGCGAAGCGGGTGCTGTCGGTCGCCGTCCACAACCATTACAAGCGTCTCGGTCACGGGGCCAAGACGGGTCCGGAGGTCGAGCTCGCCAAGTCCAACATCTTGCTGATCGGCCCGACCGGTTGCGGCAAGACGCTGCTGGCGCAGACGCTGGCGCGTATCCTCGACGTGCCGTTCACCATGGCCGACGCAACGACCCTGACCGAGGCCGGCTATGTCGGCGAGGACGTCGAGAACATCATCCTGAAGCTTCTGCAGGCCTCCGACTATAATGTTGAGAAGGCGCAGCGGGGCATCGTCTACATCGACGAGATCGACAAAATTTCCCGCAAGTCCGACAATCCCTCCATCACCCGCGACGTGTCGGGCGAGGGCGTACAGCAAGCGCTTCTGAAACTGATGGAGGGCACGACCGCCTCCGTCCCGCCGCAGGGGGGGCGCAAGCACCCGCAGCAGGAGTTCCTGCAGGTCGACACGACCAACATCCTCTTCATCTGCGGTGGCGCCTTCTCGGGGCTGGAAAAGATCATCGGCGACCGCTTGCAGGGCAAGTCGATCGGCTTCGGCGCCTATGTGGCTGCGCCCGAAGAGAAACGCACGGGCGAGACCCTGAAGCACACCGAGCCCGAGGACTTGCTGAAGTTCGGCCTGATCCCCGAGTTCATCGGTCGACTGCCGGTCATCGCGACGCTCGAGGACCTCGACGAAGAAGCGCTGGTCAAGATCCTGATCGAACCGAAGAATGCGCTCGTGAAGCAATATCAGAAGCTGTTCGACATGGAAGAAGTCGAACTTGGCTTCTCCGACGACGCGCTGGGTGCGGTCGCCCGGAAGGCGATCGACCGGAAGACCGGCGCGCGTGGGCTTCGCTCGATTCTCGAAGGCATCCTGCTCGACACCATGTTCGACCTGCCGTCGATGGATGGCGTCGACGAGGTGCATATCGACAAGGACGTGGTCATGGGGACCAAGGAGCCGGTCCGCGTCTATGCCAAGAAGAGCAAGGCCGCCGATTCGAGCAGCGACGCGGCCTAAGCCGTGGCGACTGCCCAGCCGCCTGCACCGGTTTCCGGCCGGCTGCTTGACGACAGCTTCCTGAAATTCCTACCGGCACCGCTGCGCGAACCGCGGCGTGCATGGTTGGCGATCCTGACCGGCTGGCTGCTCAGCATCGTCGGAAGCCTGGCGCTGGCGGCGGTGTCGCGGTTGATCGCGCCCGAGCTTCCCGCGCCCGTATTTCCGATGAACGGGCCCATTGCCCTGTTCCTGCTCGTGATCTTCGCGCCTCTCCTCGAAACGCTGATCATGGCCGGCTTCTTGTCGCTGTTCCTGCGTTTCATGCCGGCTGCCGTAGCAATCCTGCTCAGCGCAGTGGGCTGGGCCGTTGCCCATTCGCTTCAGGCGCTGGGCTGGGGGTTGGTCATCTGGTGGCCATTCCTGATCTTCTCGACCCTCTTCGTAGTGTGGCGGCAGCGTGGCTTTTGGGCAGGCGTGGGCATCGCGGCCACAACCCATGCATTGCAGAATCTCGGGCCCGGCCTTCTGGTCGCGTTCGGCTAGTCATCCGTTGCGCTCTTGAAGGGGGCCGCCCATATGGAAGGCATGACCCGTACCCTTCCGATCTTGCCGCTTCGCGACATCGTCGTCTTCCCGCATCGAATCGTCCCGCTGTTCGTGGGTCGCGACAAATCGGTGGCGGCGCTCGAAGCGGCCATGGCCGCCGACAAGGAATTGTTCCTGGTCGCGCAGCTCGACCCAGCCGAGGACGACCCCGACCGCGATGCCCTTTATGAGCTCGGGGTGATCGCCACGGCCATGCAGCTCCTGAAGCTGCCGGACGGCACCGTTCGCGTCCTGGTCGAGGGAGCGAAGCGGGCGCGCCTGACCAACCTCGTCCAGCGCGGCGACTATCTGGCCGCCGAGGTCGAGGAAGTCGAGGAAGAGGCGGCCGAAGGGCCCGAGGCGCAGGCACTGATGCGCTCGGTCATCGACCAGTTCGATAATTATGCCAAGCTCAACAAGCGGTTGCCGGCCGAGACCAGCGTCCAGCTGTCGGAAATCGAGGACCCGTCGATCCTGGCCGATGCCATCGCCTCCAGCCTGTCGATCAAGGTCGCCGACAAGCAGGCATTGCTCGGCGAATTGAACCCTGCGCGACGGCTGGAGATGGTGTTCGCTTTCATGGAGGGCGAACTCGGTGTCCTGCAGGTTGAGAAGAAGATCCGCAGCCGCGTCAAGCGGCAGATGGAGAAGACGCAGCGCGAATATTATCTGAACGAGCAGCTGAAGGCGATCCAGCGCGAGCTTGGCAATGAGGAGGGCGAGGACGGCGATGAGCTGGCCGAGCTGGCGGCGAAGATCCGCAAGACCCGCCTGAGCAAGGATGCCCGCGCCCGCGCCACCGCCGAGCTCAAGAAGCTGAAGGCGATGGCGCCGATGTCGGCCGAAGCTACGGTCGCGCGCAATTACCTGGACGTGCTGCTCGGCTTGCCGTGGGGCAAGAAATCCAAGCTCAAGAAGGACATCGCCGAGGCGCAAAGAGTGCTCGACGAGGACCATTATGGCCTCGAGAAGGTCAAGGACCGGATCGTCGAATATCTTGCCGTTCAGGCGAGGACCAACAGGCTGAAGGGTCCGATCCTGTGCCTGGTCGGCCCGCCGGGCGTCGGCAAGACCTCGCTCGGCCGCTCGATCGCCCGAGCAACGGGCCGCGAGTTCGCGCGCCAGTCACTGGGCGGCGTGCGCGACGAAGCCGAGATCCGCGGACACCGCCGGACCTATATCGGCTCGCTGCCGGGCAAGATCATTGCCAACCTGAAGAAGGCGGGGACGTCGAACCCCTTGTTC
>DATFEO010000128.1:0-7011 GCA_035250985.1 Sphingomicrobium sp. | reverse complement strand
TCGTGGGAGTAGGGCCGGGGAGATGCTGACAGAGAGTGTGACGACGCCGGTAGCGCCGCAGACCGGTATCGGCCAGGCCGAGTTGGCTGACGGGCTGATGCTCGTCCGGGCCAGCACACTCAAGATGCTCCGGCTGCAGCTGGCGATGGAACGACGCGACCGTCGCTTCGCGATCGAGACCGTCGATGAGTTGGTCGTGCTCGACCGGTGCCTTTCGGAATGCCTGGCGGCGATGCCTTTGGCCCTGGACCAGGTTGGCCTGGCCAAGGAGCTGGACCAGGAACGCGCGGCGCTCAATCGCGAGAAGCTGACCCTGGCCGCGCAGGTCATCACCCGCAATCCGTGGATCGAGCCTGCGCCCGAGCCGGTCGAGCCGGAACCGGTGACTCTGGAGCCAGAACCCTGGGATGCCGACGCGTGGGAGGGAACGCTGGCCGAGCAGGCTCCGCGCAGCCGGCGTGCGCTCTGGTTGCTGGTGGGGTTGCTGCTCATCCTCTCCGCGGTTGCTGTCACGGGTTTCCTTCTCGGCATCCCGCCAGAGCTCGCGCGGTTGATTGCTGACGTTGGAGGCTTCCTATGATCCAGTCGGACAACGTCCTGCGCGCGAAGGAGCTCGAAGCCTATGAGGCACTGCCGCTGGACGAGCATGGCGAAACCGTACGCCTCATCCTGGCCGAAGCGACCCTGCTCGCCGAAAAGTACCGATATGTGCAGCGCCACGATGTCCCGCACGTCCGCGAGCTGGCCGGCCTGATCGACCTGCTCTGGCAGGAGATCGAGATGGAATCGGCGAGACCGAACCAGGTTTCGCCGCTCGCCGAGATCGGCACTTACTGAACGGCTCGCCATAATCGGTAGAGTCCGAGGAATACCGGGCATTCGACAAGCTTGGGCGATACTTTCGACCAACGGCCGCGCCGGGCCAGTGCCTAGGGGTTTTCCCTTATATTGCTAACCTATGATAAGCCGTTATTATTGATAATTACTTGGGGAACATTCCCGAGTCTGCGGCTCTGGGGGAGGGCGACTGGGGGACATAATGCGTCTGGACCTGGAGTTTCAGGTTTCACCTGATGCGGTCGCTAAGGATTCGCTTGAGACGGCCCCGGGATTCTACCCGATCATGCTTGCTGCCGCAGCCCGTGTCGGCGAGCAGCCCGGCTTCCTTGAGATGTTCCAGCAGCTGGTCGACGGCCTGCCTGAACAGATCGCTTTGCTCGACGACCAATGGGTGATCCTTGCCGCCAACCCGGCCTGGCTGCGGACTGCGGCACTCTACGGCTATGACGAGCTGAAGCCCGGAACCAATTATCTCGATTTCTGCACGGACCGGGCGAAGGACGGGCATATGCCCGCGGCGCTTGTCGCCGAGGGCATCCGCGAGATGGAGCGCGCCGGCCAGACGCACTTCCAGTTCATCTATCACGGCACGGATCGCTGGGAGGGGCACGCCTTTCAGATTTGCATCAACCGGTTCAAGTTGGCCGGGCGCTGGTATGCGACCACCACCCGATACGACGTAACCGAACTGGTGCACCTTCGTGAGCTGCGTGCGGACTTCAGCCAGTCCCTGATCGAACTCCAGGCGGTAGAACGGCGGAGGATGGCGCGCGAGGTCCATGATTCGACCATGCAGTTGCTGGTCGGCATGGGCTTTTCGCTTGGCCAGCTGAAGCGGTCGCGGCACTCCAAAGCGGCCGGCGTCATCGTCGAGGAAATGGAACAATTGCTCGGAGAGGCGCAGCGTGAGCTGCGAGCGATCGCCTATCTGGCCCATGCGCCTTTGGTCAGCGAGCTTGGGCTGGCGAAAGCCTTGCGCCAGCTGGCAGGGGGCTTTGCCAAGCGCACCGGCCTCAACATTGCGCTACCCGCCGACCTCGACCTTTCGCTTTCCCCGCCGGCTGAAATGGCCATCTATCGGCTGGTGCAAGAGGCGCTTTCCAACATCCATCGCCACGCCCATGCCACGGACGCGGCGGTTGGGCTGCACCAGCGCAACTCGATTCTCCATGTCGCTGTCGCCGATAATGGCGTCGGAATGCCGGAGCATGTCCGCCGCGGAGTCGGGCTGTCGAGCATGCGGGCCAGGATCGAGGAACTAGGCGGACGGCTGATGATCCGCCCCGGCAACCCTGGCACCGTGCTGATCGCCAGCATACCGGCGCATTCCGAGATCCGGTCGGTCGGCGATCTCGCCGCGGCCTGACAGCGCAAGATTAGGAAATGGCTCCCCGGGCCTGATTCGAACAGGCGGCCGTCCGATTAACAGTCGGATGCTCTACCGCTGAGCTACCGGGGAGCGGCCCTGACGGGCGAGCCGGCGATATAGCGCAGCAATCCTTAAAGACAAGCGGCTTAGGTCGCGAACTGCTCCATCGCGATGCGCTCGTCGAGCGCATGCTCGGGATCGAACAGCAGGGTCAGCGAACGCTCCTTGTCGAGCCGCACGTCGACGGTGCGGACGTCGCGGACCTCGAACTGGTCGGCAACCGCCGAGACCGGACGATTGTCGGCCTCCAGCACGCGGAAGCGGACCGCCACGTCGTCGGGCAGGATCGCGCCCGACCAGCGGCGCGGCCTGAAGGCGGCGATCGGGGTCAGCGCCAGCACCTTCGAGGCCAGCGGCAGGATCGGGCCTCTTGCGGAGAAGTTGTAGGCCGTGGAGCCGGCGGGCGTCGCCACCAGCACGCCGTCGCAGACCAGCTCCGGCATGACGACCCGGCCGTTGACGCACAGCTCGATCTTCGCCGTCTGGCGAGTTTCGCGCAGCAGGGACACCTCGTTGATTGCGGCATGCCGGAGGGTCTCCCCGCCGACCGTCACCGCCTCCATGTCGAGCGGCGCGACCCTGATTGCCTTGGCGCCGGCGATCCGCTCGGGCAGGCGATCGAGGCGCCATTCGTTCATCAGGAAGCCGACCGTGCCGCGGTTCATGCCGAACACCGGCCTGGGCAAGCCGCCCTCCAGCATGCCGTGCAGCGTCTGCAGCATGAAGCCGTCGCCGCCCAGCGCGACCAGCGACTGCGCGTCCTCGGTCTCGGCCCAGCTGTAGCGGCGGCGCAGCATCTTTTCGGCGGCCCTGGCCGCCTCGGTGGGCGAGGCGAGCAGGCCGATACCCGCCGCGGCAAGATCGCGGTCGCCAGGGATCGGCCGGGGGGCTTCGGCGGTCACGGCGGAGAACATAGGCATTTGCTTCGGGAACGCCACTGTCCCGTTGTGGGGCTTGCCCAACCGCCTGCTGGCGGCATGGTGAAGGCGCCGTTAACGATTTTGGCATGGGCCAAAGTCCATCCAACGACCGGCGTCAGTCGGACCGGCCGCAAGCGCTGGTCATCCGCCGGCGCGACAGCGCGCTGGAGGACGCGATTGCCCAGGACCGCATCGCCATCCATTTCCAGCCTTTGATCGAGCCGGCGACCGGACGAATCGTCTCGGTCGAGGCACTGGCGCGCTGGGACGACACGGATTCGGCCGAACAGCTGTTCGATCGGGCGACGCGCGGCGGCCTCAACGAGCGCCTGTCACGGTTCGCGCAGCGCAAGGCCCTGCGCATCGCCGGTGCGTGGCGAGGAGCGCTTTCAGGCCTCAGGCTGTCGATCAACCTTCTCGCCGAGGACCTCGCCCGCGACGGCTATGACGACTGGCTGCTGCGCGAGATCTCTACCGCTGGTCTCAGTCCTGACCGCGTCACCATTGAGATCACCGAAAGCAGCTTGCTGGCCGACCAGCCGGTCGCCGCCGAGCGCCTTCGCCGCCTGCGCCGCGCCGGCGTGCAGATCGCTGTCGACGACTTCGGCACTGGCTATGCCAGCATGGCCTATCTGACGAGCCTGCCGTTGGACACGCTCAAGATTGACCGGGCGCTGGTTGTCGACCTCGTCAATGGCAGGCGTGACCGCATCGTCGTTCGGGCGATGATCGGCCTGGCGCGTGAGCTCGACCTCAAGGTCGTCGCCGAGGGAGTGGAGACCGAGGACCAGCTGGCGCTGCTCGCCGACTGGGGTTGCGACCTCTACCAGGGCTTCCTCGGTGCCGCGGCCCTGGATGAGGCAAAGCTGGCGCAGTTCGTCGACTCTTCGCAAGCCGCCTGACCACGTTTGTCGAAAACCGCCTAGCCGCCGCCAATCAAGCGGCGCAGCGTTCGAAATCGGAGGCTGCGATGCGGACACTGGCATTGGTTCTTGGCGCCGCCATGGCGGTCGCCAGCTGCGACAGGGCAACAGAACCGCAGCGGCGTTTCTCCCAGCAGGCGCTCGACCAGGCACTGGCCGACCACCGCCGCGCTCCGGAACGCGAGGCCGCGGATGCACGGCGCAAGCCAGGCGATCTGATCGCCTTCGCCGGCGTCAAGCCCGGTGACAGGGTCCTCGACCTCATTCCGGGCAGTGGCTACTGGACCCGCATCTTCTCGAAGATCGTCGGGCCTGACGGGAAGGTCTATGCCACCTGGCCGCAGGCCTATGCCCGGTTTGCGGCGGGCAACGTCCAAACGCTCCGCCAGCTTTCCAGCGACCCATATTACGGCAATATCGTCACGGACGTTCAGCCGACGACGGTGCTGACGGCGCCCGAGCCCCTCGATGTCGTCTGGACCTCGCAAAATTATCATGATTATCCGGACGAGTTCATGGGCGAGGGCGACCCGTCGATCCTCAACCAGGCCGTGTTCAAGATTCTGAAGCCGGGCGGCACCTACATCGTCATCGACCACATGGCCGAAGCCGGATCGGGGATGCGCGATACCGAGCGCCTGCACCGCATTGACCCGGCGACGGTCAGGCAACAGGTCGAAGCGGCTGGCTTCCGCTTCATTGGCGAAAGCAAGGTGCTCAACAGCCCTGCTGACCCGTTGAACATCCCTGTATTCGACAAATCGGTCCGCGGCCGGACCAGCCAGTTTGCCTACAAATTCGTGAAGCCCTAGGCCGGCTCCAGCTGCTGCTTGCTTGAATCCGCTGCGGCGATCACCCGGGCCAGGCCGCGCGAGAGCTGCAGCGCCCCGTTCAATCGCGCGTCGCTGCTCGGCCAGTCGCGGCTGACGACCAGCTTGCTGTCCGGCCTCAGCTTCGCCGCGCCCTTCAGCCGCTCGATATAGGCCAGCAGGCCGGCAAGGTCCGGAAAGCCGCTGCCGATGAACGTGACCACCGCGCCTTTGGCTCCGACGTCTAGCTTGGCGATGGACGCTGCGCGGCAGTTGATCTTGGTCTCGACGATCTGCAGCAGGTTTTGCGTCTCGGGCGGCAGCGGCCCGAAACGGTCGATAAGCTCGGCGGCGAACGCCTCCACGCCCTCGCGGTCGTCAAGCTCGCCGAGGCGGCGGTAGAGGCCCATGCGCAGGTCGAGGTCGGGGACATAATGGTCCGGGATAAGGATCGGCGCGTCGACGCTGATCTGCGGCGAGAATTCCTCGCGCCGCTCGAGACCGCCCGACTTTTGCTCGAGGATCGCCTCTTCCAGCATCGACTGGTAGAGCTCGAAGCCGACTTCCTTGATGTGTCCCGACTGCTCGTCGCCGAGCAGGTTGCCCGCGCCGCGGATGTCGAGGTCGTGGCTGGCGAGCTGGAAACCCGCGCCGAGGCTGTCGAGACCGGCGAGGACTTGAAGCCGCTTCTCGGCGCCTTCGGTCATCTGCCGGTCCGGAGCGGTCGTCAGATAGGCGTAGGCACGTGCCTTCGAGCGGCCGACGCGGCCGCGCAGCTGGTAGAGCTGGGCGAGGCCGAAGCGGTCGGCGCGATGGACGACCAGGGTATTGGCGGAGGGGATGTCGAGCCCGCTCTCGACGATCGTCGTCGACAGCAGAACGTCATATTTGCGGTCGTAGAAGGCGCTCATCCGTTCCTCGACCTCGGACGCGCTCATCTGGCCGTGCGCGGTGACGGCCTTCACTTCCGGCACCTCCTCGCGCAGCCATTCCTCCATGTCGGGCAAATCGGCGATGCGCGGGACGACGAAGAAGCTCTGTCCGCCGCGATAATGCTCGCGCAACAGGGCCTCGCGGATAACCACCGGATCCCAGGGCGTCACGTAGGTCCGAACCGCCAGCCGGTCGACCGGCGGGGTCTGGATGACCGACAGCTCGCGGAGGCCCGACATCGCCATCTGCAGCGTGCGAGGGATCGGCGTCGCGGTCAGCGTCAGGACGTGCACATCGGCCCGCAGCGCCTTCAGCCTTTCCTTGTGGGCAACCCCGAAATGCTGCTCTTCGTCGACAATAACGAGACCCAATTTCTTGAATTTGATCGATTTCGCCAGCAGCGCATGGGTGCCGATGACGATGTCGACCTTGCCTTTTTCGAGTCCCTCCTTCGTCTTCCTCGCTTCCGCGGCAGGAACTAGCCGCGACAGGCGCCCGATCTCGATCGGAAAGCCCTGGAAGCGCTCGACGAAGTTGCGGAAATGCTGGCGGGCCAAGAGCGTGGTCGGACAGACCAGCGCGACCTGGTAGCCGGCCATGGCGGCGACGAAAGCCGCCCGCAGCGCCACTTCGGTCTTGCCGAACCCGACATCGCCGCAAACCAGCCGGTCCATCGGCCGGCCGGCGGAGAGATCGGCGAGGACCTCCTCGATCGCCCGGTCCTGGTCGTCCGTCTCTTCATAGGGAAAGCGGTTGATGAATTCGGGAAGGGCAGGGTCGGCTTCGGCGATCTGGCCGGGACGCGTGGCGCGAATGGCCGCGGTGTTGATGAGCTCGGCGGCGATCTCGCGGATCCGCTCCTTCATCCGCGCCTTGCGCCGCTGCCAGGCTTCGCCGCCCAGCCGGTCGAGGCTCGCAGTGTCGCCGGCGCCGCCGTAGCGTGACAGGACGTCGATATTCTCGACTGGCACGTAGAGCTTGTCGCCGCCGGCATATTCCAGCGCGACGCAATCGTGCGGCGCCTTGCCGACCTGGATTGACGTCAGGCCTTCGTAGCGGGCTATGCCATGGTCGGCATGGACGACCAGGTCGCCCGGAGTCAGCGCCGCCAGCTCGGCGAGGAAGGCGTCGGCGCTCTTGCGCCGCTTCTTGCGGCG
>DATFEO010000121.1:0-3659 GCA_035250985.1 Sphingomicrobium sp. | reverse complement strand
AAGCGGTTCCCGGCGGCTCCGAGGCCGAAGGCGGATACTGGCGCACCCGACAGGATTCGAACCTTTGACCTCTGCCTTCGGAGGGCAGCGCTCTATCCAGCTGAGCTACGGCTGCGTGTGCCGCCAGATAAGGGCAAGCGGCTTAGCTGGCAAGGAATGCGCTGAGCGCTTGGTGCAGCTGAGTCCGAGCCCGCCCGACGACCATCCCGACGTGGCCGGAGGCGATGACAACCTGCTCGCCCTCGGGCGCACTTTCGGGCGGGACGATCCGGTCTTCGCCCGCGACAACGTGAATTGTCCGCACCGGCGGCCGTTCACTTATGGCCTTGCCGCCAACGGTCCAATTGCCTGAGCCGGGCGCATCGTCCCGGTAGAGGCTTTCGAACAGCTCGCGCGCAGCCGGCAACGGCAGGGGCTCGCCGTCGTTAGCCCAGTCCTCCAGCATGATGAAGCGCCGCGCCCGGTCGCTGGCCGGATCGAGGCCTGAAAATTCCGAGTACTTTTTGACCGTCCGCTCCGGATCGAGCGCCCAAAAGCCTGCCTGCAGCACCTCCATCGGCAGAGCGCCGAGCTGCGCCGAAGCGCTTTCGCTTTGCTCCCACAATCGAGCGAGCGCCGCGCGGGAGGCCTCGGGGTAGCGCTTGAAATGCCAGGGGGCGGCGAGCGTCGCCAGGCTGTGGACGGGCGCCAGCTGGGCGGCCGCGATCGCCATCGTCCCGCCGAGGCAATAACCGATCAGCCTCGCGGGTTCGCCGATTGCGTCTAACAGAGGAAGCAGCAGCCCCTCGACATGCTCGGCAATGCTCAGGTTGGAACGGTCATTGGCGCGCCCCCAGTCGACCAGCAGCACTTGCCGGCCGTCCTTTCCGAGCGCGGCGGCAAGCGATGTTTCTTCGTCGAGATCAAGCACGTGCGGTGGATTGATGAGGGATGGCACAAGGACAACCGGCGCTCCGTCGCCACCATGGTCGCGGATCGATGCACCGGCGACTCGGGCTACGGCTGGCCGCTGCGGTCGAGTTGGCGGCCGCGCCGCTTTCTCATAGGCTTCCAGCCCGGACAGCGCAGCGCGCGCGAGCGCCGGGTCGCGCCCAGACAGCTGCCGTACCAATTCGAGAAACAGCGGCAAAGGCCGTGGCGCCCGCCTTTGTTGCGGCGCACTATCGGGCGGTGTTAGAGCGTCAACCACATATCGGAGCGTAGCATGGCCAAGACCGGCGCCAAGGTGACAATCAAGAAATATGCGAACCGGCGTCTCTACGACACCGAAAGCTCGACCTACATCACGCTTGACCGTTTGGCCTCCATGATCCGCGAAGGCCGCGACTTCGAGGTCGTTGATGCCAAGACCGGCGATGACATCACTCACCAAGTGCTGACCCAGATCATCGTCGAGGAGGAAGCGCGCGGCTCGACGATGCTGCCGGTCAATTTCTTAAGACAGCTTATCGGCCTCTACGGCGGGTCTATGCAGTCGGCCGTTCCGCAATATCTGGAAGCGGCGATGAATGCCTTCAGCAAGAACCAGGAAGCGATGCGCGATGCGTTTAGCGGGAATTTTGGCGGCGCTAAGGCCTTCGCCGATCTCGCCAAGCGAAATATGGCAATGTTCGAGGAAGCTGGGCGCGCCTTCACCGGCGGCTCGCAGAAAAAGCCGGCAGAAAAGGATACGGCGAGCGAGGTCGAGAAGCTTCGCGCTGAGCTGACGGCGCTGCAGGAAAAGGTGGATCGGTTGGCGAGGTAGGCGGGCGCCGATGTGCGCGAAGGCCAAGAGATTACTCCGTTTGAATACCATTACAAGTCTTGTTCTTTGCTCCGTCGCACAACATGTTGTGGGTGCCCATCAACGCAGCGAAAGGAGGTGATCCGATGTCTCATGGTTCAGCAGAGGGGTCGGTGAAGTTCGTTCGGGAGCTGCGCTTCTAATCAACAGCGCTCAAGGTCCCGGGCTGGAGCTCTCCGGCCGCTGACCATGTTCGAGGGGTCGTCGTAGGTTCGCTTGCGGCGGCCCCTTAACGCACTTGGTCAAGGGGCACTTAGCGTACGGAACTGTTTCGGCTATGGGCCGTCTTTGCGGTGAGACCCAAAAGGGAGGTGCGGTAATGGCCAAGAGCAGCTCAAAACGTGGAGGGGGCAGCAAGCGGAGCTCGGGCGGCTCCAGCGGCAAGACAACGATGGATAAGATCGCGAAGGCGGCAATGAGTCGCGAAATGCTTGCGGCCGGCCTGACCGCGGCAGCAGCAGCGATTGCCGCTAGCCCGGCGGCGCGGCGCAAGATCCGCGATGCCGGACTCGACGCCGCGGACACCGCCAGTTCGGCAGCGACGGCAATGGCCACCAGTGCGTCGAAGCTCGGCAGCCTGATTGCGGAAGCAGTGGCGGAAGCGGCGCAACGCGTCCTGTCGGGCAATTGGGCGAACAACGACAATGATACTGCCGGCGCGACCACGACGGCCGGAGGCGGGCGCAAGACGACCGCTCGCAAGTCCACGGCGCGCAAGTCTACCGCTCGCAAATCGACTGCTCGCAAGCCGGCGGCGCGCAAGACGGTGTCGCGCGCCTCGACCTCTGCTGCCAAGCCGGCGGCCAGCGGCCGAGGCAAGTCGCGCTCGACCGCGGCCAAGCCGAAGCGCACGGCAGCTCGCAAGGGCGGCGGCGCGGCTGGCCGCAAGCGGCGCGGCGGGACTGCCAAGACCAAGGGCGGCAGCGACAACAGCAACGGTTAAGCCAGCGCTGGCGTAAGGCTTTTGCTCATGCCATTGGGGGCGGCGATGAATTCGCCGTCCCCTTTTTCCGTCATCGTACTCGCCGCCGGCATGGGCACTCGCATGCGTTCTGACACGCACAAGGTGTTGCACCCGATCGCTGGCAAGCCGATGCTCATGCATCTTCTCGACACGGTCGACGCCTTGGGCGCGAAAGAGCGGGTGGTGGTCGTCGGCAAGGGCCGCGACCAGGTCGAAGTCGCGCTCAATGGGCGCGGCGTGAGGGTCGCTCACCAGGCCGAGCAGAAGGGCACCGCCCATGCCGTCCAACAGGCGGAAGATGTGCTGACGGGCTTCGACGGCAATATCCTTATCCTCTATGGTGACACGCCATTCGTCGCCGCCGAAACGCTGACTGAGATGCTGGCGAGGTTGGACGGGCCGGATAGGCCGGCGATCGTTGTCCTCGCCTCGTCGCCCGACGATCCCAAGGCCTATGGCCGCGTGATCCTTGATGAGGGAGACACGATCGCCAAGATGGTCGAATATAAAGACGCGACCGAGGCCGAGCGCGCAATTCGCCTCTGTAACAGCGGAATGATGGCTGTGCGCTCGAAGGACTTGTGGCGGTGGCTGGCCAAGGTCGGCAATGACAATGCCGCCAGCGAATTTTATCTGCCCGACATCGTCATGATCGCGGCGCAGGAAGGCAGCGCATCGGTCATGGTCGAGACCGACAGCTGGCAGACTGCGGGCGTCAACAGCCGCGCCGAGCTCGCGCACCTCGAGCTCGACTGGCAACGGCGCCGTCGTGAGGAAGCGCTTGAACAGGGCGCGACTTTGGTCGATCCGGAGAGCGTCTGGTTCAGTCACGACACCAGGCTCGGCCGCGACTGCACCATCGAGCCGCACGTTGTCTTCGGGCCCGGAGTCGTCATCGACGAGGGCGCGACC
>DATFEO010000114.1:0-15067 GCA_035250985.1 Sphingomicrobium sp. | reverse complement strand
CGTAATCGTCGCCTGGAGCAAGCACTCGATCGGGCCGGATGGCCACTTCGTCCGGGACGAAGCATCACGCGCGCAACGCCGGCATGTCTATGTTCCGATCCTCCTCGACTCGGTCGAACCGCCGCTCGGATTCGGGGAAAGTCAGGCGACATCGCTGCGCGGGTGGCGAGGCAATCGTTCGGATGCGAAGTACCAGTCGATTTTCGCCGCCGTGCGGCGGACCGCGGGCGAAGCCGGCTCACCCCCGCCAGCCGTCGCGAAACAAGGGGTCGACCGACGCGCTCTTCTCGCCGGCGGAGCGGTTGCGACCGCGGCGGTCGCGGGCGTCGGCGGATGGCTGCTGCTGAAACCGGATTCGCCCGGCGGATCGGACAGCATTGCCGTGCTTCCCTTCGAGAACCTCAGCGGGGACCCCGCGCAGGCTTATTTTGCCGCCGGCATCGCCGGTGAAATCAGGAACATCCTCACGCGCATTGCTGGCCTGAAGGTCGCGGGGAGCACGTCTTCCGAGGCCGTCCGGGACGACGACGCTCAAACGGCGGCCAAGAAACTTGGGGTCGACAACATCCTGACGGGCAACGTCCGCCAGACGCCGTCGACGATACGCATAACCGTCGAGCTGATCGACGGCGGTACTGGGTTGGCCAAATGGTCACAGAATTATGACCGCGCCCCTGGTGATGTGATCAGGATTCAAACCGACATCGCCGAAAAGGTCACGCGCGCGCTTGCAGTCGCTCTCGGCGCAAGCGCCAGGAAAGCGCTGGCCGCCGAAACCAGCAACATTGCTGCGCAAACGCTTGCCTTCCAAGCGCGGGACCTGAGCTGGCAATTTACTGTTCCGGCATTCCAGCGCTGCCTTCAACTGCTCGACCAGGCCATTTCACTCGATCCGAACTATGGGCGCGCCTATGCGCTGAAAGCCTTCGTTACAAACAATTTGGCGGATCTTACGGCAACTACCCCCGCCGAGCTGGCGAGGGGTCGGGCCGAGGCGCTGCAATATGCGACAACCGCGGTTTTGAAGGCGCCAGACCTGCCGATAGCGCGGTCCGGGCTGGGGTTCGCCTATGCGCAGACCCTGCAGGTGCGCAAATCGCTGCGCGAACACGAGATCGCGATTTCGCTTCCCGGCGGCGAGCCAGACGTCATGCGCAATTACGGATATGTTATGAGCAGCAACGGCAAACCGGACGAAGCGCTTCGCTATGTCGACGAGGCGCTCGCGCTCGATCCGCTCAACGCGGGCTCGCATCGGGCCCATGCGCAGGTCTTGTTCAACGCGCGCCGCTATGAGGAGGCCGTCCGCTATTCGCTCAAACTGAAGCAGGAATCCCCCGAACTGTTCAATTTCACCTATTTGCTCGGGCGCGCGCTCCTGATGCTCGGTCGGACGAAGGAGGCGGCTGTGGCCCTAGGGGACAGCCTCATTGGTCAAGCATTCGTGGCCGCACGAAGCGGCAACCGCAAGCTTGCCCTCGCCAAGCTCGCGGAATTGCGGCAGCGCGACGGTGACATGTCGAATTTTGAGTATGCCCAGATCTACGCGCAGTCCGGGGACAAGAACGCTGCGTTCGCAGCCTTGGATCGCGCGTGGGAAGTCCGCGACACTTCCCTTCTGGGCGTCAAGGTCAATCCTTTTCTCGACCCGCTGCGCAGCGATCCCCGCTATCCGGCTCTGGTAAAAAGGGTCGGCTTCCCCGCCTGAGGACTGGTTCCACGCGAGGCGATCGTCGCCGCGCTGCCTATCGCCGCCGGTAGCGGAACTGGTGCGGGACGCGGCCCTGGCGCCGCGCCTTGGCGGCGTAGCGGGTTTCCGGCCAGCCGGACGGATAGCAGAGCCAGTCGCCGGGCTCTTCGACCAGCCACTCGAAGGCTTCGCGGTGGCGCTGCATGACCATCAGCGACCAGTTGAGATAGGTCGGATCGTCCGTGGCCAGGCGAAACTCACCGCCCGGCTTCATCTTGGCGGCGATGAGGTCGAGGGGCCCGTCGTTCATCATCCGGCGCTTGGCGTGGCGTGTCTTGGGCCATGGATCGGGGTGCAGCAGGTAGACCATGGTCAGCGATTCATCGGCCAGGCGACGAAGCACATCGAGCGCGTCGCCCATGTGGATGCGCACATTCGCCAGATGCTGGTCGCGGACATGGCCAAGGGCGGCCGCAACGCCGTTCAGGAACGGCTCGCAGCCGATGAAGCCGTGGTCGGGAAGGAGGTCGGCGCGATAGGCGAGATGCTCACCGGAGCCGAAGCCGATTTCAAGGTGCAGCGGACGATCGTCGCCGAACAGGCGCTGTGATGTCAGCTCGCCCTCGGCCGGCACGGCGATGGCCGGGAGCAGATTGTCGACCAGTTCCTGCTGGCCCTTGCGCAGCTTGTGCCCGCTGGCCCGGCCGTAGAGCCGGTTGAGGGTGGTCGGGTCGCCAGGCTTGTGCGCGGTCATGACGCCGCCCGCTATCGCCATTGGAGCGACCGGTCCAACAGGTTATGATTGCATCTCCGTAACGAGGGAGGGGATAGTGCGCTCAGGCGGGATCAACTGGCTTGCGGTCATCGTGGCCGCGGTGGCCATCTACGCTATCGGCTTCATCATTTACGGCCTGGTCATCCCACCGGAAACCTGGATGGCCTGGGAAGGGGACACGCAAGCGGAACTGGCTGCCGTCGGCGACAGCCGGATGCCGTTTGGCGTCGTCATGCCGCTGATGACCGCTCTGTTCATGGCCGTCATCTTCAAATGGGCGCAGGTCGCCGACGCGTCGAATGGCGCGAAATGGGGCGCAGTCGTGGCCCTCGCTTCGGCGGTCCCAGCGGAGATGTATGCCTGGGTCTACGGGACCGGACTGGTAGAGATAACGCTCGTCGACAGCGGTCACCTGCTGCTCGGCCATATCGTGGCCGGAGCCATCCTCGGCGGCTGGAAGTAAGCCGGCGTTCAGTCGGGCCGCAGCAAATGGTTTGAATGAACGCCCGGCTCCTGCCGCCCATTGCCGCCTTGATGATTGCCGCTCCGGCGCAGGCGACGGGAGGCTTCCAGTGCCGGACAGCGGGCCCGGAACCAATCGAGGCGTCGGTCGGCTTCGGTCACGTCCCGGGCGCGCGGCTGATCGCCACTCGACTGATCGAGAAGGGGCGCGTCGTTCCAGTCAGGCCCGCTCAGTGGTGGCTCGACAGGTCCGAGCTGCGCCTGCTGCTGATCGGCGAGGATGCGCTGCGCGAAGAGTTAGTCATCCGCGCCAGGCGCAACGGCCATGCCTATGACGGCTCCCTGTGGCGTAACGGCACGCGCCGCTGGGTTCGCTGCCGCGAGGACTGACGCGTTCCCGAGACGCTACGCGGGGATGCTCGAGGCCTTTTCCAGCGCCGCCTTCAGATCCTCGACCAGATCGGTCTTTTCCCACGGGAATAAGTCGCCATCCGGCTTGCGGCCGAAATGGCCGTAGGCGGCGGTCGCGGCATAGATCGGCTTGTTGAGGCCAAGATAGGTACGGATCCCGCGCGGGGTGAGTCCGCCGAGCTTGGCGATCCTGCCAATCGCCAGCTCCAACTCCTCGTCGCCGACGGTACCGGTGCCATGCGTGTCGACATAGAGCGACAGAGGCGCCGACACGCCGATCGCATAGGCGAGCTGGATGGTGCAGCGGCGGGCGAGGCCGGCTGCGACAATGTTCTTGGCCAGGTGACGCGCGGCATAAGCGGCGGAGCGGTCGACCTTGGTCGGGTCCTTGCCGGAAAAGGCGCCGCCGCCATGCGGAGCCGCGCCGCCGTAGGTATCGACGATGATCTTGCGGCCGGTAATGCCTGCGTCGCCTTCCGGCCCGCCGATCTCGAAGCTGCCGGTCGGATTGATGTGATAGACGGTCTCGTTGCCGAGCAGGCGCGCGGGCATGACGCGCGCCACGACGTCCTTCACATAGGCATGGAGCTCGGCCTGCTTTTCGCCCTTGTCGTAACCGGGCTTGTGCTGGGTCGAGACGACGATGGCGGTCGCCTTGGCCGGCTTGCCGTCCTCGAAGCGCAGGGTCACCTGGCTCTTGGCGTCCGGCTCGAGGAATGGCGCGCGGCCGGCGTGGCGATCGTCGGCCATCGCCTGGAGGATCTTGTGGCTATAGTCGAGCGTCGCCGGCATCAGGTCGGGAGTCTCATCGCAGGCAAAGCCGAACATGATGCCCTGATCACCGGCGCCTTCATCCTTGTCCCCGGCCGCGTCGACGCCGATCGCAATGTCAGCCGACTGCGCGTGGAGATGGTTGGCGAAATCGAGACGGTCCCAGTGGAAGCCGTCCTGCTCGTAGCCGATGCGCCGGACCGTATCGCGGACCGCTGCCTCGATCTCTTCGCGCACGCCAGGCGCCCAATTGCCCTCTCGGTCCATGATGCCATTGCCCCGGATCTCACCGGCGAGGACGACGCGGTTGGTGGTCGTCATGGTCTCGCAGGCGACGCGGGCCTCCGGATCCTTGGAAAGGAAGAGGTCGACGACCGCGTCGCTGATCTGGTCGGCGACCTTGTCGGGATGGCCTTCGGACACCGATTCGGAGGTGAAGAGATAGGAGCTGCGCATGGGCGGCGTGTATCCTGATATAAGGAAGTCTTTATATGTCGGCGGCGCTGTAGCGGCGGGTCCGCCCGACCGCAATGCCGGCAATGATCAGCAGGAAACCGAAAAGCACCGGGATGAGGTTGCCGCCCCTGCCGAACAGCGTCTGCTGGCGGGCCGGCGGAATGGTCGTGTCGATCCGGCCGGCGGTCCGCCAGGGGAGGCTGCGAAGGAGCCGGCCGTCGGCGTCGATCACTGCGGATATGCCGGTCGGGGTGGCGCGGATGACCGGTATGCCTTCCTCGGCAGCGCGCAACCGGGCTTGCGCCAGGTGCTGCGGCGGTCCCCAGCTTCCGAACCAGGCGTCGTTGGAGGGATTGAAGATGAAGTCGGGCCGCTTTCGCGGGTCTGCGACCTCGCCGGAGAAGATGATCTCGTAGCAGACCTGCACGCCCATTCGCCCGAAGGTCGGCAAGTCGAGCGTGCGCGGGCCCGGGCCATCGGCGAAGTCGAGATCGCCCGGCGCCAGGCGCGACAGGCCGATGGCCGACAGCAAAGGGCGCATCGGCAGATATTCGCCGTAGGGGACGAGGTGGGCCTTGTCGTAGCGGCCGACGATCCGGCCTCCCGGGACGAGAGCGAAGACGCTGTTGGTGGCGCCGTCTACGGCCTGGCCGTTGCTGGAGGTGAGGCCGATCCCGCCGGTGACCAGCACGTCGGCGGGTCCGAGGACAAGCGCCGCGCGCATCCGCTCGAACTGGGCCAGCAGCTGCGCCTGGGAAATCCGGCGCTGGTCGTGGACTGGCTCGGTGATCGCCGCTTCCGGCCAGAGCAGGAGGCGTGAATGCGGGGCCTTGGGCAAGGACAGTTGGGCGAGGCGTGCCGCGGCCTCGTCACCGAAGCCCTCGCGCCATTTCTCCTCCTGGCCGATGTTGGGCTGGACGATGCGGACGGGCTTGAGCTCAGTGTCGGCGAGGGGCGCCTGTGGCCGCAAGGCGATGGCGGCGAGCAGGATCGCAGCGACGCCGCCGAGTGCCGGCTTGAACTCCCGCCGATAGGCCAGCCAAAGCAAGCCGCCGGTGAGGACCAGGATGGCGGAGAGGCCGTAGGTGCCGATTCCGGTAGACAGGCCGCGCAGGGGCGTGTCGACCAAAGTCACGGCAACCGGGTTCCAGGCAAAGCCCGTGAACAGGCCCGCGCGCAGCCACTCCGTTAGTGCCCAGCTTCCCGCCAGCGTCAGCACAAGCGGCACGGGCTTGTCGCGGCCGATTCGCCAGGCGAGGCCGACGGCGAGCGCCGGATAGATGGCGAGGTAGAGGGACAGCAGCACGACCGCGATCCAGCCCAGCGAGGGGGGCATTTTCGCCTGGTAGGTGAAGGCGGTGGCGATCCAGTTGAGGCCGACGACGAACTGGCCGAGTCCGAACAGCCAGCCGGTCAGCAGCGCCTGCCGGAGCGATCCGGCGTGGCCGACCAGCTCACAGAGGATGGCGAAGGCGATGATCATCAGCGGCCACCAGCCGACCGGCTGGAAGGCGAAGGCCGAGGCGGCGCCGAGAGCAAAGGCGATGGCGAGCTGTTTCATTGGCCGCACTCGCTAGCCGACGACGCGCGAAGCGGCTAGCAGCCTTTGCCGATGACCCTGCCGCCATTTCACATCGCCTTTCCGGTCGATGACCTCGCCGCCGCGCGGAGCTTCTATGGCGAGCTGCTCGGCTGCCCGGAGGGCCGAAGCGCCGACCAATGGATCGATTTTGACCTTAAGGGTCACCAGATCGTCGCCCATCTCGCTCCGGAGTCCATTCGCGCCCGGGTCACCAACCCCGTTGACGGCGACGACGTACCCGTGCCGCATTTCGGGCTGGTACTGCCTATGCGCGAATGGGAAGCACTGGCCGAGCGGCTGGTGGAAGCCGGGGTTAAGTTCGTCATTCCCCCGACCGTCCGCTTTGCCGGGGAGCCCGGCGAGCAGGCGACGATGTTCCTGCTCGACCCGGCCGGCAATGCGCTGGAATTCAAGGCGATGGCCGACCCGACGAAACTCTTCGCCAAAAGCTAGGCGGCGGGCTTCGCGCCTTCCGGTGCGTGGAGCCGCACGCGCAGAATCTTGCGCGGGTCGGCGTCGATCGCCTCGAGCCGCCAGCCGGTAGGATGCACGACATATTCCCCGCGCTGCGGGATACGGCCCGCAAGCAGGAAAATCAGGCCGCCAAGCGTATCGACTTCATCCTCCTCCGAGACGAGACGGGCGTCGACGGCTTCGGCCAGCTCGCCCAGTTCGATCCGGGCGTCGGCTTCCCACAGCCCGTCGTCGAGCATGACCAGGCGGCTTGCTTCGGCTTCGTCATGCTCGTCCTCGATATCGCCGACGATTTCCTCGACTACGTCTTCGATCGTCACCAGGCCTTCCGTGCCGCCAAACTCGTCGACCACAATGGCGAGATGGACGCGGCCGGCGCGCATGCGCGCCAGCAGGTCGAGCACGCCCATCGATTCAGGCACGTACAAGGGCGTGCGCATCAAGGCTTTCAGCGACCGGTCCTGCGACGGGTCGCGGCTGGCCACGAAGAGGTCCTTGATGTGGACCATGCCGATGACCTTATCGAGGCTGCCGGCAAAGACGGGCAGGCGGCTGTGCCCGGCCTCGGCAAAGGCCCCCGCAAGCTCATCGAAGCTGATCGTCTGCGGAACCGCGACGATGTCGCCGCGCGTCACCGCGATGTCACCGGCAGTGCGGTCGGCGAAATGCAGGACGTTGCGCAGCATCTCGCGCTCTTGCGAACCGAGGTCGCCGGGCTCAGGGGCACTGTCTTCGGCCTCGTCGATCGCTTCCTCGATCTGGTCACGAAGGGTCGGTTCGCGCTCCCCGAACAGAAGCGCCCGCACGCCTCGCCACAAGCGCGACCGACTGGCTTCGTCGTGGTTTGTCGCCATCAGCAGCCCGTCCCGTACGGGTTGGCGATGCCGAGACGGGCGAGGGCGCGGACTTCGCGCGCTTCCATTTCGTCCGCGTCCTTGTCGCCGTTATGGTCATAGCCGAGCAGGTGCAGGGTCCCGTGGACGACGAGGTGGGCGGCATGGTCTTCAATGGAGATCGACTTGTCCGCCGCCTCGCGCTGGCAGACGCCGTGGGCGAGAATGACGTCGCCGAGCAGCAGCCCAGGCCCTTCCTCGTCCGCCTGCTCCAACTCATAGGCTTCGGCCATTGGGAAGGAGAGGACGTTGGTCGGCTTGTCCTTGTTCCGCCAATGGGCGTTCAGGAGCCGGACTTCATCATCGCTGGTCAGGCGGACCGACAGTTCGACCGGGCGGACCGACGAGCCCAGCTGCGGAAATGCGCTTTCAGCGACCGCAGCCCGGGCGGCGCGGGCGACCAGCTCCTTCCACGAGGTGCTACTGTCCCATTCCTCATCGGCTTCGATGGCGACGACGAGCATCATGCGCCAACATCTCTTTTCGAGGGCTCGCCTTCATAGGCTTCGACGATACGGCCGACCAGCGGATGGCGGACGACGTCAGCGGCGGTGAAGCGAACGGTGGCGATGTTGCGGATGCCCTCCAGCTTCGAGACCGCGTCGGCAAGGCCGGAACGGCCCGGCTCGGGCAAGTCGACCTGGTTGGGGTCGCCGCAGATGACCATCCGGCTGCGCATGCCGAACCGGGTCAGGAACATCTTCATCTGCAGCGGCGTCGTGTTCTGCGCCTCGTCGAGAATGATGAAGGCGTCGTTGAGCGTCCGGCCGCGCATGAAGGCGAGCGGAGCGATCTCGATCTCGCCGCTGGCGATCCGGCGCTCGACCTGCTCGGTCGGCAGCATGTCGTAGAGCGCATCGTACAAGGGCCTGAGATAGGGGTCGACCTTGTCCTTCATGTCGCCAGGAAGGAAGCCCAATCGCTCGCCGGCCTCGACCGCCGGGCGTGACAGGATCAGGCGGTCGACCTGGCCGCCGATCAGCATGGAAACGGCCTGGGCCACGGCAAGATAAGTCTTGCCCGTGCCGGCCGGACCGAGCGCAAAAATCATGTCATCGCGGGCGAGCGCTTCCATGTATGTCGTCTGGACCGGGGAGCGCGGGACGATGGTCTTCTTGCGGGTGCGGATCATCACCCGTGGCGGCTGCGCGACTTCCTCGCTGATGATGCCGTCAAGGGAAGGCTGGGCGGCCATGCCGATGACACTCTCGACCGCTGCCGCGTCGACGTCATGGCCTTGGTCCAGCCGGTTGTAGAGGCCGACAAGCACGTCGCGGGCGCGGGCCGCTGCGTCGGGTTCGCCCTCGATCATGACGCGGTTGCCCCGCGCGGCAATGTTCACGCCGAGGCGGTCCTCGATCATCACCAGGTGGCGGTCATAGTCGCCGAACAAGGGTCCGAGCAGATACGGCTGCTCAAACTCCAGCTCTAGCCGGGCGCGATCGGGGACAGCGGCGAGGTCGCGCTTGGCCATCAGGCGGCTGCCGCGGTGCGAAGCGCGCCGCCCAGGCTATTCGGCCCGGCGCTGGTGAGTGTGACATCGAGCATAGCCCCGATCGGTGCCGAAGTCTCGAGATGCACCGACTGGAGCCATGGCGACTTGCCGACCATCTGGCCGGGTCCACGTCCCTTGCGGTCGATCAGGATCTGTGTGTCGATGCCCACTTTCGAGCGGTTGAACGCAAGCTGGTGCGCTACGATCCGTTCTTGCAGCTGAGCCAGCCGCTCCTCCATCACTTCCCGTAAAATCTGGTCCCCCATGACCGCCGCCGGAGTTCCCGGCCTGGCGCTATATTTGAACGAATAAGCCGAGGCGTAACCGACCTCGTCGACGATGGACAATGTCCGCGTGAAATCTTCGTGGCTTTCACCGGGGAAGCCGACGATGAAATCGCCCGAAATGGCAATGTCGGACCGCGCGGCGCGCACTTTTTCGATGGTCCGCAAATAGGATTCAGCGGTGTGGCTGCGGTTCATTGCCTTGAGGATGCGGTCGCTGCCCGACTGCACCGGAAGGTGCAGGTACGGCATCAGCTTCTCGACCTCGCCATGCGCCGCGATCAACTCATCCGTCATGTCGGCTGGGTGGCTGGTCGTGTAACGGATGCGCTCAAGGCCATCGATCCTGGCCAGCACGCGAATCAGTCCGTCCAGCCCGCCGCAGGTGCCGGCCCACGCATTGACGTTCTGGCCGAGCAAGGTGATCTCGCGAGCCCCGCCCTCGACCAGCGCATGCGCCTCCGCTTCGATTTCGGCAAACGGCCGGCTGACCTCTGCCCCACGGGTGTAGGGGACGACGCAATAGGTGCAGAACTTGTCGCAGCCTTCCTGGACGGTGAGGAACGCACTCGGCCTCGCCTTTCGGCGGGAGGGCAGCGCACCGAACTTGCTGATCGCCGGCATGTCCGTGTCGACCGGACGCGCACCTTTCGCGGCCTCGGCGACCAGTTTCGGCAGGCGGTGAAAGGCCTGCGGGCCGACGACGATGTCAATCATCTGTGAGCGAGCTGTCGCCTCGGCGCCTTCGGCCTGGGCAACGCAGCCGGCCAGCGCAATCATCGGCCGCGAGCCGTCCTCGCGCTTCAGCCGGCCGATGTCCGAGTAGGCCCTTTCCGCCGCCTTCTCGCGGATGTGGCAAGTGTTGAGGACGACAAGGTCGGCGTCCTCGCCCTCGTCTGCGGCGGTGAGACCTTCGGCGCCCAGCAGTTCAGCCATGCGCTCGCCGTCATAGACGTTCATCTGGCAGCCGAAGCTTTTGACTCGAAATGTTTTTGGGGAATTCGTCATGTTCGGCGGGGCCTATACGCGAGCCGGGGCCATACCGGAAGGCGCGAGCGCCGCTGCGATAGCGTCGTGGGCCGATCGCGCCAGCACCTTGCGGTCCGGATCGGGTGGGATGGCGCCAAGCAAGTGGACGGTGACGGGCATCCGGCCCTTGCGCCCAAGCACGCGAAAGAAGTTCTTGAGGCCGGGCTCGCCCGTGCCCCAGCCGATGACTGTCGCTGCCGCACCATAGTCGATCGCCGCCGGACGGATGACGACGCCTTCGGGCGGCGGGGCGACCGCGGAGAGAAGCGACGGCTTGAACGGCAGCAGGCGGCCGCCGTCCCCGACCGTGCCTTCGGGAAAGACGGCCAGCGGTTGTCGGCGCTTTAGGCCATCCGAGAGCGCTGTGACCTGTCCGTGGATCGAGCGCCGATCAGCCCGGTCGATGTAGATCGTCTGGTTCTGGTCGGCGATCCATTTGAGGAACCAATGATCCCGGACTTCCGCCTTGGCAACGAAGGCGCAGCCGGTCGCCCCCGCGAGCAGCGGGATGTCGAGCCAACTGACATGATTGGCGAGCAGCAGGGTACCGCGCGACGCCGGCACTCCGTCGACGCGCACATCCGCTCCGGCGCTCCAGGCTACCCATTTCAGGAACCGGCGCGGCCAAGGGGAACGTCCGAACGTACGCGCGACGAGATGCGGCGGCACGCAAAAAGCGAAAAGCAGGAGCAGGCCGGCGAGGCGGCGGTAAGCCCTCAGGCGGGAAGGCGGCTGCTCAGCGGCTGCGGTCGAGGGCGACCCCATAGAGCTCCATGCGATGGTCGACGAGGCGGAAGCCGAGCTT
Organism: Sphingomicrobium sp.; assembly: GCA_035250985.1. Classification (GTDB taxonomy): domain Bacteria; phylum Pseudomonadota; class Alphaproteobacteria; order Sphingomonadales; family Sphingomonadaceae; genus Sphingomicrobium. The sequence goes on along the minus strand of DATFEO010000114.1, from coordinate 3,940 downwards.
CTCGGCGATCCGCTTCTGGAGCATCTCCAGCTCGTCGTCGACGAACTCGATGACATTGCCGGTCTCGACGTCGATCAGATGATCATGATGCGCGTCCGACGCCGCCTCGTAGCGCGAGCGGCCGTCGCCGAACTCATGCCGCTCGAGAATCCCTGCTTCCTCGAACAGGCGCACGGTCCGATAGACGGTCGCGATCGAGATATTGGGATCGATTGCGGCGGCACGGGAATGAAGTGTCTCGACGTCGGGATGGTCTTCGCTGTCACCGAGCACACGCGCGATGATTTTGCGCTGCTCGGTGATCCGGAGGCCCTTGTCGGCGCACAGCGCCTCAATGTCGATCTTACGCGTCATGCCCTGCTAGTTAGGACGCAGGCAGGCGCGGAGCAATCTCCGCGCCTGATTTTCAGCGGCTCCTCGTTTTGCGGCGCTTGGTGCCAAGTCCAATCGCCTTGGCAAGCTTGCGCCTCTGTTCCGCATAATTAGGCGCCACCATCGGATAGTCGGCGGCAAGTCCCCATTTCTGCCGATATTGGTCGGGCGTCATCTGATAGTGAGTCATCAGGTGGCGCTTCAGCATCTTCAGCTTCTTCCCGTCTTCCAGGCAGACAATAAAGTCCGGCTTGATCGACGAGCGGATCGGCACCTTGGGTTCAGGCCGCGCTTCGGGCGCCGAGCGGCCCGACAAGCCGGAAAGCGCGCCATGCACATTCTGAATGAGTTGCGGCAGGTCATTGACGGCGACGCTGTTGTTACTGACATGCGCCGCGACAATGTCGGCAGTCAGCGTGATTAGAGTATCGTCCTGTGCTTCGTCCATGATGAATTTCCCCGAGCTGGAAAGGCCGTGGGGACCCGTCCCGCCTCCACAGTCTCTTGTCCATTACTCCGGCAATTCATGCGCAGCAATATCGAGTGAATATTGCTGCTAAACTTTCGATAATCAAATTCGGCGCGCCATTGTCAGCGCGTCGTGCTGGCAGCCGTCCTGGCCAGAGTAATATTTGGGGCGGCGGCCTTCCGCCTTGAAACCAAAGGCCTGATACATGGCGACCGCCGGGTTGCCGTCCCGCACTTCAAGATGCAGGCGTCGGGCACCGCAGCGTTGCGCATGCTCGATGAAATGGTTGAGCAGCGACCCGCCGACTCCGCGGCGCTGGGCCGAGGGCGCGACCGCCAGCAGCAACAGCTCGGCCTCGTCGGCGACCGTGCGCAGCAGCGAAAAGCCATGGGTCTCGCCTTGCTCATCGCACGCGAGCATCAGCACGACACCGGACAGCGGCAGGATTCCCGCGCATTGCGATCGGGTCCAGCCCTCGCCGTAACCGGGATCGAAGGCTGACGTCATGATGTCCATCACTGCGTCAAGATCGGCCGATTCGCCGGGAACCAGCCGCACCGCTTTAGCCTCCGCCGTGGCCATTACGCCGCCTCGCGCGGCCGCGCGTCCGGAGCCCGAACGTAAAGCGGCTTGGGATCGAGGCTGCGTAGCCTGGGCGGCAGCTTGAGCACGTTGGCCGCAGATGGCAGGAGGGGCTGGGCTTCGCCATGGCCGCGGGCGGCGACAAGGGCTTCCGCGCCCGTACCTACGACCAGCGGTGCGTCAATGACCCTCGCGGCTTCAGCTGCGGGGAGGTTCAGCAATTCGCTTGTCGGCTTGAAATGGTCGCGACGAAACTGCTGCACGAACAGCTCGCCGTGGCCGCCCGCGAGCGCCGCTGCGACCGGCCCCTCGCCCGGCGCGCCGGCGGCGAGCAGGGCGAGGGAAGACATGCCGTGCACCGGGACATCCCAGCCGATACCGAGGCCATGGGCGGCGGCAATGGCGATCCTCAGCCCCGTGAAGCTGCCCGGACCGACGCCGACCAGCAATTGCGAGGGCATGTGCCCGGCGAGCATTTCGGCGATCAGCGGCACCAGTCGCTCGGCATGGCCGCGGCCGATAACCTCGTCGCGGGACGAGAACAGATGCCCGTCAGCCGCGAACAAGGCGACGGTGCAGGCAGGCGTCGACGTGTCGAACGCGAGGATCACGGTGGTAATGCTCCGCAAACCAAACTGGGAGATTGGGCATAAGCCGCCCGCCGGGGCAAGCCTTAAACGGCTTCGATCGCCTCGACTTCAGGCACGTAGTGCCGGATCAGGGTCTCGATCCCGCGCTTCAGCGTGATCTCCGACGACGGGCAGCCCGAGCAGGCGCCCTGCATGCCGAGATAGAGGGTCCCGTCCTTGTAGCCCTTGTAGATTATGTCGCCGCCATCCTGGGCGACAGCCGGACGGACTCGGGTGTCGATCAACTCCTTGATCTGGTCGATGATGTCGGCGTCGGCGGGATCCTCTTCGATGGCGGGCGCGTCCGCGTCGACCGCGATTCCGGCGGCGGTACCCGGCTTGAACAAGGGGGCACTGCTGACAAAATGGTCGAGCAGGATGCCTAGCACTTCGGGTTCGAGGGCATCCCAGTGCACGCCCGAAGCGGCGCTGACCGAGACGAAATCGCGGCCGAAGAACACGCCATCCACAAGGCCGGTGGCGAACAAGGCTTCGGCCAGCGGCGAGGCTTCGGCGGATTCCGCATTGGGGAAGTCTCGGCTGCCCGCATCCATGACGGTCTGGCCGGGCAGGAACTTGCGCGTCGCCGGGTTGGGCGTCAGCTCGGTTTCGATCAGCATGAGCGGGATGTGGCGCTCGGCAAGCGCGTGATCAAGCCCCGAAGGGGGGCGCGCCGGCAAGAACCCATCGGCCGATGCCGATCGCAATCAGGAGGCAAAGCACGGCCACCCAGGTCTTTCCCGGACGCATTGGCTCGATATCTTCCTCGACGGAGCCCCGGCCGGTCAGCATTGGGCGGATCAGCCTTTTGCCTAGGGCGAGCCGATAAAAAAGGACCGCAGCGATGTGCAGGCCGATAAGAACGAGGATGACGTTGAACCAGTCCTCGTGCAGCTCCGTAAGTTGCTCGGAGAGGTCGAAGCTAACGAGACGGGCCAAGGGGCCTTCATAGAATCCATCATCGTCAGCGGCGAACAGGCCGAGCCCGACCTGGACGGCGATGGCTGCGAGCATGAGGAGGACGCTAAGAGCTCCTAGCGGCGAATGGCCGATGGGACGCCAGCCTTTCATGTCGCGCAGATAATCAAAGATCGCGCGGGGCCCGCGGACAAAATTGGCGAACCGTGCGGTCGAGCTTCCGACGAATCCCCACAGGATTCGAAAGACGAGAAGCGACAGGACGGCGATTCCCGACCAGATGTGCCACTCGAGCTGCTCCTCTTCGGCCGACCACCAGCTGAAGGCGATCAAGGCCACAAGGGTCCAGTGAAACAGCCGGATCGGCAGATCCCAGACCGGAGCCTTCATGGGCGTTCTCAATGGTGCTCCGTGCGGTACGTGTCGTGACAGGCCTTGCAGGTCTTGCCGAGCTGCCCGTAGCTCGCCTTCACGGCGGCCATGTCACCGCGTGCGGCGCCCTGATGAAGGGCCTTCGACGCTGCCTGGAAATCGCGGACCTTGGCGGAGAAATCGGCCGGCCTCTGCCAGATTTCCGGCTTCGCTCCGGTCTTGCCGACCTCCGGGCCAGTGCCCTCCGGAAACCATTTCGATGCTTGGCCGGCGAGGCTGGCCATGCTCTTCGCGGACGCTCGAACCCTGGAAATGTTCGGAGCATCGGCCGTGATTTCGCGCCGCAGCACCTTGTTGGTCTTGCCGACCGCCTCCATGCCTTCGTGACGCTCGTGCATGATCTTGAGCGCAGCCTGTTTCGACAGGGGCGCAGCCAGCGCGCCGGCGGCGACAAGCAGGGACAATGATGCAACGATGCTGAGCCGCATTCGAAATTCCTCTTTTTGACAGGTCGGGAGAAACTCAGAGTCTGGTTACAGGCGGATCGGACGTCTCCGGGTGTGCCGGCGCCTTCCAGCTGTCGTCGATCATCTTAATG
>DATFEO010000112.1:0-5369 GCA_035250985.1 Sphingomicrobium sp. | reverse complement strand
GCGCCGGACCTGATGGCCGAGGGCCTTGAAGACGCGATCAAACTGATCCGAATTTGACATGTTATAGAAATATAACATATAGGACGCCGCATCAAGGAGAAATCGCCATGGACCTGAAGTTCAGAGTCGCCGCGCGCATCGCCAAGCCGGTGCACGAGGTGTTCGAAGCCGTCGCCGACCCGAAGCAATTGTCGCAATATTTCACGACCGGCGGCGCCCAGGGCCGGCTCGAAACCGGGGCGACCGTCACCTGGGACTTCCACGATTTTCCGGGCGCCTTCCCGGTCGAAGTGGTCGAAGTCGTGCCCGACGAGAAAATCGTGCTCAAATGGGATGCCAGCGAAGGCGAACCGCCCAACCTCGAGGGCGCCAGCCGTCCCGAAATGGCGACCGCGCCGTACAAGACGACGGTGACCATGAGCTTTTCCGCGCTCGAGGGCGGCGAGCGCACTTTGGTGGAGATCCGGGAGGAGGGGTGGCGCGAGAACCAGGGCGCGCTCGAGGCGAGCTACGGCAATTGCCAGGGCTGGTCGCAGATGCTGTGCGCCCTCAAGGCCTGGCTGGAGCACGGCATCAACTTGCGCGAAGGCATGTACAAATAGGCGTTGCCTAGCGGCGCTGGAATCGCCCGTCGGGAAGCCGGAACAAGTCGCTCTGGCGGCCGGCGGTAAGCGCAATCTTGTCCCAATGTTCCATGCGGTCCGTGCCGAACGTGAAGGACAGGAGCGCGACCGGCTCGGGGCTCGCCCCGGGCCTGGTCGAATGGCTGAAATGATCGCCGAGGATGATCGCCTCGCCGCGGCGATAGGCATATTCGGCCGTTTCGCCGTCGAGCCGGCGATAGAGCAGGCCGAAGTCCTCGTGCTCGCTGCCGATCGGCGTGATCAGGGTGAAGGCCTCGTTGTTGGTCTTCTCCCAGTCGCAGTGGAAGTTGGCCGCGGCGCAACGGCTGCGGATGACCAGGAACCCGCAATAGAGGCGGACGCCGCGGTCGAGGTCGAGGTAGGGCTCGACATGCGTGGCGACGCCAAGCCGGTCGAAGGCGGACTGGAAGCGCGCGAAGGTCTCCTCGTCATGGGCCGAGACCCAGACGATGTCGCTGCTCCAGGGTGGGCTGGCGACATGGTAGCGGGTCCGGTCGCTGTAATCGGCGGCAAGGCCTGCGAACTCATCGACGATGGCGGGGTCGACCGGCACAGTCAGCACATTGGGAGCGAGCAGGTCGCGGTTGATGAAGTGCTTCATCGCCCGCGCCGCGCTAACGGGGCTCGTTCGCCAGCCGGCTCATCAGGATGGCGGCGCGCTTGGCTTGGCGCCAGATGGAGGGAATGTTGACTGCTTCGCCGGGTGCATGGTCGCCGCGGCTGTCCGGGCCGAGGCCGTTGATCCCGCCCTCGACGTCCTTGGCGACGAAGCTGATGTCGGCGGCGCCGCGCTTAACCGGGTCGAGCGGTTCCATCTGCGCCAGGCCGAGGTCGCTGTTCACCTCATTCAATTTGCCGAGCAGGGCGCGGCTGCCCGGCTTCTCGGCCATCGGCGGGTAGCCGTCCGTATCGAAGGCGATCGTCGCGCTGGCGCCGGGCAACGACCTGGCGACGACCGCCCGCATCTTCGCCTGAGTCCGGTCGATCTGGGCCTGGTCGATGGCGCGCAGGTCGCCGCGGGCGACGGCGGTCTCGGCGATGATGTTGGTCTTGCCGGTTGCGTTGAGGCGAATCCGGCCCTCGTCGAGCGTGGCGCTGGTGCCGCCGCCGACGAGGCCGACATTATAGGTCAGCTTGTCCTCGCGCAGCTCGCGCCGGAATTCGTCGAGGATGCGGGCGAGTTCGTAATTGGCGCCGAAGCCGGCTGCTTCGGAGAAGACGCCGCTGCTATGGCCGGTCCTGGCCTTGACGGTCACCGTCCAGCTGCCCGAGCTGCGCCGGGCGATCGAGCCCATGTCCTTGCCGCCGTCCCGAACCAGCCCTTCATAATCGAGCGCGACATCCGCCCATTGGCCGGCGGCGACCAGGTCGCGGCGGGCGACATCGATCGGGTTGCCAGGATCTTCCTCGTCGCCAGTGAGGACGACCATGATGTCAGCGTCCTTCAGGGTCCCGGCGGCCTGCATCGCCCGCAAGGCAGCGATCATCACCGCCATGCCGCCCTTGTCGTCCCCAGCGCCCGGTCCTTCGCCCTCGTCGCCCTTCCGCGTCCAGCGCTGGAAGGGCGAGTCCGGCTCGAACACCGTATCGAGATGGCCGATCAGCAGCATGCGCCGGCCCCGGCCGCTGCCCTTATGCGTGGCGACGATGTGGCCAGCGCGGCCGGTCGCGCGCATGTCGACCCATTGGACGGTGAAACCCAGGGGCTCGAGCTCGGCGCGCAACATCTCGCCGACCTTTGTGACGCCTTCGATGTTCAGCGAGCCGCTGTTCTGGTTGACCCACCTTTCGAGCATGCCAAGCGTACGCTGCTGTTCGGAATCGACCAAGGCGACCATCGCCCGCTCCTGCCGGCTGAGGGCAGCGTCCGCCGGCGCGGCGGCGGCAGCGAGCGAAAGGGCAGCGAACAAGGGCAGGAGACGCGAACGCACCGGGCGGGAACCTTTCATCTGAGCTGGCATCCAAAGGGCATGCGGGAGGGCAGGAGCCCTCCGAAAGCCAAGGAGGAATGCCATGACCCGACGCGCGCGTCTACTTGCCGCCGCCACGCTCGCTGCCCTCGGTGCGGCGCCACTGATTGCCGCCGCGGGACCGAGCGATGCCGAGATCGCCCATATCGCCTATACTGCCGGCGCACTCGACGCGGCGGCGGCGAAGCAGGCGCTTACGAAGAGCAGGAACGCCGAGGTCCGCGCTTTCGCCGAGGTCATGCTGCGGGATCACGAAGCGGTGAACGACAAGGCGCTTGCGCTGGTCAAGAAGCTCAAGGTGACGCCGGCCGACAATGCCACCAGCCAGGCGCTCGCCAGGCAGGCGAAGGAAACCGAGGCGAAGCTCGCGGCATTGGACGGCGCCGCCTTCGACCGGGCCTATGCCGCGAATGAAGCCGCCTTCCACCGCACGGTCAACGGCGCGCTCAAGGACACGCTGATCCCCTCGGCCGACAATGCCGAGCTGAAGGGCCTGCTCGAGACCGGCCTGACCTTGTTCGGCCAGCACCAGGCGCACGCCGAGCATCTTGAATCGTCTCTGAAATAGGCCGGTCGATGCGCCCCCTTATCGCCGGCCTCGCGGTGCTGCTGCTGCCCATGCCCGCCAGTGCAGCACCGCGTACGCATGTCGTCGTGATCGACAAGATGAAGTTCAGTCCGGTACCCGCCGCAGTGAGGCCCGGCGATACGATCATCTGGGTGAACAAGGACATGTTCCGGCACAGTGCGACCGCACGCAATGGCAGCTTCAATGTCGACCTGCCGCCCAATTCCCGGGCAAAGACGGTGATGCGTGCCAAGGGCGCGTTCGCCTTCTATTGCAAGTATCACCCGGCGATGACCGGTGTGTTGAAAGTCGGAGGCTGATGGCGAGCAAGGCGCAGGACGCTGTCGGTACGGCAGGCTGGGAGCGCGACCTCGCGCTCGCCAAGCGGTGCGCCGCACGCGATCCGGCGGCAATCCGGGAGCTGACCGGAACCAACAACCAGCGGCTCTTCCGCGCGGCCTGGAGCATCCTCAAGGATCGCAGCGAAGCCGAGGAAGCAGTGCAGGCAGCCTATCTCAAGGCATTCGCAGCGCTCGGCGGCTTTGCCGGCCAGTCGTCGCTATCGACCTGGCTGACCCGAATCGTCGTCAACGAGGCCCTCGGCCGCCTGCGCGCCGCCGCGCGCCGCCGGGCACGGCTCGAAGGCCGGGGTGTGGCAGCGCTCGACGAATATCGTGAAAAACTGATGCGCGGCTCCCAGCCGCCCCGGCCTGATGCCGCTGTCGCCGCCAAGCAGCTGCGCGCGATGATCGAGCAGGCGGTCGCCGGCCTGCCGCCAGCCTTTCGCACGGTCTTCGTCCTTCGCGAAATCGAAGGCATGAGCGTCGAGGAAACGGGCGAGACGCTCGGGATCACGCCGGCGACGGTCAAGACCCGGCTACTGCGAGCCCGCCGAAAGCTGCAGCAGGCGCTTGAGCCGGACGTTCGCTCTGCGCTGGAGGGCGCGTTCCCATTCGCGGGCGCCGATTGCGAGGCGATGACGGCGCGGCTGCTGGCAGCAACCACTTCAAGGTAAAAAAGGCTTTCCTACAAATAACCAAACGGGTTAATAACCTCCACGACTCGGAGGTGCTTTATGGACGTCGACAGCCTGATCGATGAGCTCATTGAACGCGAAGGCGGCTATGTGAGCCATCCCGCCGACCGCGGCGGGCCGACGAAGTTCGGGATCAGCGAAGCGGTGGCGCGGGCGCACGGCTATGCCGGGGCAATGGCGCAGCTGCCGCGCGATGAGGCCGCCGCCATCTACCGCCGGCTCTACTGGCTGCGTCCGAAATTCGACCAAATTGCTGACCGGTCCCGGCAAGTTGCTGCCGAGCTCTTCGATACCGGCGCCAACATGGGCCCAGCGGTCGCCGCCACCTTCCTGCAGCGGTCGCTGACCGCGCTCAACCGCAATGGCCGGGACTATCCCGATCTTGTTCCCGATGGCCGGATCGGACCGCGGACGCTGTCCGCGCTCGATGCCTTTTTCAAAATCCGCGGCGTAACTGGCGAAACGGTGCTGCTGCGCGCGCTCGAGGCGCTGCAGGGCGAGCGCTACCTCCGGCTAGCCGAACGCCGGCCCGCCAATGAGGCTTTCCTTTACGGCTGGCTTGCGAGCCGTATGGGTTCGAACAGAACTGCCGAATGAACCACTGGCCTTTTCCGCCTCCAAGCTCGTTCGCCGAAGGCCAGCGGCTGATCTATGGCTGGCTCGCCGCCGCCGCCGGCATCTTCTGTGGGCTCGCCGCCATTGTGATGGTCGGCCTGCTGATGTGGGGCGGCTGGAGCGATGCCGAAGAGCATACGATCGTCATTATCTTCGGCTGCGCGTTGGGCGGCTTTATCGCCGCCATGAGCGCGGTCATCGTCGGCCTGCTGGTTGGCGGTCCAGTCGGCCGGTTCAAGGGATCGGCCGGGCGCGACGGCGTCAGCCTCGAGGCAGAGGGCGAGCAGTGATTCCGCTTCCCGGCCGATTGACGCTGAAGCTCGTAATTGGCGCCGGCTGCCTCATGCTGCTGGCGCTTCTGGTCCAGGACCGCAATCGCTGGAAGGCGAAGGCCAGCCATTACGCCGAAGTTCTCGCCGGTGAGCGAGCCGCGCACCTCGCAACGCAAGCCAATTACAGCGCCGCGGCCGAACGGGCCCGCCAGGCGGATGCGGCGAATGCCGCGCGAGTGAAGGCGTCGCAGGCCGCAATCAGTG
>DATFEO010000107.1:0-10917 GCA_035250985.1 Sphingomicrobium sp. | reverse complement strand
CAGCGAGAAACGGACGCTGGCATTCGATCGCCTGGCGTCGGCGATGGCCAGCGACGGAGTCCTGATGCTTGGCGCCGGTGAGACCGTAATCGGCCAGACCAAGCGGCTGGCCGCGTGCCGCGAGACCCGCGGCCTGTATCGCCTGGCCGGCGGCGACAAGGCCGATCGCCGTGAAACCCGCGTCGCCTGATTTTCCCTCCCCCTTGATGGGGGAGGTTAGGTGGGGGTGTCGCCGGGGAAGCATACGTCCTTTGACGACTATCACCCCACCCCAACCCCTCCCCATCGAGGGGAGGGGCTTTCTTGCCTGAGGGCTTGACGATCCGCCGCTAAAAGTGCGCCATGCGCGCCATGCACTTCGTCGATTGCCATTCGCCCAATTTCGACGAGCGGGCGCTGCCGGTGTCGATGATCGTCCTCCACTACACCGGCATGCCCGACTGCCAGGGCGCGCTCGACCGCATGACCTCGCCGGAAGCGAAGGTATCGGCCCATTATTGCGTCGACGAGGACGGGACGGTGTACCGGCTGGTCGACGAGACCAAGCGCGCCTGGCACGCCGGCAAGAGCTATTGGCGCGGGGTGACCGATGTGAACAGCGCCAGCGTCGGCATCGAGATCGTCAATCCCGGGCATGAGTTCGGCTACCGCCCGTTCCCCGACGAGCAGGTCGCGGCCCTCATTCCGCTCGTCTCCGACATCAAGGAACGGCACGGCATCAGCCGCGGCAATGTCGTCGGCCACAGCGACGTCGCCCCAGGGCGCAAGGAGGATCCCGGCGAGCTGTTCCCGTGGAGCGCCTTCGCCAAGCGCCGGCTGGCGCTGCCGAGCCCGACCCGCGACCTGATGGACCCGTTCTGGACCGACGCGGGATTCCTGCTGGCGCTGGAGCGGTTCGGCTACGACGTCACCGACACGCAGAAGGCGGTGATCGCCTTCCAGCGGCGGTTCCGGCCGGATCGCATCGACGGCATCATCGACGGCGAGTGCCGGGCGAAGCTGCTGGCCCTGCTGCTGCCAAGGCCGCAGTAGTCGTAGCGCAACGCATGCCGGGGCATGCGCGAGCAATGACTCGGACATTGGCGACTACGCGTCAGGCGTCTCCGATTTGGACTTGAAGGCGAGGATAAGCGCCGCAGCGATGCAGATCAGAAAGCCGAGGATGATAGCGATGGTTGCGATTGACTGGGTCATGTCTATCCTCCGTTGCCCGTCGACAATCTAGCAGCTTAGAGTCCGCTTTCCATCCAAGGCTGACGCTCTGGAGCCACTGACTCGAAAAATGATGCAACTCTCCTTATGTTGCTTCTTGCCAGGGGACCGGGCGGCCGCGGCTCGCGCAAGCGGGGCGAGGAAAGTCCGGGCTCCACGGAACAACGGTGCCGGGTAACGCCCGGCGGCTCCTTCGGGAGTCAGGGATAGTGCCACAGAAAGCAATCCGCCCGGCTTCGGACGGGTAAGGTCGAAAGGGTGCGGCAAGAGCGCACCGCGGTCCTGGCGACAGGGCCGGCACGGTAAACCCCACCGGGTGCAAGACCGAATAGGGGCGGCATATGGGGCAGTTCCGCCTCGTCGCCCGGGTTGGTCGCTGGAGGCGGAGGGCAACCTCCGTCCTAGAGGAATGGTCGCCGCTCTCCCTGTAACGCTCGGGGGGAGTACAGAACCCGGCTTACAGGTCCCCTGGCATTTTCCTTTCGTGTTTTTCGTCATGCTGAACTTGTTTCAGCATCCATCCTCGAACCGCACCGCGCTCGGCGAAATGGACCCTGAAACAAGTTCAGGGTGACGAGCCTAAGGTGCCTGGGCTAGTCTGGACTCCAAATGGCCAAGCAAAAGAGATCCGACGACTGGGGCTTCCCGCGCTGGCGGCCGTATGGCGCCAAGGGCCGCGAAGCCGCGCGCGTGCGCCTGTGCGACCGCGTCGGCTGCAACCTGCCGGGCGACCGGCCGGCGCCCAAGTCGCCCAACAGCCGCGAGCGCTGGTATTTCTGCGAGAGCCACGCGGCGGAGTACAACAAGAACTGGAATTATTTCGAAGGGCTCAACGAGGAACAGAAGGCGGCCCGCGAGCGCGAGGAGCAGGCCGGCGCCTCCGCCTACCGCCAGTCGGCGCACTACCACTGGGGCGGGCCGGGCGACGGCAGCCGCAGCCGCGACGAGATGCGGGCGCTGGACGTGCTCGGGCTCGACAGCGATGCCGACTACAAGACGGTGAGAACCGCCTACCGCCGGTTGGCCAAGGAGCATCACCCGGACCTCAAGCAAGGCGACAAGGAAGCCGAGCAGCGCTTCCGCGAGATCCAGGCCGCCTATGACCTGCTGAAGAAGGTCGAGGAGCGCAAGGAAGCCGCGTTCAAGGATTGAGCATGAAGGTGGCCGCGCTGTGGGCGATCGGCCGCTCCGGGTCGCTCCCATGGGCGACGCCGCGGACGAAGCCGATCGATTTCGTCAGCTTGTAGCACTGGCAGCGGGCGATGACGGTCTCGCCCTCGATGGCGGGGCGCAAATAGTCGAGCCTTAGGTCGAGCGTCACGATCGGCTGGAAATGGCCGAGCTTGCACCAGACCGAGGTGCCGGACGCCGTGTCGATCAGGCTGACGATCGCCCCGGAAGCGAGAATGCCGCTTTCGGGCCGGCCGACCAGCTCCGGCCGCCAGGGCAGGGCCAGTTCGGCCCAATCCTCGCCCGCGCCGCGGAACTCGACGCCGAGTGCGCGGCCATGCCCCACCTTGCGCGCCAGCTCGAAGAAGCGGGCAGGGTCGAACCCCGAACGCGTGGCAGCGTCGGCCTCCGGAGTCACAGGCCTGCTCACGCCGCCAGCCGCCGGGCGGTTTCCTGGATGAGCGCGATCATGTTGGGCACGCCCTGCGTCCGGTTGGAGCTCAATTCGCGCTTGAGGTCGAACGGTTCGAGCTCCTTGAAGAGATCGAGCGTGACAATTTCATCCGGTTGCCGGTCCTGGACGGCCGACAGGATCAGGGCGACGATGCCCTTGGTGATGGCGGCATTGCTGTCGGCGAGGAAGTGCAGTCGGCCGTCCTCCAGCCGGGTCGGATAGACCCAGGTCGAGGACGAGCAGCCGCGGACCTTGGTGGCGTCGGTCTTGAGCGCATCCGGCATCGGCTCGAGCATGCGCCCGAGCTCGATCAGGAGGCGATAGCGGTCCTCGCCGTCGAGCAGCTGGTAATCGGCAAACGTGTCGGAAATGGAAGGAAGGGCGGTCACGGGCGCGAGATAATGCGCTGCGTGCTCCATGTCACCGGTCGCGCAGTTCCTCGATCTGGCGCGACAGCGTGTCTTCCTTCTCGACGGTGATGCGCTCAAGCACGTGAATGCGCTCCTTCAGCGCTTTGACTTCCTCGCGCAGCCGAAGCGTCTCGGCATGCTCCTCCGCCGATAACGCATTGTCGCCACGGCGATGGCGGCTGTGGCCGTACTTGGCCCTGAGGACGCTGGCCAGCATAACCGCCACGACGATGACGGCGACCATTTCAAACGGGTTCATTGCTTGGTCTCCGTGAGCGCGGGCTTGTCAGACGCCTTGGGGCGGGCAGGGGGAATGTCGCGCAGCGCCTCGATCTGGGCGGCGGTTTCCATGCCGCCGTCGGTGACGATCTTCTCCAGCACGCGGACCCGCGCCTCGAGCTCGGCATTGCTGGCGGCATATTGCGCGGCCTTCTCGATGGCGCCTGCGGCCTCGACCTCCAGTTTCTTTTCCTTCAGCTTGAACCAGCGGTTGGCGATTGCCAGCAGCAGCAGCACCGGCATGCCGATGACGATGAAGGCGATGAAGACCTCGCCCGGGCCCATTACTTCTTCCCTCCGTCGATCAGCGACAGCGAATCGATCTCCTGCGCCAGCCGGTGCGGCTGGTCGGTGATGATCCGCTCGATCGTCTCCATCCGGTCCTTGACCGAGCCCAGCTCGGCGCGCAGCTGAGCGTTTTCGCCGGTCAGCAGCTTGATCCGCTCCTTGGCCTCATTGTCGGTCGACGGATGCAGTGGGCGACCCCAACTGGTTTCCAGCGGATAGCCGTTCTTGATTTTCAGCCAGGTCGTGAACACCCAGCCACCGACGGTGATGCCGACGATCGCCGTGGCCCAAGGCATGACCTGCATCACGAAATTGAAGACCTGGGCAACTTCCGGATCCATTGCTTCTTCCTTCCCTTGATCAGCGCAGTCGATCGATTTCGTCGGAGAGCTGCCGCGACGGGTCGGTCGCGATGCGCTCCAGCACCTTGAGGCGTTCCTCGAGGCGCGAAACCGTTTCCTTCAGCTCCTTGTTCTCGGACGCCAGCGCCTTGGTCTCTTCGTCATTATGCCTGACCGGGTGGACCGGATTTCCCCAGTCGTCCGACAGCGGATAGCCGTGCCTGGCGCGGATCGCCGTCGTGATCACCCAGGCCACCATCGCAATGGCGACGATCGTGATGACGAAGGCGGGACTACCAAAACCCATCCAAACTCCCCCTGCGGCGTTAGCGCAGCTGCTCGATCTCGCGGGCGAGCGAGCGGTTCTCGGTGGTCACATAGCTTTCGATATCGGCCAGGCGCCGGTCGATGTCACGCATGCGGCTGCGGATGTCGCGCGCGCTGCGCGCCGGCGACTGGCGAACGCCCTGCCAGAACTTCTGATGCTCCCGGTCTTCAATCGCCAGCTCGCGTGGCTTGTCGTCGGCGATCCAGCCGGCGACGAAGTAGACCGGGATCAGGGCGCCGCCGCCCATCAGGATCGCGGCGATCATCATGATCCGCACCAAAGTGACATCGAAGCCCGTGTAGTCGGCGATGCCGGCGCAGACGCCCATCACCTTCCCGTTCTTCTTGTCGAGGTAGAATTTGGTCCGGCTCGGCGGCTGGGTGGACATGGGCTTACTCTCCATCGATCAGCAGCCGTTCGCCGCGCTGCTCGGGCAGGCACTGCTGGCGCCAGTCGGGGTTCTCCGCGGTCATGATCCGCTCGATCGTGCAGAGCCGGTCGTCGAGCCGGCGGGCGGCGTCATGCAACTCGTCCAGGAGCTTCTCGTCACCGCTGGTCAGAGTCGCCGCGGTCTTCCACTTGGTGATGTAGTGGAACACCAGCCATGGCAGGCCAATGAACAGGACGATGACGGCAATAGCAGGTACAAGAACCTCTTCCACTTAAGCCCCCTTGGCCTTGAGCGACGCCTTCAGCGCCTCCAGCTCGGCATCGACTTTCTCCGACGCCTTCAGTTCCGCGATTTCCTCTTCCAGGCTCTTCGGCCCGGTCATGCCGAGCGCATCGGCGCGGCCCTCGGCGAAGTCGGCGCGACGCTCCAGCACCTCGAAACGGGAAAAGGCGTCTTCCGTGCGGCCCCCGTTGAGCAGCTCGCGCGCCTTGGCTCGGGTCACTGCGCTCTCGATCCGGTTGGCAATCGCGTTCTGGCGGGCGCGGGCCTCGCGCAGCTTGCCCTGAAGCTTGGCGATATCCGCCTCATAACCCTTGAGCGTTTCCTCAATCGTCGCGATCTCGGCGCGCAGGCCTTCGGCCATGTCGGCCGCCTTCTGCCGCTCCATCAGCGCCGCCTTGGCCAAGTCCTCGCGATCCTTGCTGAGCGCCAGTTCGGCCTTCTCGGTCCAGCTCTTCTGCAATTCGTCGAGGCGGGTGATCGCCCGGCGCATTTCCTTGCCGTCGGCAATCGAACGCGCGGCCGACGCGCGGACCTCGACCAGCGTCTCTTCCATTTCGAGGATGATCATGCGGATCATCCGGGCCGGATCCTCCGCCCGGTCGAGCAGCTCGGTGAAATTGGCTGCGAAAATGTCCCGCGTCCGGGAAAAAATACCCATTCTGCACTCCGTGCACTTCGTCAGGCCTATTGCCAAATCTTATACAAGTTTTGTGCCAGTGTGACAGAAAGGCGAGAAATGACATAAAAACGCAGTTTTCCGGCACTTTTCTGAACGAAACATCTTGCCAAAGGGTGGGGAAAACCACCAACTAGTCGGACATGGAGCGGGCCAATCAGTTTGTCGGGTCAAGCCTGGCCTTTCTTGACGCCGTCGAGCGGGCGAGCCGCGCCGCGCCCCTCAATCGCCCGGTGCTGGTGATCGGCGAGCGCGGCACCGGCAAGGAGCTGATTGCCGAGCGCCTGCACCACCTGTCCTCGCGCTGGTCCGGGCCGCTGATCACGATGAACTGCGCGGCCATGCCGGAGAATTTGATCGAAGCCGAGCTGTTCGGCCATGAGGCGGGGAGCTTCACCGGCGCCGCCAAGACCCGGCACGGCCGCTTCGAGGAAGCCGACGGCGGGACCCTGTTCCTCGACGAGCTGGCGACCCTGTCGTCACCGGCGCAGGACCGGCTGCTCCGCGCGGTCGAATATGGCGAGGTGACGCGCATCGGCGCATCCAAGCCGATCGAGGTCGACGTCCGCATCGTCGCGGCCACCAACGAGCATCTGCCGAGGCTGGTCGAGGAAGGCCGCTTCCGCGCCGACCTGCTCGACCGCCTGTCGTTCGAGGTCGTCACGCTGCCGCCGCTGCGGGCACGATCGGGCGACATTCCGCTGCTCGCCGAGCATTTCGGCCGGCGCATGGCGGTGGAGCTCGACTGGCCGAACTGGCCCGGCTTTTCGCCCCGCGCGCAGGCCGAGCTGGAAGCCTATCCCTGGCCCGGCAATGTGCGCGAGCTCCGGAACGCCGTGGAGCGCGCGGTGTACCGAGCCGAGGACCCGGAACGGCCAATCGACTCGATACAGTTCGATCCGTTCAAGTCGCCCTGGGCGCCGGCGAAGGGCGAGGTGGTACATGTGGAGCCGATCGACCGGCCGACCCAGCCGCATGCCGAGTCCCAGCCGGAGCCGATCGGCGGTTCGCCGTCGGCGCCAGTCGCGGAGACGAACGATTTCCGCGGCGCGGTGTCGGCTTACGAGCGCGCCCTGCTCGAGGACGCCCTCAACCGCAGCCGGTTCAACCAGCGCGCCACGGCGGCGGCGCTGGGCCTTAGCTACGACCAGCTGCGTCATGCCTTGAAGCGCCACAAGCTGCTTGACGCCGCCGCCGGCTGACGTTGGCCGTTTCGTCGAAAAGGGGCGTGAATCTCCCGCCCGAAAGGCGTAATATTGCATTGCTGAAAATGAGAGGAGGTTTCGATGAAAGCTCTTTTCACCGCCGCCGTCGCCGGACTTGCCGGCGTGACGGCGATGATGCCGGCAGGGGCGTCCACTTTGTCATTGGGCAATAGTGCCGCCAGGGACTGCTGGCAGGCCGCCGAGGGCCGCGACTACGACCGCAACGCCATCTATCATTGCAACGTGGCGCTGGAGCAGGAGGGCCTTGACCCTCCCAACCGGGCGGCCACGCTCGTCAATCGCGGCGTCCTCTACATGCGCAACCGCAATTATTCGCAGGCGGAGCGCGACTTTAGCCGGGCAATGGCGACCGACGAGTCGAACCCGGAGGCCTATCTGAACATGGCGATCTCGCATCTCCAGAAGAACGAGAATGACACGTCGGTCATGCCGTGGATCCAAAAGGCGCTGGCGCTCAACACCAAAGACCAGGCCCTGGCCTATTACAGCCGCGGAGTGCTGCACGAGCGCAACGGCAATATCCGCCAGGCCTATTACGACTACAAGAAGGCGCATGAGCTCGCCCCCGACTGGGACGAACCCACGCGGGACCTGGAGCGCTACCAGGTCATCCGCAAATAGGCCGGCCGGCTGCTAGCGATAGTTGGTCATCGCCAGCAGCATCGGGATCGACAGCAGGACGTTGGTGCGGCTCGCCAGCATCGCCGTTCGGGCGGCTTTCGCCTTGGCCGCATCGTCGGCTTGCACCAGGCCCAGCGCCTTCTTCTGGTTCGGCCAGATGATGAACCAGACGTTGAAGGCCATGATCAGCGCCAGCCAGGCGCCGATGCCGATCAGCCGTGCCGATTCCTGCAGCGTGATCGCCGGAATGAGCTCGTCATAAAGATAGGCGAGGATCAGGCCGGTCAGCACCGTGAAGGCGGCACCCCAGCGAAAATAGAAGAGTGCGCTCGGCGCGATATATTTCGACACGCCCGGCTTCAGCTCTGCCGGGATGGTGGGCATGGTCGGGATCTGCACGAAGTTGAAATAATAAAGCAGCCCGATCCAGGTGATCCCGAAAAAGACGTGCAGCCACTGGAAGATGCCGATGCCGAGATCGGCGGCGCCGGGCGCGTTGGCATAGCTTGGCTCAAGCATCAGCAGAGCGGCCAGGATCAGGCCGATGGCCAACGTCATGTAGAGGTTTTCGAGTAGCTTCCCCATTTTTGAGATCCCCTTTGTCCTGTCGCCAGGCTGGTTACGCCTGCGAAAGGGCTGTCCGCAAGCATTTGTGCGGCTGGAAGAGGAGCGGATGCGTTCCCATTTCGTTGGTCGGGAGCACCTTCAACGCAAGGAACCTGTCATGCCATTCCAGCTGCCCGATCTTCCGTATCGCCGCGATGCGCTGCAGCCCGTCATGTCCGCCGAGACGCTCGACTATCATCACGGCAAGCACCACAAGGCCTATGTCGACAAGACCAACAAGCTGCTCGCCGGGCGCAAGGACGGCGAAATGCGCCTGGTCGAAGTCGTGCGCACCGCCGCCGAACGCGGTGACAAGGGCCTGTTCAACCAATCCGCACAGCTTTGGAACCACAGCTTCTTCTGGCAATGCCTGGCCCCCGCCGAGGGCCAGCAGCCAAGCGGCAGGCTGAAGCAATTGATCGAGGAGGGCTTCGGCGGCGCCGAGGCGCTCCTGAAGAAGCTGCAGGACGAGGCGGTTGGCCATTTCTCCAACGGCTGGGCCTGGCTCGTGCTCAACCGCGACAAGCTCGAGGTCACCTCGCTGCACGATGCCGATACGCCATTGGTCTATGACGGCATGGTGCCGCTGCTGACGCTCGACCTGTGGGAGCATGCTTATTACATCGACTATCGCAACGAGCGCCCGCGCTATGCGGAGGAGGTCCTGACCAAGATCGTCAACTGGGAGTTCGTCGGCCGCAACCTGGACGGCGAGGGCGCCGGCCGCGCTGACCAGGAGCCGAGCGCGACCGAGCGGCCGGTGGAGATGGCGGGCTAGGCCGAAGCGGGCACCGCCCGAACCGCGGCCAATTCGATTGCGGCGATGCCGGCGACGGCCAGGGCCTGCACGGCGATGAAGGCCGTACCGAGCAGGGTCGGGGTCAGCCAAGGCCCGGCGAGCAGGACAAAGCTGGCGACCACCCACGCAATGTTGGCGGCGGCGATGAGCTTCGTGCCGCCGGCCGGGTTGCCTCGCGTTGCAATGAAGGCGACGAAGCCGGCGAAGACGACCAGCAGGACCGCGCAGGACTGGAGCAGCACCGACGGCAGGCCGAGCAGGCCCGATAGCGGGCTTGCCGCGGCGGCGAGCAATGCGCCCATGGTGACGCAGGTCGCGGCGTCGAACCAGAGCAGCGGGCGAACCGAAATGAGCGCTTTCATCATCTGATCTCCTTGATTTGAGACCAGGCCATCATCGCCAATGAGGTCACGGCGTCGATTACCCCGCAGGTAATTGGACTGCGCATGGGGACGGGGTTAGTCGGCGGGAAGGAGATTCCCATGCAGCCCGGAATTCGCCCGCTCGGACACCAGATCCGCGAATGGAGGCAGGTTCGCCGCCGCAGCCAGATGGACCTTGCGCTCGACGCCGAGATTTCGACCCGCCACCTAAGCTTCATCGAGACTGGGCGCAGCCGCCCGAGCCGCGACATGGTGCTGCGCATCGCAGACCACCTCGAAGTGCCCTTGCGCGAACGCAACGCCATGCTGATCGCCGCCGGATTCGCACCCGTCTACGGCGAGCGCAGCCTCGATGACCCGGAGCTGGCAGCCGCCCGGCGGGCGATAGACATCGTGCTCCGCGGCCACGAACCCTATCCCGCGCTCGCGGTCGATCGGCACTGGAACCTGGTGGCCGCCAACCGTGCAGTCGGCCCGTTGATGGCCAGTGCTGCGGCGGACCTGCTTGCCCCGCCGGTCAACGTCCTTCGCCTGAGCTTGCATCCGCAGGGCCTCGCGCCCCAGATCCTGAACCTGGCGGAATGGCGGGCGCACATCCTGGAGCGGCTCAAGCGCCAGGTGGCGGCCACCGCCGACACCGGCCTCCGGGCGTTGCTCGACGAACTCAAGGGCTATCCGGCCGCGGACGGGGCGGGAAGCTTCAGCGACCTTGGCGCCGTTGTCATTCCAATGCGTATGGCATCGCCCGTCGGCGAGCTCAGCTTCTTCAGCACGACGACGGTGTTCGGGACGCCGATGGATGTCACCCTGTCCGAGCTGGCGATCGAAAGCTTCTTCCCGGCCGACGAGGTGACGGCCGAGCGGCTGCGCGCGCTGGAACAGGCGACTACTGCTTGAGCCGGTATCCCGTCCGGAACATCCAGGTGATGGTCACCAGGCAGCCCGCGATGATTGCAGCCAGCATGGCCACGCTCGTCCATACCGGCACGTCGGCAACCGAATAGAAGGTCCAGCGGAAGCCGCTGACCAGATAGACGACCGGGTTGAACAAACTGACCGTGCGAAACGGCTCGGCAAGCGCATTGATCGAATAAAAGGCGCCGCCCAGGAAAGTCAGCGGGGTGACCACCAGCATCGGGATGATCTGCAATTGCTCGAAATTCCCGGCCCAGATGCCGATGACGAAGCCCATCAGGCAGAAGGCGGTGCAGATCGCCAGCAGGAACAGGAACATCAGCAGCGGGTGGTCGAGCTGGACATCAACGAACAGCGTCGCGGTGGCGAGCGTCACCAAGGCGAGGACGAGGCTCTTGGTCACTGCCGCGCCGACATAGGCGAGCACCGTCTCGAGGCTGGAGATGGGCGCCGAAAGCAACTCGTAGATCGTGCCGACGAACTTCGGGAAGTAGATACCGAAGCTGGCGTTGAAGATGGACTGCATGAAGACGCTG
>DATFEO010000098.1:0-3201 GCA_035250985.1 Sphingomicrobium sp. | reverse complement strand
ATTCGGCATCGATTGATCCCGCGCTGCCCCAGCTTCGTCGTTGCGCGCACGAATATCCGGCAACATGTATTGCCAAGCCCCGTTTCTCGCAGGTTCCCGAAAACCAGGAGGTTAAGGCGATGAAACGCAATGTTATTATGTGCACCCTCGCGGGTGCAGCGCTGGCCGTTGCCGGCCCGGCGATGGCAAAGCCAGGCGGTGGCGGAGGTCACGGGAAGGGGGGCGTGGCAGCTGGCACCAAGGCCGGCGGGCAGATGGGCGGCGCCGGCGCCGGCGGCCCTGCGGCCACAGTCGGCACCGACGTCAGCATCGGCTCGTCCATCTCGACCCGCGGCAACGGCGGTGGGATGGGCGCCGGAGCGGGTGCGACCGGCTCGGCAAGCGCATCGGGCAAGGCCGGGGGCGGCAGCGCTATCGACATTCGCGGCTCGACGTCGGCTCGCGGCAAGTCAGGCGCATCGGTTGGCACAGCGGCCAACGTCGGCACCCTTAATGTGGAGCTGAGCGACGTCACCACCGGCATGATGGTGGTCGACAGCGGCGGCGCCACGGTCGGCACCGTCAGCGCCATCAATACGATCGGTGGCAGCGGCAAGCTTAGGAGCGTGCAGGTCACCCTGACCGACGGTTCGATCATCCTGCTCTCGCCGGACAGCCTCACCGTCGACGGAGACGTGCTCGCGACCACCAGCCTTGAAACCAACGTCCGCGCAGCCAACCGCAGGGTCAACAGTCAGGGTCCGGCCAATGCCTCGGAGCAGGGTTTGGCCAACGCCAGCCCGAACAGCGTGCTCGCTCAGGCGGGCGTGACTACCCTGATCGGCCTGACGGCCGGACTGACCGTTAACACCACTGGCGGCGCCCTGGTCGGCACGGTGCAGGAGGTCGTATTGAACCAAAACGGTGCCGTGGTTGGCATCAGGGTAGACCTTGATAGCAATGGAACCGTCTTTATTCCCGCGACAAGCCTGAGCATGGACGGAACCACCGTAATCACCACCTTTGTGCCGGGCGGCTAAGCAAGCCGCTCCGTGCGCACGGCCCCGGCTTAACCGCCGGGGCCCTCGTATCTGGTCCCGGACATGGCTTTCGATCTCGCTGCAGCAGTGTTTCCGGCACAGGCTTCCACCCGTTCCTGCCCTCTGAAGAGGAGTCTTATTTCGGGCGCCAATGGGGGCGGAACAATTTTTGAAAATCGTATTTTATGCGCGTTGGTGATGGCCTCATGCGGAGCGTTACCGATGAAGGAGACGGACAGGCAATATTATACTCGCCGCGGCAAGGAAGAGCGCCGACGGGCTCGAGCCGCGACAACGCGGCAGAGCGAGGCGATTCACGATGATCTCGCCGACCTTTGTCATGAGAAGGCGAACGGCTCAGCCAACGTGAATGGCAGAAGAGGCATACGACCCTTCGCCCGGAACATCTCAGAGAGCTAGATTCGAATGCTTCCTGCCGCGTCAGCTTTCGACCCATTGCGAACTTTGGGGGGCGCTAATCCTCGTGGTCCTCTCCGTGTTCATCCTCTGTCGCTTCCCCACCACCTTCTGCACGATGTTCGTAGGACTCCGCGCTGCGCAGCGCGAAGGCATGGGGATCGTACTGCAGGATGAGGTAGGTCGCCCCAGCGACAACAGCTCCGCCGACCAACAACGCAACCAAGCCCGGAGCCATTGCGTCGCGCGCTCCTGGATGCCGCGCCGCCGGCTTGTCTCCCGTCACCATCGCGCGAACGAGGTTTTCCCGTTCCAGCATGGACATGACAATGACTGCGGCAACATGGACCGCGATCATGGCGAGGAGCACCCACGCCACTACCTCGTGCAGTTCCTCCGCTGCCTCGCCTCCGAACGCTCCAGTCCATATGGTTACGGCAGTAAGCGCCAGCAGGAGCACGACAGCCACGCCGCCGAGCGGATTATGGCCGAGGGTCGGCTCCTTCTTGCCGCGGGCCAAGCCCGAAATGTGATGGCCAATCCGACTTGGCCGGATGAAGTCCGAGAAACGGCTGTGTTCGCCGCCGATGAAGCCCCAAAGAAGCCGAAAGACGATGAGAACGGCGGCCACCCATCCCGACAACACGTGCCAGTCGTTCAGGGCGCTGTCTTCCTCAGATGACAGGAAGGCCATCGCAATCGCGGCCACGAGGATCCAATGAAAGAGGCGCAACGGAAGATCCCAGACCTTCACCCGTTGATGGTCTTCGTTCATCACTTGCTCTCCTAGGCCACGGCGATTCCGAACAGCTCTCCAACGCCCGCGGTCACCGCCATGGCGAGAGCACCCCAGAACGTCACGCGGCGAACCGATGGTCCGAGCGGTGCACCGCCTGCGCGTGCCCCGAGCCCACCGAGGGCGGCGAGGCACAAGAGGGAAACAAGAGCCACTGCTGGGACCAGCGCCTGCATCGGCACGAACGGCACGAGCAGAAGCGGTGCAGCCGCGCCGGCGGTAAACGTCAGAGCAGAAGCCACGGCCGCCTGGAGCGGGCGGGCCGCACTTGTCTCGGACATCCCAAGCTCATCCCGAGCGTGAGCGGCAAGTGCATCCTTCGCCGTCATCTGATCGGCGACTGCGGCAGCCGTCTCGCGTTCTACCCCCCGAGCTTCATAGATGCGGATCAGTTCTTCTCGCTCTGACTCTGGCTGCTCCTCAAGTTCACGCTTCTCGCGACCGAGATCCGCTTTCTCCGTGTCGGACTGGGAGCTGACCGAGACATATTCGCCTGCCGCCATCGACATGGCACCGGCGAAGAGCGCTGCCACTCCAGCAATCAGGACGCTTGAGCGGCTCGCGTCGGCGGCTGCAACTCCAACGATCAGGCTGGCCGTTGAGACAATCCCATCGTTTGCACCGAGCACTGCCGCCCGCAGCCAACCGATACGGGAAGTCGCGTGGCGTTCGTGATGGACGTGGAGGCGGCTCACGGATCAGCCCTGCGCCGCATCACCTTTGCGGCGCTGTCCGCTTGACGTAGCGGCCGACCAGGACTGCTGCCGGATAGAGGATCTCCTCCTCCTGCCGCGCATGGGCAGCGAGCTCGTCGCTGAAGCGGACATATTCGGCTTTCCCAGCCTTCTCAGCGGCGCTGCGGAACTTGCCGACCGCCTCGCGGATGCGCTCATGCTCTTTCAACATCTGCGGAAGCTCGCGTTCCAGCGCGTCGGTCATCGACAGAACGGCACGCATGTCCGCGGTGGC
>DATFEO010000129.1:0-12009 GCA_035250985.1 Sphingomicrobium sp. | reverse complement strand
AAGGGGGCGCACATCTATCCCGGCTGTTTTGTTTGCGGCCCCGGAAGGGAGCCGGGCGACGGGTGGCGGATCTTCCCTGGCTCGATCGCGCCGGGGCGGGTGGCGGCAAGCTGGACGCCGGGCGTGGAGTTTGCGGACGATAGCGGCACGGTCAGGTCCGAGTTCGTCTGGGCAGCGCTGGATTGCCCCGGCTATTTCGCGGTTCAGGACGACGCCGGTCTGGCGCTCCTGGGCCGGATCGCTGTCACCATCAAGCGGCCGGTTCCCTCAGGCGAGCAACTCATCGTCCAGGGCTGGGCGATCGCCAGCGAGGGGCGCAAGCATCGCGCCGGCACCGCGATCCATGACGCGGAGGGGCGCCCTCTGGCGAGCGCGGAGCAAGTCTGGATTTCGCTGCGATAATTCAGCACCGCATTTGGAACCAGCCGACCGAATCGGCATGGCCGCCAGCTCCGGATTCGGAGTTCTGCAGGTCCGAAGTCATCATCTGGATCTCGAACTGTGCCTCACTGCCACGCGCGCCGGCGCAGAGCTCGCTCGGCACCCTGACTTCGTAGCCGCCGTCGAGGCTGCGTGCCGGCGGAACGGTTACAATGGCGGCCCTTGGGGAGCGTCCCGCGACCGTTTCTTCTGCGAACCGCAATTGAATTGGCCCGGTCGGCAGGCGCGTGGTGGCGAGCTGCAGCCGGATCGTTTGACCCGCGCTGGCCGTTCCACACGACGTCGGTTTGCCACCCGGCGGCAGGCACAGGGCAGCCGGTTTCGGCGTCGGTTGGGCCTGCGATTGGGCTTGTGCTGGAAGGATGAATAGTAGCGCGCCGGGCAAGGTCAGGCCCGCAGTGCGGAAAAAGCCGGTCATGGCGATCCTCCGTTGGTTGGCAATACGCCTTTTGGGCGAGTCGGGGCAACGGCGGGTGGACGCGGGCGCGGGCGCCCACTATTTCCCCCTCAACATTGTAGGGAAGCTTCATGACGACTTTCGACGACCGCGAGCGCGCATTCGAATCCAAATATGCCCGCGATGAGGAAATGCAGTTTCGCATTATTGCCCGCCGCAATCGCCTGCTCGGCGAATGGGCCGCGCGGCTTATGGATCTCAGCGAGGAAGAAACCGCCTCCTACGCAACGGACGTCGTTCGCGCCGATTTCGAGGAGGCTGGCGACGACGACGTGGTCCGCAAGGTGCTGGGCGATCTGACGGCGGCTGGGGTCGATGCCGACGAAGCCAAGATTCGCGAGGCGATGGGCCACAAGATGGTCGAGGCGCGCCGCCAGATCATCGAACAGACCAACTAGGGACCACTGGGATGCCGATGCCTGCCCAAGAGATCGAAGCGATGATCCTCGCGGCTATTCCGGACGCGCGGGTCGAAATCCGCGATCTTGCCGGTGACGGCGACCATTATGCGGCGCGGGTTATCAGCCAGAGCTTTGCCGGCATGGACCGGGTCCGCCAGCACCAGGCGGTCTATGCCGCGCTGAAGGGAAAAATGGGAGGCGAACTGCACGCATTGCAGCTGGAAACCGCCGTGCCTTCTGGAGATACGGAATGACTGACGCGAAAGAGCGCATCGACGCGCTGGTGAAATCGAACGACATCGTCCTGTTCATGAAGGGGACGGTGCTCTTCCCGCAATGCGGTTTTTCCAGCCGGGCCGTCGCCATCCTCGACCATCTCGGTGTCCCGTTCGAAACGGTCGACGTCCTGCAGGACCAGGAGGTCCGCCACGGTATCAAGGAATATTCTGACTGGCCGACGATCCCGCAGCTTTACGTGAAGGGCGAATTCGTCGGCGGCTCGGATATCATGATGGAGATGTTCGAGAGCGGCGAGTTGCAGGCGCTGGTGGGCGCCGAAGCGGAATAGAAAAAGGGCGGCTCGTGGGACCAGAAAACCAACGAGCCGCCCTTTGAATTGGTTGTGGAACCAAGTGGACGCCAAGAGTGGTGCAACCCGCGTGCCAATTCGCTGAAACGGCGCAAAACAGCCAAAAATTATGTCCCACGGCAGAACGCCGACCTCGAAGACGTAAGAAATTCCGACAGGTTTCGGGCTTCTTTTGATATTCCGCGGGCGGACTGTTTACAACTGTAGCCGGTTCGCTTACGGTTGTAATCGAAAGGGCGAATCATGGACCGTCGTATCAGCGATGCCGAGCTTCACGTGATGGAGGTCCTTTGGGCCGCCGATCAACCGCTGACCGCCACCGAAGTCGCCGACCGCATCGAACCGGAACGCGGCTGGACCCTGGCTACGGTCAAGACCATGCTTTCCAGGCTGGCAGCTAAGGGTGCCCTGTCTCATCGCGAGGACGGCCGCCGCTACTTCTATTCGCCGGCGATCGAGCGCGATTCCTATGTCGGCTCCGAATCCCGGCGCTTCGTCGATCGCTTGTTCGGGGGCCGTCTATCGCCGCTTGTCGCGCGTCTCGCCGAAGAGGATGTGCTGGACGATGCCGACATCGCCGCCATCGAAGCGATATTGAAGGAGCTGAAGTCATGACCGGCTGGCTGCTCGGAACCTTGCTCGCGACTTCCGCGCTGATCCTGCTCGTCCTGCTGATCCGTGAGCCCGTTCGCCGCCGCTTTGGTTCGCGCGTCGCTTACGGTCTTTGGCTGATCCCCGCCGCCAGGTTGTTGATGCCGACGCTGACGCAAACCGTCGAACGCACGGTCCCGGCCGCACCACCGTTCCAGCCATTGGTCCACTCGGTGGTCGACGAACCGTTGCTGCTGGCGAAGGTCGCGCCGCCGGCGCCCTCGCTGCTGGAACAGCTCGGCGGCTGGCCCAACATCGTGCTGGTGCTCTGGCTGGGAGTCGCGGCTGGTCTCTTCCTGTCGCGCCTCCTCGACTTCCGTCGTGATCGCGACGCGATCCTCGCCCGCGGGCGAGAGGTTGGCCGCATCGGCTCGATCCGTATCGTCCAGTCTCCGGAAGTCTCGAGCCCAGTCGCCTTCGGGATCCTCGACCGGGTGATCGCCGTGCCGGCCGATTTCGACCGCCTCTACGACGCGCGCGAGCGCCATCTGGCACTCGACCATGAGCTCGCCCATCATCGTTCGGGCGATCTCCTCACCAATCATGTCGCCTTTGTCCTCCTCTGCCTCCAGTGGTTCAACCCGCTCGCCTGGATTGCTCACGCCGCTTTTCGCTTCGACCAGGAAGCCGCGTGCGATGCCCGGGTGCTGGACAAGGTGAAAGCCCGCGATCGCGCCGATTATGGCCGCGCGATTGCCAAGGCTGCTTCGGGAAGGGCGTTGCTGTTCGCCAGCGCGCTCGATCGACGCAACACCCTGCACAGGAGGCTTAGTTCCATGTTGACCAACACCACCGCCGGCAAGCGCGCGACCGGCAAGCTGCTGATCGTGACGGCCGTCGCGCTGGCGATGCCGCTGACTGCGACGCGTGCCATTGAATATATCGACGTTCCGACACCAACGGCACCGAAGGCACCGGCCGCGCCTGCCGCTCCGCTCGTTCCGGCTGTGTCCGCCATGCAGCCGATCGCGCCGGTAGCGCCGACTCCCCCGGTCCCGCCGGCCAGCAATATGTCATTGCAGGCGGGGGAGAACACCGTCACCATCAACGGTCAGGTCAAGCGCTGGGAAGATCTCACTCCCGCCGAAAAGCAGCACGTCCGAAGCGAAATCGCCAAGGCAAGGGCGGAGCTGTCGCGCCACAAGATCGATCGCGCGGAGATTGAGCGCGAGGTCCGTGAGGCCCTGGAGGATGCAAAGGTGAACAAGGAAGAGCTGCGGCGCGACCTAGCCGAGGCGCGGATCGAAATCGACCAGGCGATGCGCGAGATTGACGCCAACGCCGCCCACCTACGCCGCGCAGGCCACGATCCAGAGGTGATCAAGGCGCAGGTGCGTGCTTCGCTTAAGGCCGTTGAGGCAATCGATGTCGAAGCCATCACGCGACAGGCCCTGGCTTCGGTCGACCCGGCCGCGATCGCCGCCAGCGTAGCCAGCGCGGAAGCGGCAATGGCGGCCGCGGAAGCCGAGCTCGAACGTATCGAGGTGCAGGTCGAGACCGCCGGCGAGCAATTTGAGGATGATGACGACTGATTGAGCTCGAAGCGGCGCGAGGCGATCGCCCGAACAGGGCTCGTTCGCGTGGCGGGGGCATCCGTATCGGGGAGGCCGGTACGGATGCCCCTATTCTCTCAGGCAAAAGGTTAGGCTAGGAGCGCTGCGGCGGATTCGGCGGCCCCCGTAACGAACGGCGACCCATGGCACTAATCCGCCTGTCCGGGGTTTGGAGCCGAGATGAGTCGCGACGATCCCTGGGATGCCTACTCCGGACCTCCAAGGCTGTTCTGCGACCTGACGCAGAGCTGGTCGGCCGTCGGCGGCGGCGTCGGCACCTATCTGCGGCACAAGAGGCAGCACATCCTCGAAACGATGCTTCACCGCCACCTGTTGATCGTACCAGGACCGCGTGACGAGGTGATCGAGGAGGAAAGGACGATCACCGTCACCATTGCCTCGCCAAAGGTTCCTGGAAGCCCCAATTATCGCCTGCTGCTGCGGAACCGCGCTGTCCGAGGAGCGCTGGAGCGCTTCAAGCCCGACCTCATCGAGTGCCAAGACGCGTATAATCTGCCCTGGGTCGCGATCGGCCATGCCAGGCGGCATCCCGGAACGGCGCTGGTCGCTGCCTACATGACCGATTTCCCGACCGTCTACGTCGAGCGCCCGTTCGGGAAAATCGTCGGCAAGACGTTGGCCGCGGCCGCGTCGCGTCTCTGCTATTGGTATTGTGGCCAGCTTTATGGCCGGTTCGACGGCATGTTCGCTCTTTCCGAGAACGGCGGCATGACCAAGCTGAAGTCGCTCGGCCTGGACCGGATCGAGGTGGTGCCGTTGGGGGTCGAGCTCGGCGACTTTTCGCCCGGCCGGCGTGACCCGCGCCTTCGTCGCAAGCTGGGGATTCAGGATGACCAGCCCCTTCTGATCTATGCCGGCCGTCTGGACGGCGAGAAGCGTGCGCAGCTGCTGGTCAAGTCGTTCCGTCTGCTGCCACGAGATCTCGGCGCGCAACTCGTGCTGATCGGCGATGGGCCGCTGCGCGAAAGCGTCCGCCAGCTCGGTGACCCGGCGATCCACGCGCCGGGATATGTCCGCGACCGGGCGGAGCTCGCGCGCTGGCTGGCAAGCGCAGACATCTACGTCTCCGGAATGGCCGACGAGACCTTCGGCGTTTCAATCGTGGAAGCGCAAGCGTCGGGCCTGCCGGTCGTCGGAGTCGCCGCCGGCGCGATGGTGGACCGGGTGACGCCAGCCAGCGGCCGGCTTGGTCCGGTTGACGATGCCCCAGCCATGGCGCGCAACATTCTCGATGTTTGGAATGCCGATCGCGCAACCATGGGTGCGGTCGCGCAGCAGTATGCGCACCAATACAGCTGGAACCGCAGCATGACCGACCTGTTCACCAGCCTCTATCCGAAGGCATTCCGCCGGGCCTGGGCGCGGGTAACCCAACCCAAGGCCGAAGTCCGTCACGCGCTCGCCGACGCCTGAGCCAAAAGGGGCTTCATCTCTTCCTCGAATGGGCTAGTCTCCCGGCGAAGGGAAGACGGATGACGGGACGCATGGCATTGATTCTGGGGGCAATTAGCCTCGCCTCCGGACCCGCTTGGGGACAGGAAACGGGAACCGCGCCAGGCTCAGCGAGCGGCCCCCCCGCCGAGCTAAAGGCGCTTGCAGACAGCTGCACCGATCACAAGTTCGAGACGGTTGTGGCCGCCGATGGATCAGGGCGCGGCAAACGGGTCAAGATCTGCGGAAAGCCGGGCCAGACTGACGCCGAATGGCTGGTGACGCTCAAGGATTCTACTCGAAAGGTCGAGGCGGACGCGGCGATGTCGCAGGAGGTCAAGGACCAGATCATCGCGGCACTCAAGGCCGAAATTGCGCGCATGGAGATTGTCGCGAAACCCTCGGCTTCAACGACGCCGCTCGCGACCCTTGCGATCCCCAGGGAACCGGTTTCCGCGCCGGAGGCGGCGCCGCAATATTCCAGCGTTCCACCGCTTCCCGCGCCACTGCCTCGCGCATCTGCGCCAACTGCGGGTGCGTCTAAGCCGGCGGTGGTGCGGCCGCGTCTGACGATCCGCTGCGGCTTGCCGCGCGAAAACTTTGCCGAGTGCGCCCGGCTCGAGCGCGAAACGCAGATCCTCATCCGCGCCGACGAGGATGTCGCCGGCGGCACGAGCCTGCGTTTCCTGCGCGGGAGCGATCAGCGAGCCGAGTTGGATGTCGGGCCGCTCCGCAAGGGCCAATCGCTGCGCGAGAAGCTTCCCGGGCGGGTCTGTTCGGGAGTGATGCGCGGCAGGGTGCAGATGCAGGTCCTGAGCAAGAACCAGGTGGCGGAAACGCTTGGCCCTTTTGCCCTTTACTGCGGGTCGTAACGGCTCCGTTCAACTGGCGTTCACGCTGCCTGTTAATTCTGCGCCCTCCGCGACACGAGGGGAGCAATGCTCATGAACCAGTTTCGCTTCATCCTGGCGACGACCGCCGCCATCGCAGCGCTGGCTATTGGCGTGCCGGGCGCCGCCCATCCGGACCACGACACGACCAAGGAAGAGGTCCGCGAAATCAAGATCATCAAGGCGGACGGCAAGAAGGAAATCAGCAAGTCTGAGTTCGTCGCCAACTGCGGCAAGGGCCGCAAGTTCGAGTCGAGCTCGAGCACCGGCGACGACAAGGACAAGCACGTCAGCAAGATGGTGATCTGCTCCGATCCGGGCGAGTCCGACGAAGCCTGGGCCAAGACGCTGCGCGACGCGCTGGCGCGGGTCGAGTCCAACCAGGACATGCCGGCTGAAGGCAAGGCCAGGATCGTGGCCGACCTCAGGAGTGAAATCGCCAAGCTCGGCAAATAGCCGGCGTGCTTGGCGGCAAGGGTGTTCACGGCTAGTCCCCGGCCGTGGACGCCCCTTACGCACGTCTGGAGCAGCTCGAGCCAGGGATCGCGCGCGTCCTCGCGCACAATCCCTCGGCCTTCACCTATTACGGGACGCAGACCTATCTGCTTGGGCAGGAGGAGCTGGCGATCATCGATCCCGGGCCGGCCCTCGACGAACATGTCGACGCGTTGGTCAAGGCAATTGCCGGACGACCGGTCGTCGCCATTTGCTGCACGCACACCCACCGCGATCACAGTCCGGCGGCGAGGCCGTTAGCCGAGGAGACCGGCGCGCCGATCGTCGGCTGCGCGGCTCTGGCGCTGGAGACGGTCGGCCCGCGCGCCGACGCGGCCTTTGATGGTGACTATCTCCCTGACAAGGTGCTGGGAGATGGCGACAGCATCATGATCGAGGACCAGCCGTTGTCGGCCGTAGCGACGCCGGGACATACTTCGAACCATATATGCTTCTCGCACGGCGACTGGCTGCTCACCGGCGACCATGTCATGGGCTGGTCGACGACGGTTGTCGTCCCGCCTGACGGCGACATGGCGGCCTATATGGCCAGCCTCGACAAGCTTCGTGCTCGCAATGACCGCATCTATTTCCCGGCGCACGGGCCGGCGGTGACCAACCCCCGGCAGTATGTGCGTGGCCTCATCGGTCACCGACTGCAGCGCGAAAAGCAGATCCTGAGGCTGGTGAAGGAGCAGCCTCGCGCCATTCCGGACATAGTCGCCAAGGCCTACCCGGGCCTCGATCCGCGGCTTGTTACCGCCGCCGGCGGCTCGGTCCACGCCCATTTGCTGGACCTTGAGGCGCGCGGGCTCGTTGACCGCAAGGAGGATCGATGGACCGCCGCTTGAAAAACCTCATCGTCGCTTCCGCGGTCGCGGGCGCGCTGCTTCTCGGCCTGATCGCCGGCGTTGCACTCAAGATCAGCGACCGCTTCCTGCGCGGGCCTGACCCCGAGACCGTCGTCAACTCCAGCCTCGAATCGATGCGCGCGCAGAACCGGCTAGTGCCGTTTGTCGCTCGTTTCGTCGCGGTGACCAGCTCGCGCCAGGAACGGTTCGGTCTCTCCGCCGAGCGCACCCTGATCCTCCCGGGGACGGTCCGCTACGAACTCGACCTCGCCAAGATCGAGCGCGAAGACCTCGACTGGAATTCATCCACCAAGACACTCAGCGTGCGCTTGCCGAACATCGAGATCGCCGGTCCCGAAGTCGACCTGAAATCGGCACGCGAATATGGCGACAAGGGCATTCTCAGCGCCGTCACGAATGCCGAAGAAAGGCTCGACAACGCCAACCGCAGCCTGGCCATCGCCGACCTCCGCAAGCAGGCGGCGGGGCCGACGACGATGCGCCT
Source organism: Sphingomicrobium sp. (assembly GCA_035250985.1). GTDB lineage: Bacteria > Pseudomonadota > Alphaproteobacteria > Sphingomonadales > Sphingomonadaceae > Sphingomicrobium. Next base: position 3,724 of record DATFEO010000129.1, on the reverse strand, counting down.
CGCGCGCGAGGCTGCCCGACAGGCGGTCGAACGCAGCTTCGCCATGCCGCTGCAAGCGGCCGGCATTGAAGGGGCTGCGGTTGAAGCGCGCTTCGCCGACGAGGCTGATGACCCTAGTTATCTCGACACGTCGGTCACATATAATGAGGCGATTGCAGAGGCACGCCGCCGGCGCGCCGCCGAAGGACAGTAATGACCGAACAGCCGCAAAACCTGAAGGGCGTCGACCTGCTCAGCGAAATTGCGCGTCTCAAGAAGGAACGCAACGCGGTCATTCTCGCCCATTATTACCAGAAGCCGGAAATCCAGGACCTGGCGGACTTCGTCGGCGACAGCCTTGACCTGTCCCGCAAGGCTGCGGCCACGGATGCAAGCGTCATCGCGTTCTGCGGCGTCCGATTCATGGCCGAGACGGCGAAGATCCTCAGTCCAGAGAAGATTGTCATCCTGCCCGACATGGACGCCGGCTGCTCGCTCGAGGACAGCTGCCCCCCGGAGCAGTTCAAGGCTTTTCGCGATGCCCATCCCGATCATATCGCGCTCACCTACATCAACTGCTCGGCGGCGGTGAAGGCGCTGAGCGACATCATCGTCACCTCATCGAGCGCGAAGGTCATCCTCGACCAGATCCCGAAAGAGCAGAAGATCATCTTTGGCCCGGACCGGCATTTGGGCGGCTACCTGGCGCGCAAGACCGGCCGCGACATGCTGCTCTGGCCCGGCATCTGCATCGTCCACCAGGCGTTCAGCGAAACCGAGCTTCTGAAGCTGAAGGCGGAATATCCCGGGGCGCCGGTGGCCGCCCACCCCGAATGCCCGCCACATATCATCGACCATGCCGACCATGTCGGTTCGACCAAGTCTATCCTCGACTTCGCCATCCATAGCCCAAGCGATGTCATTCTCGTCGCGACCGAGCCGCATATCATCCACCAGATGGAGAAAGCGGCGCCGGACAAGACCTTCATCGGCGTGCCCGGCGGGGACGGCAACTGCAACTGCAACATGTGCCCGTACATGGCGCTCAACACGCTGGAGAAGCTCTACGTCGCTCTGCGTGACCTGAAGCCGCGGATCGAACTTGACGCTGACACAATGGCCAAGGCGCGGCTCCCGCTTGAACGAATGCTGGAGATGGCCGGCCGCACGGTTGGGCAGGGGGATGTCGGCAAGCCGATCATCGACGATCCGGCGAGGATCGATCCGAGGATTTCCGGCGATTGATGGCTTAGTCGCGGCCCTCGACGATCGCGAGATTGTTGGCGGCGCGCTCAAACCATTGCGAATTGGCCTCGATCGCCTGGGAGAAGGCGGCAATCGCCCGCTGGCGCTGGCCTCCCGCGACGGCGAGAACGCCCGCATCATTGAGCCGTGCGGCCCATTCGGAATCGCTCTCGCCGGCGCGGCGGCGCGGAAGGTTTTCCGCCAGCGCCGCCCGGGCGAGTTCGAGATTGTCGGCGATCCGTCTGGCCTTGGGATCGAGCGCAGCGGCCTTTTCAAGCAAGGGCAAGGCTTCCTGCCATCCGCCTCGCATCAGCAATGACCAGCCATGATTGTTGAAGACCTCGGCCCGGTCCGGCCCAAGTTCATGCGCACGGGCGTAGGCGGCGTCGGCCGCGCCCCAGTCCAGCTGCAGGTCGGCGACCGCGCCGAGTGCATTCCAGGCTCGCCAGGACGCGCCTGGAAGCGCGGTCGCGGCGCGGAGCAGGGCGGATGCGCGATCCAGCTTGCGCAGTTGCACGGCGGCGATGCCGGCGCGCTCGAGCGTGAGAGTCTCACTCGGGTGGAGGGCCGCCAGTTTCTCGTAGCGTCCGAAGGCAGCGTTCCAGTCGCGCGAGAGGTAAGCGTGCTCGGCAAGCAGGCGATCGACCTCATCACCGCTCGTCCCGGCCTGCACTGCGGCGTCGATGATGAGGCGGGCCTGCTCAAGTCGGCCCGCGTGCAACGCCTGCACCGCATCGCCCAGGCCCGGCGCGGTCTCGCCGGCCAAGAGGGCCGCGGCAATGAGCGCAATCATGACTTCTGTTGCAGCTCCGGATGGTTGGCGGCGTCGCGACCGAGCAGAATCGTCAGTTGCCGGACGTCATTGCGCGGCGCCATGGCAAAGCCGAACCGGGACGAAAGCTTGCTGGCTACAGCCCGGCTGCCGGCAGGATAGATGATGAGGCTACGGGAGCGGACCTTGGCGGCGTCGCCGATCATGACCTTACGCCAGCCGAAATGACCGAGGTAGGCGCGGGTGCGGGCAGCAAGGCGGTCGACCCGCGCCGCATTGAGGATGCGAAGCTCGACCGGCTTTATGGCCGCCATCCGGGCCGCCTGCGGCACCGGCTTTGTCCAGCGCGGTCCGTCCGCCGTGAACAGGGCAATTTCGGTCAGCGAAAGCCGTACGAGCCGCGGCTGCCGGGGAGCCTCCTTGGCGGCGACTTGCGTTTCGGACCTTACCGTCGGGGCGGGCCGCGGCGGCGGCAGGGCGATCGTCACCGACTTGCCGACCGGCGCCACCGCCATGGCCGGCGGCGCGCTGGTCGGAGCCTTAGGCGCGTCCACGGGGCGCGGCGGCGGCAAGGCGATGGTCACCGACTGCCCGACCGGTGCCGGCGCGGTCAGCGGGGGCGTGGTCTGGGCCGCAACTGCGGCTATTTCGGCCACGGGCGCTGGCGGCCGGAAAACCGGAATTTCCGCCGAAGCGATATCTGTTTGCGGCTTGGCCAAGGCAGCCAATTCCTGGCGGACCGCACTTGCTTCGAGCGGTTTCCCCTGGCGGTCGAGAGAGGCAGCGAAGGCCGCGAGCAGGCCGGGATCTCGCGGCGCGAGCGCCAATGCCTGTTCGTAATAGCGGCGCGACAGGTCGAACCGGCCCATTCGGACATAGCAATCGGCCATGCCGGCCAGCGCCTCGATGCTGGCCGGATCCTCGCGCGCTGCCTTGCGGAACCCCTCCAGCGCCAGGCCGACATTGCCCAGCACCAGATGGCTCCGGGCCTCGGCGATACGAAACGGCACCGGCGCGCGGCCGGCCTTGAGGCCGCTCTCGACCGACCTGATCTCGAGCTTTCCGCCGCCGCCAAGGCAAGCCGTGCATGCTAACACGGCGCCACTTATAAGAAAGAGTCCCCCTTTGTGCATCTCAGCCTCCACCCCCAAGCGCCGGCACAATCGCGCGGACGACGCGGATTGCCGCCGGCAGCATAAGCACGCCGATCATCACCGGCAGCATGCACGCGACCAGCGGAATCGAAAGCAGCACCGGCAGGCGGTGCGCCTTCTCCTCGGCCCGCATCCGCCGTCGCTCCCGCATTTCTGCGGCGTAGATGCGAAGCGTCTGCGCAATCGACGAACCGAGCTTCGTCGACTGGATCAGCAAGGTCGCGAAAGCGCGGATTTCATCCACGCCGGCGCGATCGGCCATCCGCCGGAGCGCATCCTCGCGATTGCGGCCGGCCCGCATCTCGAGCACCACCGCGCCAAACTGCTCGGCGACCCGCGGATGCGATTCGGTCATTTCCATCCCGACCCGGGCGAAGGCAGCTTCAAGGCCCAGTCCGGCTTCGACGCAGACCAGCATCAGGTCGAGCGCGTCGGGGAAGCCGTTGATGATTTCCTGCTGGCGGCGATCGGCCTTGGCGCGAACGAACAGGGCCGGCAAATACAGCCCGAGCGCCGCGGCAACGACGGTGTAGAGGTACAGCGCCAGAAGGCTCGGCGAAGCGGCCGACACCCA
>DATFEO010000002.1:0-7920 GCA_035250985.1 Sphingomicrobium sp. | reverse complement strand
GCACGGGCGGTACATGCGCCGTTATCTGCCAGCCGAACGAGCCGTGCCTTGGCGTAACGCCCAGGAACCAGCCGACGGCAACCGGCGAGAGTGCGGTGGCCGGCGCGCTGAACGCCACGCTCATGCGTGAGGAAGACGACGGCGACGATCATGGCCGCGGCAAGGACGGATTGCCCTGGGGCCTGTTCGGCTTGCTCGGCCTGATCGGCCTGGCGGGTCTCAGGCGCGATCGAGGGCCGGTCATGGGCGGGGTCAACCGATAGGTTGCCGCCCCGCCGTGCGCTTCCCGCTTCGGCGGCGGGGAGCGTGCGCCCGCCCCGGCTAAGGATTGCGGCAAACGGCCAGACAGAGGCCGACCGGTTGGTGATGACGGTGCCCAACGCCGCCACCAATGATTGCAAACGTGCTGTCCCCCAAACACAAAAGCTCGCGTTCGCTGCGCGAAGCGCTCCCTCATGCTCGGCCGCTCAGGCGTTAACCATTTAAGCTATTGTTATTAACGCCGTTTTAGAAAACACTGAGCTCTTCCAAAGGGGGCCCAAGCGAGTCGCCTGAGTTTGGAGCGGTAGGCGCGTTTCAGGGAAGCGCCCTTGAAGTCCGCGAGCACGGGCGTGCCAATCGCTGCCGCCGCCCCCGCGCAGGAGGGGCGTCATGGCGTACACCGACATCACCGACTTCACGCATATCTTCGTGTTCGGGGACAGCCTGGTCGATGCCGGCAATGCGCTGGGGCTCGCCGAATGGTACGGCGACCTGACCTTCAGCGACCTGCCCGACGGCGCGCCGACCGAAGAACTGGGCTATTTCGAAGGCCGCTTCAGCGACGGCTATGCCTACGCCGACCTGCTTTCGAACAAGGCAGTCGGGATCGTCAGCGAACCCGTCTTCCCCTTCGGCTATGTCGATCCCTGGCTTGGTATCGAGATCGCCCCCTTCAAATCCGAACCCGACAGCATCAGCCAGAATCACGCCTATGGCGGCGCCCAGGTCCGCGGCGGCGACGAGGCCGGGCTCGACCTCGATGAGCAGACGGACGCCTTCCGCGACGCCGTCGACGGCGATGCGCCGCCGGGCGGTCTCTACATCGTCACCATGGGGGGCAACGACGTCCGCAACCTGGCCAAGGTCGGCAGTCCCCCGGCCGACGAGCTGGGCGGCTATGCGGTGCTCGACAAGGTGGTGCAGCAGCTGATCCACGAGCTCGGCCAGCTGATCGACGACGGCGCCCGCAATTTCCTCATCACCGGCATGCCTGACGTCGGCATCATCCCCGACTATGACGTCGACCATAATGGCATCCTCGACGCGGCCGAGCAGGCGCGCGCCGACGGCGGGACCATGTTCGCGGCCTATCTCGACCTGATGATCCGCACCGAGGTGGTGCCGGCGCTGGAGGGCATGGGCGCGACCGTCACCTATGTGCCGATGACGAGCTACGAGGAGGGCGGGGCGACCGTGACTGCGGGCCTCGACCTCATCCTGCCGACGATCGAGGCGCTGAACGGCCTGGCGCCGGGGACTTTGACGACCGACCTGCTGACCTATCAGGAGCTGGTCTTCTTCGACGACGTCCACCCCAATGCGCAGGTCCAGGCCCTGTTCGGATCCTATGCGCAGGCGCTGCTGACGGGCGCGGAGTGGATCGAGACCCTGCCGCTGGCCGATGCGGATTATGCGGCCACCGCGAGCATTGCGGTCGCCGGCGAGGTCGACAAGACGGTCTTCGTGCTCGCCGCCGGGACCGAATACCGGTTCGACATGCTGGGAGTCAGCTCGCTGGGGGCGGGATGGCTTGGCGACCCGTCGCTGCGGCTGGTGACCGCTAGCGGGATTTTCGCCCGGGCCAATGACGATAGCGGTGCCGGCTTCGATGCGGTGCTGACGTTCACCGCGGCGGAGGCGGGGAACTATGTGCTCCGGGCCAGTGCCGTCGGCGGCCTGACCGGCGGCTATGAGTTGCAGGCGTCGGTGATCGGCGGCGCGGCAATGCTGTCCGGCCAGACCTATGTCGTCAACAATGCCGCCTGGGTTGTGCTGGAAGGGGTCGGCGGCGCCGGCATCGACGTCATCCTCGCCAGCACCAGCTACGCGCTGCAGGCGGGCAGCGAGATCGAGCTGCTGACCACCACCAGTGACAAGGCGAGAGGGACGATCAACCTGACCGGCAACGAGTTCGACCAACAGATCATCGGCAATGCCGGAGTCAACATCCTCGACGGCAAAGGCGGAGCCGACATTTACACCGGCGGAGCGGGCAAAGACGTGTTCGTGCTTAGCGGCGGCGCGGCCGACACGATCACCGATTACGCGAAGGGCGATATCGTCGATGTGTCGCAGGTGCTGAGCGTCGCGGCGGGCACCAATGCCGTCAGCGGCGGCTATGTGCGGGTGACGACCAGCGGACTCATCCAGGTCGATGCCAACGGCGGCGGCGACCAGTGGACGACGCTGAGCCATGTCAACGGCAATGGCGCGGTCGCCATTCGCTATGCGTCCGGCGGCGTGCTGACGACGGCGCAGGTCGGCCGCGTGGCGGAGACGACACTGCTGGCGGCGAGCGCCGCGGCAGCGGGCATGGCGGCGTTGACGCAGCCGCAGGCGGCGGGGGTGGCGGAAACCGGCCAGCTGCTGGCGCCGGCTTCGAACTTGGCAATCCGGCAGGAGGCCGACGCGTTCGGGCAATTTGCCTTGGCGGAAGCGCTCGCCCTGCCCGCGATGGATGAGGCGGGGTTCGAACGGCCGGTGGCCGAGCCGGCCCGCCATAATGCGCTGGTCGAGCGGATCGCGTTCGAGCGGGTGGAGGCGATGCCGGACCATGGCGCCATGCCCCTGCTCGAAGCGACGGAGCTGGTGGCGCCGCCCGTGGCGACGGCCGCGGCGGAAATCGCCATGCCCTCGGCGGCGATGGCGGCCGGAATGGCGCAGATCCTGGCCGACGCGCTCGGGTCGAGTGAGGGCGGGCCGGACGTTGCCGTGCTGCTCGAAGCCGTTCTGGCCGGCAGCGAGGCGCCGGGCCTGGTCGAGGTCGCGGCTTTCGCACCGGCGATGCCGCTGTTGGGATTGGAGATGCTCGCGGTCCACGCCGACGCGGTGGCGACCGTCTGAGGCCCAAGCTTGCCCTCACAGGTGCCTTCCGCTAAGGCGCGCGGCGTCCGGCGGGCGGTGGCTCGCGGCAAGCCCGCTCCATCTACGTGATCCAGCGTGAGGGCAGCTTCCGCGCCTTTCGGCCCGAGGGACATTCCACCGGCATGAGGCCGGCGGGATAGGCAATTGGGTTTCCAGGTCCGCCTGAAGGTAGCCAGGCCACAGTGGCCGGCGGCGGCATGAAAGTCCGAAGTTCGAAAGTCTTATTTGCATGGCCTCAACGGCATTTCCGTCCCGCGACGATTTCGCGGCCCTCCTCAATGAATCGCTCGGCGGCGAGAACGAAGCCTTCGAAGGCAAGGTCGTCACCGGCACCGTCACCGCGATCGAGAACGACCTCGCCGTCATCGACGTCGGCCTGAAGAGCGAAGGCCGCGTGCCGCTGCGCGAATTCGCAATGCCCGGCCAGAAGGCCGAGCTGAAGGTCGGCGACACGGTCGAGGTGTTCGTCGATCGGGTCGAGAATTCGGCCGGCGAAGCCATGCTGTCCCGCGACCGCGCCCGCCGCGAAGCCGCCTGGGACAAATTGGAGAAGGAGCATGAGAAGGGCGAGCGCGTCGAGGGCGTGATCTTCGGCCGGGTCAAGGGCGGCTTCACCGTCGACCTTGGCGGCGCCGTCGCCTTCCTGCCGGGCAGCCAGGTCGACATCCGCCCGGTGCGGGACGTCACCCCGCTGATGGACATCCCCCAGCCCTTCCAGATCCTCAAGATGGACCGCCGCCGCGGCAATATCGTCGTGTCGCGCCGCGCCATCCTCGAAGAGACGCGCGCCGAGCAGCGCAGCGGCCTCATCCAGTCGCTGGCCGAGGGCCAGGTCATCGAGGGCGTGGTCAAGAACATCACCGACTATGGCGCCTTCGTCGACCTCGGCGGCATCGATGGCCTGCTGCACGTCACCGACATCAGCTACAAGCGCGTCCAGCACCCGAGCGAGGTGATCGCCATCGGCGACACGGTGAAGGTGCAGATCGTCCGCATCAACCGCGAGACGCAGCGCATCAGCCTTGGCATGAAGCAGCTGGAAGCCGACCCGTGGGAGGGCGCGGCGGCCAAATATGTGGTCGACGGCGTGTTCCAGGGCCGGGTCACCAACATCACCGAATATGGTGCCTTCGTCGAGCTCGAGCCGGGCATCGAAGGCCTGGTCCACGTCAGCGAGATGAGCTGGACCAAGAAGAACGTCCACCCCGGCAAGATCGTCAGCACCAGCCAGGAAGTCGACGTCAAGGTGCTCGAGGTCGACGAGGAGAAACGCCGCATTTCACTTGGCCTCAAGCAGGCGCAGGCGAACCCGTGGGCCGCCTTCGCCGAGAAGCACCCGGTCGGCACCGAGGTCGAGGGCGAGGTCAAGAATTCGACCGAGTTCGGCCTGTTCGTCGGCCTCGACGGCGACGTCGACGGCATGGTCCACATGTCGGACATCGCCTGGGGCGTCAGCGGCGAGGAAGCCCTGCAGCTGCACCACAAGGGCGAGAGCGTGAAGGCGGTCGTGCTCGACGTCGACGTCGAGAAGGAACGCATCAGCCTCGGCATGAAGCAGCTCGAGCGCGGCGGTGTTGCCGCCGGCGGCCGTGGCGCGGCCGGCGTCAACAAGAACGAGACGGTCACCGTCTCCGTGCTCGAGGTCAAGGACGGCGGGCTGGAAGTCCAGGTCGGCGACGATGGCGCCACCGGCTTCATCAAGCGCACCGACCTCGGCCGCGACCGCGACGAGCAGCGCCCGGAGCGCTTCCAGGTTGGCCAGAAGTTCGACGCCATGGTCACCGGCTTCGACCGCAGCAAGAAGCCGACCTTCTCCATCAAGGCGCTGCAGATTGCCGAGGAGAAGCAGGCGGTGGCGCAGTACGGCTCGTCCGACAGCGGCGCGTCGCTAGGCGACATCCTCGGCGCGGCGCTGAAGGAAAAAGCTGCCAAGGGCGGCGCCGAGCCCAAGGCCGAGAAGCCTGAAAAGCCCGCCAAGGCGGAGAAGGCCGAGAAGGCCGATAAGGCCGAGAAGGCCGATAAGGCCGAGAAGGCCGAGGCCAAGCCGAAGAAGACCAAGAAGGCCAAGGCTGAAGAAGCCGCGGCCGAGACGGCCGAAACCGAAGCCGCCGAGGCGGAAGCTCCGGCCGAGGCCGAGACGGCGGACGCCGACAAGGAATAACGAGACCACCCCTCGGGGCGGGGATTGGGGTGCGGGAGCTTCGGCTTCCGCACCCTTTTCGTTTGGCGCCTGAGCATATCCCGGCTTCCAGCCGAAGGACCGCTGAGCAGCCAGCGACAGTATCGTAACAGACACGTAACATATGTTGTCGGACCCTCTTTTCCTTTGCATAAGAGGCTGATAGGTGATGGCCACACCCGCGGGGGGCGGGGCAATTTTCGCGGGGATGTCATGATCCGTTCCGAACTGGTGCAAAAGCTGTGCGGGGATTTTCCCGATCTCACCCAGCGCGAAATCGAAGGCGTCGTCGCCGCGCTTTTCGACAGCATCACCGACCAACTGGCCAAGGGCGGCCGCGTCGAGCTGAGGGGCTTCGGCGCTTTTTCCACGCGCAATCGCGATGCCCGCATCGGTCGCAACCCGCGCACCGGTGCTGCAGTTGACGTGTCGGCCAAGCGCGTTCCCTATTTCAAGCCGGGCAAGGAAATGCGCGAGCGGCTGAATTTAGGCGAAGTGCCGGCGGAGTGATTACCAAACGGGGCCTGTCCGGGAGACAGGCGAGCATGGTAATGCCGCCGCCCGTGCGGACGTGGCGGAACCGGTAGACGCTGGAGACTTAAAATCTTCTGCCCGTAAGGGCGTGCGGGTTCGAGTCCCGCCGTCCGCACCATCGTTGCCCACAGGCAGTCCAGGGGACTGCCGCGGATCAATGCCAGATCTGTCCCAAATCCAGCCAGAATCCGGCCGACTGTCCCGCGCTGGCACGGGAAGGAACGCGCCCGCGAAAATCGTCGTTGAAGATCATGGTAAAAATCGCATTAAGGATTTCCATGATCACCCGTCGTCCCGCTTTCGAGCCTTTGGCCTTCGGCCGTCGCCAGCCCTTTCTGATGGAGACGGCTGCAGCGCCCGCGCCGCGCCTGTCGGACGATCTCAAGCTCTTCGCGCTGGCCTACGTCGCGGGGTTCATCTTCGTTTCGATTTTCCTCGCCTGAGCGAGGATCAATCGCAGGCTAGATGCAGCTTCCAGCCGAGCCAGGCGGCGACCAGGCACATGGCGGCGACAAGCAGCAGCTGGCCGACCGGACCGACGCCGAGGCTGCTGAGGGCGAAGGCGAGAATCGATCCGGCCACCATCGAGCCGGAGTTGACGATATTGTTGGCCGCCACGGTCCGCGCCGTCTGCGACTTGTCCACGGTCGTCGTCAGGAAAGCGTAAAGCGGGACGACAAACATGCCGCCGAAGATGGCGACCCCGAGCAGCGCCGCGATCATCAGGCCGGCATTGGGGTGGAAGATGAAATTGCCGAGCGTCGTCAGCTCGTCGCCGTGATCGCCCCAGTTGAGCGCGACCAGGTGCAGCAGCAGCACGAAGAGCGCCATGACCATGACCGAGGCCGGTGCGAAGCGGGCGGAGACCTCGCTCTTCAAAAGGCGGTTGATCGCTACCGAGCCGATGGCGATGCCTATGGAGAAGATGGCAATGAACATGCTGGCGACCTGCTCGTCGGCGCCGAGCACGTTCTTCACCAGGGGCGGGAAGATGATGATCAGCACCGCGCCGATCGTCCAGAAGAAGCTGATCGCCAGGATTGCCAGGAACAGCCGTGGGACATGCATGGTCTCGCTGACCAGCCGGATCGAGGCGCGGATGATGTGCCAGTCGGGCTTGACCCGCTCCGCCGCCGGCGGCGCCGGCGGCACCTGCCAGCCGGTGATGAGGCCGAGCCCGGCAATGCCGACGGTCGCGACGACCGCCAGCGCGGCATTGTCCGCCAGGACTCCGGCAAGGATCGTTCCGCCGAGGATGGCGATGTAGGTCCCGGCCTCGACCAGGCCGGTGCCGCCCAGCACTTCGTCCTTCCGCAAATGCTGCGGGAGGATCGCGTATTTGATCGGCCCGAAGAAGGTCGAATGGATGCCCATGCCGAGGACGGCGGCGAGCATCAGCGGAATATTCTCGAGCAGCAGGCCGGCGCCGCCGACCAGCATGATCAGGATCTCGGCGGTCTTGACGATGCGGATGATGCGCGACTTGTCATGATCGTCGGCCAATTGTCCCGCGAGCGCGGAAAGCAGGAAGAAGGGCAGGATGAACAAGCCTTGGGCGATGGCATTGAACTGGGCCTCGCGCGCGGCATCGGAAAAGAGCTGGTAGGTGACGAAGAGGACGACGCCCTGCTTGAACAGGCTGTCGTTGAAGGCACCCAGGAACTGGGTCGCGAACAGCGGCGCAAACCGCCGCGCACGAAGCAGGTGTCTCACATTCTGCATCAAGGCGGCGCTACTCTCGGGCGTTCGTCCTGGCAGGAATAGCCAGCTTTGCCTGCCGCGCCAAACCTTACCGAAAGGAGATGCTAAGCGACGGCACAGATTGCATCGGCCATCAGGCCGGCCGCGAGCGGGGCATCCTGTGTCGCCTTCAACGCGCGCCAACAGCCAAAATCCAGCGCGACCGCCAGCAGCGCGAGCGACCTCGGGCTCAGGCCCTCGCCAAGGATTCTCCGCGCCCCAGCGAAAACCGGAGTCATTCGCAAGTCGACGATTTCCCGGGTGAGCGCATGTTCCTCGGCATCGCGCAGCACGCACCCGGCCAGCGCCTCATTGCGATCGTACCAGCAATAGAGATCCGC
>DATFEO010000068.1:0-18125 GCA_035250985.1 Sphingomicrobium sp. | reverse complement strand
GCCACCTTCGGGAAAAGATACTCGGGAATCACCTCGATGATCCGATCGCCGGCCTTGAGCTCCCTGGCGCCATCTTCCCAGAAGCCGATGGTTTCGCCGTCACGCATGATGCGCATGCCGATGCCGATCGCCGCCTCGCTCAGGGACTTGCCGACCTCGAACTGTTCGATCAGGCGCTCGTGCAGACGGACCTTGCCCCCGCAGGAAGCGAGGTCGCGGATATATTCGCTGAGGCCTTGTCCCTCGACCGAGCCGGCCAGCAGCAGGCCGGCGAAACTAACCGGGTTGATGACGGACGTGGCGCCGGCCGCATGGGCCGGCAGCTCATTGTCCAGTTCGCGGATGGCGATGGAAATGGGCAGGTTGGGCGCGAGGTGGCGGGCGGTGAGGCAGATGAGGATGGACGTGTCGTCGCGGCCGGCCGAGATCATCATTGCCCGGGCCTGATCGACACGCACCGCCAACAAAGCCTCGTCTTTGGTGGCGTCGGCCTGCATCGCAGCGCAGCCCAGGTCCTCGGCGCGGGTCAGGGCCGAGTTGTTCGGGTCGATGACGACGATTTTCGCCGGATCGGCGCCGCGGGCGACCAGCTCGTCGACGGTCTGCGTGCCGCTGGTGCCGTAGCCGGCGACGACAATGTGATCGCAAAGTTTCTGCTGGATGCGTCGCATAAGAAACCGGTGCCAGGTGCGCTTGATGACGAACGTATAAGCGGTGCCGGCGAGAATGAGGATGAAAAAGATGCGGATCGGCGTGACGACAACCGCGTCGAACATCCGCGCGCGGTCGGTGATCGGCACGACGTCGCCATAGCCGGTCGTCGTTGCGCTGATCATCGTGAAGTAAATGACGTCGTAGAAATTGACGTGCCCGTCGAGATTGTCGCGCAAGCCCTCGCGCTCGAGCCAGTGGAAGGCGACGATGAAGACGAGCATGGCGAACATCAGCAGGACGCGGATTCCGACCTGCTGCCATTCGTTGAATGTCGACTTGCGGCGCAGCGTCATGTGCGCGATCTCGTCCGGCACCCGTGAGACCGGCGGGCGTATCTTTACTCGCCTCGGCCGCTGCATCGGCGGGTGATGCCCTGCAACTGAAGACCGTGCAAGGGGGGCGGCTGGCGCCGAGCACCGCGGCTGGCTAAAGCCGCGCCCGGACCAGCGCAGGGACAAGGGCAGTTTCATGCATATTGCGATGATCGGCACCGGCTATGTCGGGCTCGTTTCCGGGGCCTGCTTCGCCGACTTCGGCCATCACGTGACCTGCATCGACAAGGATTCGGCCAAGATCGACAAGATCAGGGCCGGGGTCATGCCGATCTGGGAGCCGGGGCTGGAGGCCCTGGTCAAGGCCAATATCGAGCGCGGGCGCTTGTCCTTCACGCAGGATCTGGCCGAGGGCATCAAGGACGCGGAAGCCGTGTTCATCGCCGTCGGCACGCCGGCGCGGCGCGGCGACGGCCATGCCGACCTGACCTATGTCTATGAAGCGGTGCGCGAGCTGGCGCGGATCATGACGAAGCCGCTGGTCGTGGTCACCAAGTCGACCGTGCCGGTTGGGACCGGCGACCGCATCGCCGAAATCCTGCAGGAGGAAGGCGCGCCCGAAGGGACCAGCGTCGCCTCCAACCCCGAGTTCCTGCGCGAGGGCGCGGCGATCCGCGACTTCAAGATCCCGGACCGAATCGTCGTCGGTGCCGAGGACGACAAGGCCCGCGAGGTTCTGAAGGAAATCTACCGGCCCCTGTTCCTGAACCAGGCGCCGATCCTGCTGACCAGCCGGCGGACGGCCGAACTCACCAAATATGCCGCCAATGCCTTCCTGGCGATGAAGATCAGCTTCATCAACGAGATCGCCAATTTGTGCGAGGCGGTCGGCGCCGATGTTCAGGAAGTGGCGCGCGGCATCGGGCTGGATAACCGCATCAGCCCCAAGTTCCTGCATGCCGGGCCCGGCTACGGCGGCAGCTGCTTTCCCAAGGACACGCTGGCGTTGCTGCAGACCGCCGAAGAGGCCGGGGTCGAGCAGCAAATCATCTCGACGGTGGTCAAGGTCAACGACGAGCGCAAGGCGGCGATGGCGGACCGGGTGGCCGCGGCCGTCGGCGGACTCGCGCGCAAGCGGATCGGAGTCCTAGGGTTGACCTTCAAGCCCAATACCGACGACATGCGCGACGCACCGTCGATCCCGCTGATCCAAGGGCTGCTGAAGGGCGGCGCGGAAGTCATTGCCTTCGATCCGGTCGGCCGGGAGCAGGCCGAGCCGGTGCTGCCCGGAATCACCTTCGCCGACAATGCCTATGCCGCCGCCGACGGCGCCGACGCCCTCGTGATCGTCACCGAGTGGGACGAGTTCCGCGCGCTCGACCTCGGCGCTGTCGCCAAGGCGATGCGCGGCAAGGCGCTCATAGATTTGCGCAACGTTTACGACCGGCTAGAAGCCGAGCGCGCCGGATTGGTTCATTTCGGAGTTGGAAGAGGCCATACCGGTAAGAAAACCGTCTAAAGCGGGCGGCAAGGGGTCCGAAACGGACCGACGTGCGTATGGGACGGCAATGAGCGAGCCAGGCGACAATCCGAGCATCGTGGTGGTCGGCCTCGGCTATGTCGGGTTGCCGCTGGCCGTGGCCCTGGCGCGGCATTTCGAGGTGACCGGCTTCGACGTTGACGAGGAGCGCATCGCGGAGCTCGGCCAGGATTTCGATCGGACCGGCGAAATCGACGATGGCGATCTTGAAACTTCGACCCTCAGGCTGACCGCGAGCGGCGACGATATCCGGGGCGCCGACATCTACATCGTCACCGTGCCGACCCCGGTCGATGCCGACAATCGGCCCGATCTGGCTGCCGTACTGTCGGCAACGGGCTTGATCGCTCGCGCGCTCGACCCGGCGCAGCGGCCGACGATCGTCTATGAAAGCACCGTCTACCCCGGCGTCACTGAGGAGCTGTGCGGTCGGGCGCTGGAGGATACCGGGCTGACCAGGGGCCGCGACTTCCGGCTCGGCTACAGCCCCGAGCGCATCAATCCGGGCGACAAGACTCACAGCATCGACAAGATCATCAAGGTCATCGCAGGCGAGGACGAGGAAGTCGTCGAGCAGCTGGCCCGCATCTATGGCGCGGTCACTTCGGCTGGCGTGTTCAGGGCCGCCTCGATCAAGGCTGCCGAGGCTGCCAAGGTCATCGAAAATGCTCAGCGCGACATCAACGTCGCCTTCATGAACGAAGTTTCGCAGATCCTTGCGGCAATCGGGGTCAGCATGTGGGACGTGCTGGCGGCAGCAAGGACCAAATGGAATTTCCTCGGTTTCGAGCCCGGACTGGTCGGTGGCCACTGCATCGGAGTCGACCCCTATTACCTCAGCCACCTGGCGCAGAAGCTGGGCCACAATCCGCAGGTCATATTGGCCGGGCGCGACACCAATGACGGCATGGGGCGCTGGATCGCGGAACGGCTGCATGCCCACCGAGGGGGGAAAGCGGGGACGGCGCTGGTACTTGGCCTGACCTTCAAGGAAAATGTCCCCGACCTTCGCAACAGCCGCTCGGCCGACCTGATCGCCCGGCTGGAGGAGCTAGGCCACCGGGTTTCGGTCGCCGACCCGCATGCCGATCCTGAAGAAGTCAGGGCAGAGTTGTCCCGCGATCCGGAAGAGGTGAACGGGCGCGCCTTCGACCTGGTGGTCGGCGCGGTCAAGCATGAGGAATATCGCAGCATGCCGCCCGAGCGGCTGGCAGCCCTGCTGATGCCGGGCGGGACGCTGGCGGACATCAAGGCGATGTGGCGCGGGCAGGCCTTGCCGGCCGGCACGGACTATTGGACCTTGTAACGATGCTGCAGGTCACCCCGTCCAAGGCCCAGGCCAAGCAGGCCTTCGTCCTCAGGCGCCGCTTCGAGTTCCTTGGCGCGATCGCCCTGGTGCTGCTGATCTGGGCGGGGATGCGCTGGCTAATCACCGACACCACCTTCAGCATCTATGCCTATCATAACTCGCTGATCGCCAATGTGCTCGCCGTCTGCATGGCGCTGTGGATTCGCATCTCGGTCAGCACCTATCCCGGCATTCGCAGCGGCCAGCTGATCCTGCCGGCGATCGTCGTCGCGCATGCGACCATGGTCACCCTGCTGCTTTTGTCGCGATTGCCCTATCACCGGCCCTCGCTGGCCCTCGGGTTCGGGGCTCACCTCATCTGGGCGTATGCGGTCTACTTCTTCGTCCAGCGCCGAGTGCGGCCGCGGATCGCGATCGTACCCTTCGGCGCCGTCGATAAGCTGGCCTGGATCGACAATGTCGAATGGCACCGGCTGCATCGGCCGAGCTTGGCCGACGCCGCCATATGCAACGCCATCGTCGCCGACTTCGCGGCCCCTGACCTGCCCGACGAATGGGAGGCGTTCCTGGCCGACGCTGCGGTCGACGGCCGAGTCGTCTACCAGGTGCAGCAGCTGCATGAATCGCTGACCGGCCGTGTTGAAATCCACCATCTGTCGGAGAACAGCTTCGGCAGCCTGGCGCCTGCACGTGCCTATATTACGGTCAAGCACCTCGTCGACTTCCTGTGGGCCGTGGTGCTGCTGCCGGTTGCACTGCCGCTGATGGCGGCCTGCGCGCTGGCGATCCGCATCGCCGACGGCGCGCCAGTGCTGTTCCGGCAGAAAAGGGTCGGCCGCGGCGGCAATGAGTTCATTGTCACCAAGTTTCGCACCATGCGCCTGGTCACCGACATGGACGCGAACGACCGCGAGGCGGCCATGACCGGCGACGGCGATGTCCGAATCACCCGGCTCGGTGCTTTCCTGCGCCGCACGCGGCTCGACGAGCTTCCGCAGATCTGGAACATCCTCAAGGGGGAGATGAGCTTTATCGGACCAAGGCCCGAGGCGCAGGTGCTGTCCAGCTGGTACACGAGCGAAATCCCCTTCTACCGCTACCGGCACGTGGTCCGGCCCGGCATCTCGGGCTGGGCGCAGGTCAACCAGGGTCATGTTGCCGAGGTGGGCGAGGTGCACCTCAAGCTCCAGTACGACTTCTTTTACATCAAATATTTCTCGCCCTGGCTGGACCTCTTGATCCTGTTCCGGACGGTGAAGACCATGCTGACGGGGTGGGGCGCG
This sequence comes from Sphingomicrobium sp., assembly GCA_035250985.1. Lineage (GTDB taxonomy): Bacteria > Pseudomonadota > Alphaproteobacteria > Sphingomonadales > Sphingomonadaceae > Sphingomicrobium. The sequence goes on along the minus strand of DATFEO010000068.1, from coordinate 13,007 downwards.
CGCTAGGCCGCGGCCTCGCGCTCTGCTGCTTTCTGGCGTTCCTTTTCGGCCAGCAATGTCGCGCGCATGATCTCCGCGCGCTCGACGCGCTTGGCCATTTGAATCCAAGCCGCTTCCGCGCGCAGGCAACGTTCGCGAACATTTTCCAGAGCTGCGGATTCGGCATCGGCCCGCGCTGCAGCGGCGCGCGCCAGGTAGGTCTCTCGATCTGTCATTGGGCGGTTCTCACTTTGGGCGGTAAGCGATGCCAACCAGCTTGTTTTGCAGCCAGACTTCGCACTTTGCATCGGCAGCCAGCAATCCCGTCAGCCGCAACGCATCGTCATCGTCGGCCGCCTCGAGCCATTCGCCCGGCTCACGCTTGCCCGTGTCGGGGTTCAACTTGAAAATCCGGTAGCTGGGCAAGGCCGCCCTCCGTCATTGGCCGACAGTGGGGGCAAGGCGGCCACCGCCGAACGCCGCTAGGCGGCGCTTCGAGCGATGGCCTTTCCCCCAAGCGGATTATTCGGCAGTCGCGGCCGGATCGGAGGCGGCGGTCTGTTCGGCCTCATTGTCTTCGATCAGACGCAGGTTGGCCGCTTCGCTCTTCCCGCGCTGTCCAAGCACGATGTCATAGGAAAGACGCTGGTTCTGCTGGAGACCGCGCCATCCGGCGCGCTCGACGGCGCTGGCATGGACGAACGTGTCGCCACTGCCGTCATCCGGTGCGATGAAGCCGAAACCTTTTTGATCGTTGAAAAATTTTACGGTGCCGTTGGGCATGTCGATTTCCTTCGTGTTGAGGATCCGAACGTCGGATCCCGTTAGCTAAGAGCAGCGATAGAGAAGGAAAAAGGGCCGCAAAGCGCCAATAACCGTCAATTTGCGACTGGTAGCGCCTGCCTTGTATCCGAGTAGATGGAAAATTGTAAGGGCAAGTCGCTAAATAAAGATAGCAGTCGTGGAAGTGACCGACTTGTGGTAAGAAAAATCATCGCGCTGCATTTTTCTTGAGCGAACCTCTGCGACTGAGAGACCCACCGTGCTTTCCGCTCTCCATGTAAGGAGCACGACATGCATGATCTCAACTATCTCTATAAGCGGCACCAGGTCTCGCTTTACATGTCGGAACATGCGGCATGCGAAAGTTCGCGGGGCGCACATCGCGGTCTGACCGACGCCTATGCCGCGCTGATCGCCAGTGCCCGGCGCGGACGCCCGGCGCTGTGCGTCAAGTGACCGAGAGTTTGACACGTGAGCATGCCGCTTACGCATGCCGCGAACAAGCCGCTGCCTGTCGCCGCCTGGCGAGAAGCGCGCGAACGCTGAACGGCCATGCGGCTCTGACGGCGGTCGCCGAGCAATTCGATGAGGATGCGCGACGCATCGACCCGATGAGCGAGCGCCGTTAATGGACCATGCGGGCGCCGCTTACACCGTGTGGTGCAAATAGCGCTCGTTGAAGTCGCCGACCTCGGCCAGCTTGTCCCAGTCCAGCACCGACAATTTGCCGTTGGCCAAGCTAATCAGGCCGTCGCGGCGCATGGCCTGCAAAGTGCGGTTGGTGTGGACCGCGGTGAGTCCCGTGGCGTCGGCGATCTGTTCCTGGGTCATCGGGAAATCCCAGACCTGCTGATCCTGCCCGTCCGAACGGCGTAGCCGGACAATAAGCTCGCAGAACAGGTGCGCAATGCGGGCGCGGGCGTCGCGGCGGCCGACATTGACTACCCATTCTCGAAAGATCGAGGAGTCGACCAAAGTGTCGAGCCAGATGGCACGGCGGACGTTGGGGCGGACGGCCATCAGGTCGAGCAGCGCCGACTTGGAAATCACCCCCAGGTGCACGCGTGTCAGGCACTGCACATTATGATCGGCGACATCGAGGATCGCGTTCTGCAGGTCGATGAATTCGCCGGGTATGTGGATGGAGATGATCTGGCGGGCACCGTGGCTGACGAGCTTCTGACGATAGGCAAATCCGTCCAGCAGCAGGATGCACGACGCGGTCGGCTCGCCTTCGCGGACCAGATAGGATTCGCGCGGAGCGGCACGCTCGGCGAAAGGCATGGCCTCGATCGCTTCAAGGTCGTCCTCCGTCAAAGCGGTGGTTCGACTCCATCTTCTGACAAGCGGAGCAAGCAGTGATGTTTGGTTCAACAGCGGCATGGCCCCGATACGCGAGTGTGGGCATGGCCTAACTTTTGAGGCGGCTTGGTGCTTTCAAGGAGGTTAGACGCGCCATTCCTAACCTAGGTGAAGGTTGGTATCGGCCGCCGGCAGCGTGTGCATGTAGCGAGTGTTGAAGTCGCCGACGTCACGCATCCGCTTCCAGTCGGGGAATCGGATCACCCGCCGGTCGCGCTCGATCAGCCCGTCGGCGGCCAGGGACTTGAGCACGCGGTTGACATGGACGGCGGTGAGGCCGGTGGCGTCGGCGAGCTGTTCCTGAGTCATCGGCAACTCGTAATCCTGGATCGGCGCCATGCCTTGGGCGGACAGCCGATAGGCGAACTCGCAGAGTAGGTGGGCGATGCGCGTGCGGGCATCTCGGCGGCCGATGTTGAGCGTCCATTCGCGGAAAATCGAAGCTTCGACCAAGGTCGTCAGCAGGATGGCGCGGCCGACCTCCGAGCGGCTAAGGGCAAGCTCCTCCAGCGCGTGGCGGGGGATTTCCGCCACCTCGCCCCGCGACAGCATCTGCACATTATGGTCTGCTTCGTTGAGGAACATGTTCTGGAAGTCGACCGCCTCGCCGGGAATGTGGATGGCGAGGATCTGGCGGGCGCCTTCGCCGGTCAGTTTGTGGCGGAAGGCATAGCCGCTGACGATGACCGCGCAGCGGTCCGGGACGTCGCCTTCGCGCACGAGGTAGGATTGGGCTTCCAGCAAGCGGCTTTTGTAGGGGAGGTCGAGAACGGCCTGCTGGTCCTCGGCGCCCATGTGGTAATGGAGTTGCAGCTTGCGCAGCAAGTTCTGTAGCGGATGGCTGCTTGGCTGGCGGTTCATTCGGCGTCTCCCGGGTTGGGGCGGGAGCGCGGATTATCTCTCAGTCGCCAACAGCCTCAGTGTCTATGTGCCCGGCGATGGGGCCACCATAACATCCTCACGAAATTAAGGCCAAACATAAGTTAGGATTAGACCAGCTTCTCGACTGCCACAGATCGAGATCGAGGACGAGCAGTGCGCCGTGCTCCATCGGCTGGCATTGGAGACGCGGTGGACATCCCTGTCCCCAGGTAAATAACCTAGTTTAGAGACACTTAGTCATTTTCGACGCATCACCTCGCCAGTGGGGTGCGTAACTGTCACCAACGCATCCGCCAGCGTGGGGACGTGTAGCATGCGTGAAGACGAAACCGCCTATTACCTGCGGCGGGCAGCCGAGGAGCTAGCCAAGGCCGAACGGTCAGCCTCACCGGAAGCGGCCGAAGCGCATCGCGAGATGCATCGGCGTTATTTGGCGATCATTGAACAGGATAGCGGCCGTGTCGCCGCGGAGAGGCCGGCCCGCGCCGGAGCAACCAGCAATTAGGCACAGCATCCGACCGTCTCACGGCGGAACAGCCTAATCTGAGGCATTTTGGATCCGCCCTTCCGGTGCGACACTGCCGCCCTTGTTGAGGAGTGGCTTGTGATGGGCTCTGATTGCAATGCGTTCTCGAACCGCCGCCGCTTTCCGCGCGAAACGGTGATGCTGGCTGGGTCGGCCATGTCGGTCACCCGATCGCGATCGGTGATGATTTCGGATGTCTCGGCGCGCGGCGCGCGCCTCGGAGGCCGCGACCTGCCGGCGCCGGGCGACGACTTGCTGATGGTCGTCGGCTCGCAGGACCGGATGGGCACGGTCAAATGGCGCAGCGGCGATGCCTGCGGCGTCTGCGTCGACGAGCCGATCGCCGCCGAGCATATCGTGCAGATGAAGCAGGAAGCAGGTTGGGCGGCGGTGACAGGCTGGGAGCGCTAGGTTCCGTCGAAGATGGCGTCGGCAAGGCTGTAGCAGTGGCTCCGCCAGCCGAAACCTTGGGGCATTCTGCATCATTCCGTGCTATGGGCTAAGCCATCATCGGCAATTCGTTCCCGCAGGCGTCGATGGCTGAGAGTCTGACGTGCTCCCGCTTGCCGCGAAGGAGCATGCCAATGGACAGAATCCAACCCGAACCCTCACGACAGACTGAGCTTCAGACCCAGCTCGACCGGCACGGCATTACCCTCATCCCACAGGCGGTCTATGAATGGCGCGGCTATCGCTATTCCAACGCCAGTGACGCTATCGCCGCCGCCCAGCGAGCCAGCCGATGACCCGCGCAATCAATCTGGCCATGGCCGAGGCCGACATCGTCAAGCACTGCCGTGACAAGAACATCGGCATCTCCACGATCGAAGCGCTGCCGGACGGCGGTGTCCGGCTCGTTTGCTCGAGCGTCTATGGCGCGGAACAGATCCGCGGCAAGCTGGCGCGGCACATGATGCCTGGTGACCCGCGCCGGGAAAGATTCAGGCCAAGGACCCCGTTATGGTAGACATGGATGATCGCGGATCCCTCCGGGAAGACGAGCCCGACTCGCCCGCTGCGTCGAAGATCGGCCGAGCGGCGTCGGAACCCCGCAATCGCCCCCAACCCCAAGACACCGCCGAAGGCTGCAAGTCGATGGCTGCTGCTGACATGGCTCGTGCCGCGCTTGAAGCGGCCGGGTGGGCGAGAGTCCGCTACGAGCACAGCGCCGTCATGTGGTCGCGGCGGGCAGAATGGCTCGCTGCGGCCGAGACACCGGCTCGGCGCGGCTGAAGCGGCTTTGGGCGTGGAAAATTGGCACGAGGAACGAGACAGGCTCGTCCGTCTCCTGAAAGCCATTGAGTCCGGTCAGGTCACCCACGTCGATGAGGAAGGTCAACGGCAGCTTCAGGCTATAAATCCTGAAAGCGTCGCCGCAATTCGAGAGCGAATCGGGACCCTGAGCGCTCGAATCGACGACTGGACTTAGGGCGCCACAATCGAACACGATGCCGCTTGGCTTATGCTCGGGGGCTCTGCTCAGACATCGATGACTTCCTCATCGACGCCTGAGGCGCGTTGCTGGATGAATGCAAAGCGGTGCTCGGGGTTCTTGCCCATCAGCCGCTCGACCAGGTCCTTGACCGGCTGGCGGTCCTCATATTGCGAGGGCAGGGTGACGCGCAGCAGCGACCGCGTCGCCGGGTCCATGGTGGTTTCCTTGAGCTGGGCCGGGTTCATCTCCCCGAGGCCCTTGAAGCGCGCGACCTCAACCTTCTTGCCCTTGAATTCCTGCTTTTCGAGCTCGGCGCGGTGCGCGTCGTCGCGGGCGTAGAGCGTAGTTGAGCCGGCGGTCAGCCGGTATAGCGGCGGTTGGGCGAGGCAGAGGTGGCCGCGCCGCACCAGCTCCGGCATTTCCTGGAAGAAGAAAGTCATCAGCAGGGTGGCGATATGGGCGCCGTCGACGTCCGCGTCGGTCATGATGATGATGCGCTCGTAGCGCAAGCCCGCCTCGTCAAACCTGTCGCGCGTGCCGCAGCCCAGAGCAAGCTGCAAATCGGCGATTTCCTGGTTGGCGCGAATCTTGTCGGCGGTGGCGGAAGCGACGTTGAGAATCTTGCCACGGATCGGCAGGATCGCCTGGGTCTTGCGGTCGCGCGCCTGCTTGGCCGAACCGCCGGCGCTGTCGCCCTCGACGATGAACAGCTCGGTGCCTTCGGGATCGTCGCTACTGCAGTCGGTGAGCTTGCCGGGCAGGCGGAGCTTGCGGGCCGAAGTCGCGGTCTTGCGTTTGACCTCGCGCTCGGCGCGGCGCTTGAGGCGCTCTTCCATCCGCTCGACGATGGCACCGAGGAGCGCGCGGCCGCGGTCCATGTTGTCGGCGAGGAAATGATCGAAATGGTCACGCACCGCGGCCTCGACGAAGCGCGCCGCTTCGAGGCTGGTAAGGCGGTCTTTTGTCTGGCTCTGGAAATGCGGGTTGCGGATGAAGACGCTGAGCATCAGCTCGATGCCGTTGAAGACGTCGTCGGCGGTGATGTCCCGCGCACGCTTGTTGCCGACCAGATCTCCGAAGGCGCGCATGCCCTTGGTCAGGGCCGCACGAAGGCCGGCTTCGTGGGTGCCACCGTCGGGGGTCGGGATGGTGTTGCAGTAGTAGGATTCCGAGCCGTCGGACCAGAGCGGCCAGGCAACCGCCCATTCGGCCGAGCCTTGGCCATCGGGGAAGTCCTGGCGGCCGGTGAAGGGCTGGGCCGTGACGCATTCACGCGTGCCGAGCTGGTCGGCAAGGTGGTCGGCAAGACCGTTGGCGAACTGGAACACGGCCGCTTCGGGAACTTCCGCAGAGGCTAGGGCCGGGTCGCGTCGCCAGCGGATCTCGACCCCGGCGAAGAGATACGCCTTGGAGCGGGCGAGTTTGTAAATCCGGGCCGGGTCGAAGCGAGCCTCTGCGCCGAAGATTTCCGGGTCGGGCGTGAAGCTGACGGTGGTGCCGCGGCGGTTTGGCGCGGCGCCGATCTCCTCGAGCTTCGAGGCGGCGAGGCCCTTCGAGAAGGCCTGGCGGTAGAGCTTTTTCTCTCGCGCCACCTCGACGATCGTCTCGGTCGACAAGGCATTGACGACGCTGACGCCGACGCCGTGCAGGCCGCCAGAGGTCGAATAGGCCTTTCCTTCGAACTTGCCGCCCGAATGGAGGGTGGTGAGAATCACCTCCAGCGCCGACTTGCCGGGATATTTGGGGTGCTCCTCGACCGGGATGCCGCGGCCGTTGTCGGCGACGGTCAGGCGATTGCCCGCCTCCAGCGTTACTTCGATGCGGCTGGCGTGGCCGGCGACCGCCTCGTCCATCGCATTGTCGATGACCTCGGCGGCGAGGTGATGAAGGGCGCGCGCGTCGGTGCCGCCAATGTACATGCCGGGCCGGCGGCGGACTGGCTCCAGGCCCTCGAGGACCTCGATCGAGGAAGCGTCGTAGCTGTCGGGCGTCGAAGATGAATTGGACGAGAAAAGATCGGACATTTGTCCCGGCTATAAGGCGCGGCGAAGCACCGTGCCAAGCGGGGCGGCAGTTAAATTGTGGATTGGGAGCTTAACCTCAGCGCATAGGATTTCGCCTGACCCAACGGCACTTCCAGCTGCACGAGTCCGCCAAAACGCCGGCATTCGCGGTCCATCCTGGCGCGGAGCCATTCGGCCTGCCGAGCGTCAGCATGATGGAGGCGAAACCGCTTAATGGCGAATGGCAGCATCCGCACCTTCCAGTCACGCTCGCCGGGACCTAGCGAGAGATTGTAGGCGAGAACGAGATGGGAGCGGTATTCCTCGTGGCCGCTGATGCCTTCATAGTCGTTGAGGAAGTCGCCACAGCCAAAGAGGATCGGCTTGCCCTTGTACAGCTCGGCCGCGCGAGGATGGTGGGAGCTGTGGCCGTGGACGATGTCGACGCCGGCCCGATCGATCAGCAAATGGGCGAGCTTCCGGTCCGCTTCCGGTATGTCATAGCCCCAGTTCGATCCCCAGTGGATCGAGACGATGGCGATGTCCCGGGGCTTCTTGTGAGCGGCGATTTGTGACGCCAGGCGCAGGAATCCGTGCTGGTAATCGTCGAGCAGGCTGACGCCGGGCCGGGTGCGGCCCGCGGCCCAAGAGGACGGCACGCCCGCCGACGGCGATCCGACGGCATGGACCAGCACTCGCCCGCCGTTCGCCAGCGGCAGGATTGCCGGCGCTTCGGCCTCGCCTAGGTTCCGGCCGGCACCTGGCGCAGGGATCCCGGCGCGCTCCAGCGTTTCCACCGTTTCCAGCAGGCCCTCCTCGCCCCAGTCGAGCACATGATTGTTGGCGAGGACGCAACAATCGACCGATGCGACCGAAAGACATGGCGCGTTCTCCGGATGGCAACGGTAGTGGATCGGCTTGCCCGGCATCGCCTTCCTGCTGCGCGTCAAAGCGGTTTCGAGATTGATGACGCTGAGGTCGGCCTGGCGCAGGGTTTCGAGCGCGTCCCCCCAGATGTAGTCGAAGGAAGAATTGCGAGGGATCGGACCGTTGCGCGTCTCCGCGAGACGGACGTAGCCGCGCGCCGAAGTCATGAAGCTCTCGTAGAGAATTGGGTCGAGGGGATTCGGCAGTATCTGGTCGATCCCGCGCCCGATCATCACATCGCCGGTCAGGAGGAGCGTTGCCATGGCGTGCCGATCATACGCCCCTTGAAATCGGAATCGCAGAAGCCATTTCAGCGCTGCCGGGCGCTCTTTTCCGAGGTCCGGTGACGGGGCCTGACGGGCTCTAGCCCCACGCCTCGCCTTGTTGCTCAAAACGGAGGACAAGACATGCGCAGTGCATTTGACTTTGGAAACTTCCGGCGCTCCAGCGTCGGTTTCGATCGCCTGTTCGACATGCTGGAGAACAACAATTTCGGCGGCGAGAACTACCCGCCGTTCGACCTCCTCAAGCTCGACGACAACCGTTACCGCATTGAGGTTGCGGTGGCGGGCTTCGGCAGTGATGACATCGAGATCACCAGCCAGCAGAACCAATTGCTGGTCCGCGGCCAGAAGAGCGAGGAGAACGGCTCCAACTACGTCCATCGCGGTATCGCCAACCGCTCGTTCGAGCGGCGTTTCGCGCTCGCCGATCATATCCAGGTTCGGGGTGCCGACCTGAAGGACGGCATGCTGTCGATCGAGCTAGTGCGCGAAATCCCCGAAGCGATGAAGCCACGCAAGATCGAGATCGGCGGCGGCGCTGCCAAGACCGAGCAGATCGAAGCGACGGCGAAGGAAGAAAAGGAAACCGAGCAGGCCTGAGCTTGGCCTCGGTCAAAAAGGGCTCCCGGAGCGTGCGTCCGGGAGCCCTTCGCGTCGCAGATTGCCCGCGTGCGACGCTACCAGGCGACCTGGAAGCCTGCCCTCGCGCCGACCTCGCCGCTGTTGAGGCCGTAGCCGACGCCGGCGGAAACCGAGCTCATGTCGCTGACGGCCATGGAGATGGCGGACGCAAAACTCGTCTTCCCATTATAGTGGCCGACTCCGCCCGACAGCGCGAAGTGGGCGCCTGCCGGGATGCTCGGCGAATCCAAGGCCAGCGCCATGGCGACGCCCTCATTGGCCTTGCCGATTTCCCTGTCCTGGTCGCGGTCGCTTTCGAACAGATCATCGAGCTGGCCCTGGAGCCCGGCAACCGCGCCGTTGAGCTGGCCAAGATTGATCGCGTCGGTCGCCAGCACGCCGTTGGCGACCCCGCCGAGCGTGCGGCCGCCGATGTTGACCTGGTTGGCCGCGGTCGTTGTCGTGCCGGTACCGATTGCCACCGAGTTGGTGTGCGTTGCAGCCGCTCCCTGGCCGACCGCTGTCGAGTTAGCGCCAGAAGCCAGGGCATTCCGGCCGATGGCGGTCGAGTTCGCGGCTGACGCATTGGCGCCATTACCGAGCGAGGTTGAGTTGTCACCGGTCGCCTGGGCCTGGTTGCCGACTGCGGCGGCCTGTACGCCGGTTGCGTTCGCCTTCCAGCCGAACGCCTGCGATCCGGCCCCCGAAGCGACCGCTTCGCCGCCGATTGCGGTCGAGTGGAAGCCGGTCGCCGCGGCCTTGTCGCCGATTGCCACGCCGTCATGGTCGACGTTGTTCCCTCCGGCAAGGGCGCCTGCGGTCGCGCCGTTGCCGATGGCCACAGTGGTATCCCCGGTGGCGCTCGCGCCGGCACCGATTTCGACCGTAGTGCCGTTGGTGATCGTCGCAATGGCGTCGATCTGGGTCTGCAGGTTGGTGTCCGCAGCCGCACGTGTGTTGGCCTCGTTGGTGATGTTCGTCTGAAGGGTCGTATCCGCAGCAGCTCGTGCGGTGGCCTCAGCGGTAATGTTCGCCTGAAGCGTCGCGTCCGCAGCGATTCGCGCGGTTTCTTCGGCGTCGATGTTCAGCTGGAGAGCCGCGTCGGCCGCCTGAACCTGGCCGAGCGTGGCGGCATCGTCGAGCGCCACACCATCGGCCAGCCCGCCGATGGTGCGCCCACCGACGTTCACCTGGTTATCCGCAGTCGTCGTCGTACCGGCGCCAAGCGCAACCGAGTTTGTGTGAGTGGCCGTTGCGGCGTCGCCGATGGCCGTCGATTGGTCGCCCGAAGCCTCTGCCGACGTGCCGACGGCGACCGTTTGCGTGCCCGACGAGATCGAATTAGTTCCGACCGCCGTGCTGTTTGTTCCCGACGCGTCGGCGTTATTGCCGACCGCGGTTCCGAACGCGCCGGTGGCGGTTGAGTCGACGCCACATTCGGTCGAACTGCCGCCCGCGCCGACGTTGCACTCCACTGTCCCATCGGCGTGAGCCGGTGAGGCAAGCGTAACCGTAATCGTACTGGCAGCAGCCAGCAGCGCAAACTTGAGCTTCGTATTCATTCTTGTTCTCCTTGTATTGAAGGCATGTTGGGACGGCCCGCCGAGCTGCAGGGCAGCGAGCGGCAGGTGGGTTGGTGTTGGAATAGGTTTGTCGGGCGCGGGTCAGGCGCAGCAGAGCATCACCAGGTCACGACGATGCTTTCGCTGGCAAGCTGGTGCACTTCGTTTCTCCATTGAAGGTCCCCCAGCCCAAGGGGATGGGTGGGCCGGGGGACGCCCGCACCCGCTAGGCGGGGTCCTGGCGGATCACGATCGTATCGAGCACGGGAAGGATCTCGTCGGCGGCAATTGCAGCGCGATGGGCATGATCGCGGATCGCGAACACGTCCGTAGCTTCATAGATGCAGATGCTGCCGAGGCGGCCATCCGGCTCTTTCACGACATAGCTGCGGAGCCATCGGACGTGATCCGGCAAATCCTTTTCAAGAACCTCGCCCGAGCGCGCGGCCTTCTGTTTCAAGTCGGCCTGGTCGGCGAACGCGTTCTGTCGGCGAATGGCATAGGTCTGCATGGTCCGAATATCCTCCAGCTGAATGCCTGTTTGCATTCACGAGGCGCCTGTCTAATGATGCGTTTCGGCTCGGAAATGACTGCTCGTCCAGAATGCTTGACCGGGCAGCCGATGCAATTGACCAGGCGTCCGCGATCCTTGACGTAGCCTCCGCATACCCGCCTCATCGTTCGATGGGCTGATCTGAAATTCGTGGAAGACCGATGCCCGCCGATACGCTTTCCGACGTCCTGACGACCGTCCGCATGACCGGTGCTGTCTTCTTTAACGTGACAGCGCGTGAGCCCTGGGTCGCCGAGCAATTGTCGAAGGACATTGTTTTGCCGATGCTCCTGAAGGGCGCGGAGCACATGATCTCCTATCACATCATAACCGGCGGCCGCTGCTACGCCTGCATCACCGGCGGCGATGTGATCGAGCTGACGGCGGGCCAGGTCATCGTCTTCACCCGCGGCGACACCCACGTCATGTCCAGCAGCCCGGGTATGCGCGCCGAACCAATATCCAGGGACGAAATACCCTCCTGCGCCGACCTGCCGTTTCGCGCCAGCTTCGGTGACGAAGGTCCGACGACCGCGAGAGTGACCTGCGGCTTTTTGGCGTGCGACGTGCGGCCGTTCAATCCGTTGATCGAGAACCTGCCTCCTGTGCTGGTAGCCGACAGCAATCGCGGCGGGCCGATGCCGTGGCTGACCGAGCTCGCTCGATCGGCGGTTTCGGAAGCCGAGGCGCATCGCGCCGGCAGCAACAGCGTCCTGAGCAAGCTAACCGAGCTGATGTTTATCGAGGTCGTGCGGCAGTATGTCGAGCGGCTGCCGCCGGAGCAGTCGGGCTGGCTGGCGGGATTGCGCGATCCGCTGGTTGGCCGCGCTTTGTCGCATCTGCATGGCGACCCCGCGCACGACTGGGACGTCGAATCGCTTGGCCGCGTCGCGGGCGCCTCGCGTTCGGAGCTCGCGGAGCGCTTTACTTGCTTCGTCGGTATTCCACCGATGCAATATCTCGCGAAATGGCGCATGCAGATTGCGTCCGGGCTGCTCGCCAGCAACGCCAATATCGGGCGAGTGGCGGAGGAGGTCGGCTATGGGTCGGAAGCGGCGTTCAGCAGGGCCTTTAAGAAAATAGTCGGCGTGCCGCCATCAATCTGGCGGGAGCAGCATTTGGTGGTCTGAGGCCGCTACGCCGCCTCGGACGCGTGGGAATGCGAAAGGCTCCGGTGGCGTGGTCACTGGAGCCTTTCGTTTGCCTGCCCTGAGGGGTGGAGAGGAGGGGGCAGGCTAGCTCTTGCTGACGGTAACTTTGAGAAACGTGGCCGGGATTTCCGTGCCCGAACAGAGACGGTTCTGGTCGACGAACAAGGCCTCGAGCTCTTCGGCCAATTGCTCCTCACGGCCATTTATCGCCGCCGCTTCGAAGGCATTCATCATCGGCCCGTAATAGCGCCGGAAGGTGGCGAACAATTCGGTCGGCGGGCCCCCCTGCCGGAAATAGAAGGTCTCGCGCTCGAAGCGGATGTTGTCAGGAGCGATGCCGGCAGACTCGAACCGCTGTCGGACGATCGCCTCATCTCCCCAGGTCATCGGGCTGACGAAGCCCGCCGGTGGAGGAGGCGTGTAGGCGGCGCTGACCTTCAGAATCTGGGCGACGAGCGTAGGGTCACCTGGGATCCAATTGCCCATGACGAGCCGTCCGCCGGGCCTGGTGACGCGCACCATTTCCCGAGCGACCTCATCCGGCCGCGGCGCGAACATCGCGCCGAAGATGCTGACCACCAGGTCGAAGCGATCGTCGTCGAGACCGGCAAGGTTGGAGGCGTCGCCCTGCTGGAACTTGAGGTTGCCGAGCCCGGCGGCCTCGGCACGCGCGTTGCCGGCGGCGACCAGGTTCTCGGCAATGTCGACGCCCAGGACGTCGGCGCCATATTCGGCGGCCGGCAGCGCCGTCGTGCCGTCGCCACAGCCAAGGTCGAGGACGGTCATGCCGGGCGTGATGCCAAGGCCAGCGACCAACTCCTCGCCGCTCTGACGCATGGTCTCGGCGATGCGGGTGAAGTCGCCCTTTTCCCAGAGGGCCTTGTTCGGGTTCAGCGTCCGGATTCCAAGGTCAGCCATATTCGTTCCTTTGCTTGCCGC
>DATFEO010000063.1:0-2925 GCA_035250985.1 Sphingomicrobium sp. | reverse complement strand
GCTCGATTCCGGCGAGATTACCCTTCGTCCAGGCGACCTCGCCGGGCGGGACGTTTAGCCCTTCGACGAAGATGGAGGTGAAAGTGCCGCGCGCGGGCAGCTCGTCGCCTTCGACCTGCAGGCCCTTTGCGGAGATATTGCGCAGCGTTGCCGGTGCCACCGTCCCGCCCCATTTCAGGTGAAGCCGGCAGCGCAGCTCGACCCTGGGCATCGCCCGCCGCTCGGCTGGCTGGCTGACGAGGTTCCGATTGATAAGCGCGATCAAGTCCACGGGCTGCTTGAAGACGATCCCCGCCTCGCCGCCGCTAACCCAATCAATCGTTCCTTGCTGCCGCTGGCCGTTGGCAAGCTCGATTGCAACGCCCTCGCCTGGAGCGATTGCGACATCGCCCAGCAGCGTCGCCCCGAGCGCCGAGATCCGCCGGATCGAGCAATTCCACTTGAACCCGGCATCGTGAATGATCCCGGCGTCAAACGGCCCCTGCAGTTCCCTGACAGAGCCTTCCTCCGGCCACGGCAGCCGGTTTTCCATGACGAAGGTGGTGACTGAGGGCGCGTCAGCCATGCGTGAGTCCGAGCAATGTCCCGCCCTCATGCGCGCGCAAGGGCTAACAAACTCATAAGCTGACCGGCAGCCGCCGACCGCGACTCGCCGCCATGCCTGCTCGACCCTGCCGCGAATTTAGGCCGCGGACATCGCCCAAAGGATGCCGCCGCCGACGACCACAATCGTCAGCATCAGGGCAATTAACTGCGTGGTGCGGCTACGCTCGACTTCGAACTCCATGTGTCTTCCCCTCCATGGACGGCAATCTCTTGCCGATATCGGTTATACCATGAAGAGAGGCGGCCAGCGTGTTAGGAATTCACCGAAAAGCAAGGGATTCTAAGCTGTTGCGCGTTTGACACGCCCCCGGCTTTTCCTCCTCGGTACCCACCAGGAGTTTCGCGTTCGTCAAGGGGCTCGTCACACCGGACGACCCCTTTAGACGTCCTTGTCCCTGCCCAACGTCCAGCTCGGCGCATCGCTGGCCGGGAAGCTCTCGCGTCCTGCCTCCCCCACCAGACCATTCCCCGACGGGGGCGGAATTCCCTCGCCAGCGTCGGTCATCAGGAGATTTTTGACCCGACCCTCGTCATCAACGTCGTCGATCCAGTGGTCGATCGTGTTGAGAAATGCGGCAATGACCGCCACGGCGGCGATCAAGACCGTGACGCTTGTGACCATCTGCGTGAGTGTCTGCGTCGCGGGGTTCAGAAACCAGTAGGCGTAGAATCCATCGACCGATCCCCTCGCCAGAGCATAAACGACGTAAAGTACCGGCGGGACGAGCGCCCATAGGAGGTCCCGCCATTTTAATTGCTCGTGGAGGCTTGCGACCCAGGCGCCCAGGAACAGCACAGGCACGACATCGTGAAGCGCGTGGTCCGCCAGCTTCTGCAGTCCCTCCGGGTCCCATGTCTTTCGCAGCCACAGCGAGTACATGAGCCCGACCAAGGCTATTGAAACGGCGGCTGCATAGCGGACCTTCGGAGTTGCGAGGCCACGACTCCCGGTTGCCATTGCGCTGGCGACCACGGCAACGCCGATGTTGGCGAGGATCGTGAAGAAGGCGACGAACCGCCAGACGCCTTCTGCAACGCCAAATGTCCGGACGATTAGCCAGAATTGCAGGGCCAGGCCGGCCCAGCCGATGATGGCGGCAAGTCCCGCCAATGTCCGTTCAATGCCCCGTCGCGTCATGCCGGGGATGTTAAGGGCCTGACGCGCCGCGTCTAGCCCCTGGCGAATCAGGCGTTGCTGCGCTCGCGCCCGGTCTTCACCTGGCCGAAGCGGCCGGCGTTGTTCTCGGTGTCGCCCTCGACGGTATTCTCGCCCTCGATCTCCTCGGGGTCGATTCCGGTGGCGAAGCTGCCCTTCGACTGGCCGATGCCGGGGTTCTCCTTCAGATCCTCGTCGAGCTTCGGGTTCGGCCTTTTCTCATGCTTGCTCGCGCTCATCGTCTCGCCTCATTTCCTGCCCGACGTGTGGCCCTCGCGGCGGTCGCGGTCGCGGACTCCGCGCCGGCTGTCGACGTCGGTGTTTAGCGCGCCCTGCCGGCGCTGATTCGCCGCCTCGCCGGGATCAGTCTTGCCTTGATTGCCGCCGTGGCGGCCATAGCTCTTGCTCGGCATCGTCACTTCTCCTTGGTCAATGAGCCGACGCTGTCGCGCTGCGCCGGTTCGCTGGGAACGGTGGGATCGCGGCCGGTGTCGCGGTTGGGCTTGTCATTGTTGGACAAGGGCCACTGCACCTTCTGGCCGCCGGCGCCGAAGGCGCGCTCGTCCTGGCCGAGCCCTTCGTCGATCTCGCTGCTTTGGCGGGCGTCGTTCTCCCGCCGGTTCCTTTCGCGGTCTGTCATCGTCCTCTCCTTCTCCCCTCCAACGCTTCGCCGCAGCCAGAGTTGAGGAGGGCGGCGACGAAAAAGGGCGGCCCGTCGCCGGACCGCCCTTCCCCTTCTTAGAAGGTAAGAAGCTTACTTGAGCTCGACGGTGCCGCCGGCATCCTCGATCTGCTTCTTGATCTTCTCGGCCTCGTCCTTGTTGACGCCTTCCTTGACGGCCTTGGGGGCCGACTCGACCAGTGCCTTGGCTTCGCCGAGGCCCAGGCCGGTGATGGCGCGGACTTCCTTGATGACGTTGATCTTCTTGCCGCCGTCGCCGGTGAGGATGACGTCGAACTCGGTCTTCTCCTCGGCTGCCGGTCCGCCAGCGGCAGCGGCGGCCGGAGCAGCCGCAACCGCGGCGGCGGCGGAAACGCCCCACTTTTCTTCGAGCGCCTTGGCGAGGTCAGCAGCCTCGAGGACGGTCAGTTCGGACAGCTGGTCGACCAGCTTTGCAATGTCAGCCATTTGATACTCCTTGGTGGGGCGAAGCCCCGTGTCA
>DATFEO010000052.1:0-11163 GCA_035250985.1 Sphingomicrobium sp. | reverse complement strand
CGGCATCTTCTGTGGGCTCGCCGCCATTGCGATGGTCGGCCTGCTGATGTGGGGCGGCTGGAGCGATGCCGAAGAGCATACGATCGTCATTATCTTCGGCTGCGCGTTGGGCGGATTCATCGCCGCCATGAGCGCGGTCATCGTCGGCTTGCTGGTGGGCGGTCCAGTCGGCCGGTTCAAGGGATCGGCCGGGCGCGACGGCGTCAGCCTCGAGGCCGAGGGCGAGCAGTGATTCCGGTTCCTGGCCGATTGACCCTGAAGCTCGCAATTGGTGCCGGCTGCCTCATGCTGCTGGCGCTTCTGGTCCAGGACCGCAATCGCTGGAAGGCGAAGGCCGGCCATTACGCCGAAGTTCTCGCCGGTGAGCGGGCCGCGCACCTGGCAACGCAAGCCAATTACAGCGCCGCGGCCGAACGGGCCCGCCAGGCGGATGCGGCGAATGCCGCGCGAGTGAAGGCGTCGCAGGCCGCAATCAGTGAAAGGAGCGCCCATGACCTTGAAAGCCGCCTTGCCGCTGTTCGTTCTGCTGCCCAGCGCCTGCGCCGGGACGCCGCGACCGCCGCAGCCGATCCCGGCAGTCGCGGAGCAACGCCGGTGCCCGCCTTTTCCGATGCCCCCGGAAGCGCTTCTCAGGGCACCCGCCAGGACGAACTTTCTCGAGCCGAACGACTGATGGCCACGGAGCAGGCAATCCAGCTTGACGAATTGATCAAATGGGTAAGGCGGCAGCGCGAGGTGCGCGTAAACGACGCCGGCGACTAGTTCCTGAAGCGGATGCGCGCCGTCGCCCGCACCGAATGGCTGTGAGCGCGCCGCTCGAGCATGCTGTCATCGCCGCCGTCGTCGCTGATGCGGCTATACTGATAGGCGGCGCTGAGCTCGAACGGCCCTATCCTTCGCTCGATGCCTCCACCGTAGACGCGGCCGCTGTCCATCTTGCGGCTGGTCAGCGCCACAGGTCCCTCAACCGGGTCGGGCATTGTCGGGCCGGTGCGCCGATTGAGCTTGCCGCTGATGGCGAAGACGGTGGTCGATCCGATCGGCAGGCTGACCTTGGCGCGCTTGCCGGTCGCCGGGTCGCCGTCGCGCTCGAGCCGCCAGGCCGGCTCCTCCAGGAGATCGGCCCGCTCGGCATCGATAATCGACAGCCGGGGCGAGGGCGGCGCGCGTTGTTCTTCGATGGTGGACAAGAGCCCGCGTGCCTCGATCGCGCCGATGGCGACCGAGGGCCCCTTCGGTGGCTCCCGGGCGGCGGCGGGCGCGGCCCAGGCGGCACCTGCAGCTGCCCAGAGCAGCAGGCGAGTGAGGTCCCTGTTCACGGTGGAATCAACCATTTACCGGCGATTTTGCTCCGTTTGACGTTGCTGTTCCATAAGGAGAATTGGGGATGCCCCATTCCGGCGCACACGGGGGTGTAAGGAGGGCGGTTCATGAAGTTCAGACGGCTGCTGGCACTGCTGCTTGCATTCGGTATTCCGGCACAAGCGATTGCCGCCGTGTCGCCGGTGCTTGCCGCCCGTCCGTCCGCCTTGGCACCGGGCCTGCCGAGCGGCCGGACTTTGCTGTCCAATGGCGCGATCGCTTATGTGCCGCCCTCGGCCGCCAAGGAGCCGCTGCCGCTGGTCGTCCTGCTCCATGGCGCCGGAGGGAAGGCCGAACGGTTCCTCGACCGCTTTGTCGCCGATGCGGATCGCGGCGGCTTCATGCTTCTCGCCCTCCAGTCGAAGGCTTCAACCTGGGACCTCGTCCCGCGCCGCGACGGCGGCGGAGGGCCGCTGGCGATGAAGAGCGGGCCGGTGATGCGCTTCGGGGCGGATGTGGCTCGCATCGACGCGGCGCTGGCCGATCTCTACGCGCGGGTCCGGATCGATGCCCGCCGCTCCGTGCTGCTCGGGTTTTCGGACGGGGCGAGCTATGCACTGTCGCTGGGCCTCGCCAATCCGCAGTTGTTCGCGTCGATCGTCGCCCTCTCGCCGGGGTTCGTGACCATTCCGGCGAAGGTCGCACCGGCGCAGCGCATCTTCATCGCCCACGGGCGCCACGACCGGATATTGCCGTTCCAGGTCGCCCAGAAGGATATCGCCGGCCTGCTGATCGCGAACGGCCTCAAGCCGCAGTTCCGGCCATTCGACGGCGACCATCGGATCGACAATCAGGCTCTGGCCGATGGATTGGCCTATGCATTGGGCAGCACGACGCCGCGGTCCGGCTTGTAAGCGTCACGGGCGCTCACCAGATTCGTTTCGAGGAAGAGCGGAGCAACGCCTTGGAACAATATCACGGGACCACCATCCTGGGGGTGAAGAAGGAGGGGCGGACCGTCATCGCCGGCGACGGCCAGGTCAGCCTCGGCAATACGGTCATCAAGCCCAATGCGAAGAAAGTTCGCCGGCTTGGGGCCGACGGCAAGGTGATCGGCGGCTTCGCCGGCGCCACCGCCGACGCCTTCACCTTGTTCGAGCGGCTGGAGAAGAAGCTGGAGCAATATAACGGCCAGCTGATGCGGGCTTCGGTCGAGCTCGCCAAGGACTGGCGAACCGACAAGTACCTGAGGAACCTCGAGGCGATGATGATCGTCGCCGACGCCGATTCCCTGCTGATCCTCACCGGCAACGGCGACGTGCTGGAACCCGAGGGCGGCATCGCCGCCATCGGCTCGGGCGGCAATTACGCGCTCGCCGCGGCGCGGGCGCTGGCCGAATATGAGCCAGATCCGGAGAAGCTCGCGCGGCGGGCGATGGAGATCGCCGCCGAAGTCTGCGTCTTCACCAACGACCGGCTGACGGTGGAGACGATTGAAGGCTGACGCATTGCGGGGCTAGGCTGCCCTCATGCTGCTTGATCGCCGTGCTTTCGCCGCCGGTTCCGCCGCCGCCCTTGTGTCGGGCTGCGCCACCGTGGGGACAGGGCCGCCCACGATTGCCGGTTGCACGCCGCTGGCGCCGGTCAAGGTCGATGAGACCCGCATAATCCGCACCGTCGCGGGTTTGAGGCCCTATCGCGAGTCCGGCTTCGTGGTCCGCGCCGAGGCGCTTGCCGGCAAGCGGATCGTCCACAATTACGGTCATGGCGGCGCTGGAATCACCCTGAGCTGGGGCAGCTCGAAGCTGGCGGCCGACCTCGGCCTGCAGGGCCACAGCGGCCAGGTCGCAGTAATCGGCGCCGGCGTGATGGGGTTATCGACCGCCCGGCTCGTCCAGGAAGCCGGCTTCCCGGTCACCATCTACGCCGCGGCATTGCCACCCGACACGACGTCCAACATTGCCGGCGGGCAGTTTCATCCGTTCGGCCTTCACCGCGAGGATTCGGTCACGCCGGAGTGGCGCACGCAATTCGCGCGGGCGCTCGACTATAGCTGGCGGCGGTTCCAGATCATGGTCGGCGACGATTATGGCATCCGCTGGCTGCCGACCTTCGTCGAGACCGACAGTCCGGAGGCCCGGCTGATCGCGACCTTTCCGCCGATCAACCGCATGCTGGCGCCGGCCGAGCATCCGTTTCCGCTCGCCAGCGTGCTGCGCTACGAGACGCTGTACGTCGAAACCGGTCGTTACCTGCGCCAGATGATGCGGGATTTTCGAGCCGCCGGAGGAGCAATCGAGATCCGGCGATTTGCAAGTCCGGCCGAGATCGGCGCGCTGCCCGAGCGGCTGGTGTTCAACTGCACAGGGCTGGGCGCGCGCGAGCTGTTCGGCGATACGGAAATGCAGCCGGTGCGAGGCCAGCTTGCCATCCTGCTGCCCCAGCCGGAAGTCCGCTATGCCTTTACCGGCGGCGCCGGCTACATGTTTCCGCGGCCCGACGGGATCGTCCTCGGCGGCACCTTTGAGCGCAACGTCTGGGACACGACGCCCGATCCTGGTGACATCGCCCGGATTGTTCGCTCGCACAGGAGGCTGTTCGAGGCTTTTCGCTGCACGGCTTGAAGTGCCTGTCGGCCCGCCCAATTTACGGTGCAAATGAACTATCATGCCCCAATTGCCGAGAGCGGGACGGCCGATCTTTTGAAGGACAACCTCACTCCCAAGGCGATCGTCGCCGCGCTGGACGAACATATCGTCGGGCAGGAGGACGCCAAGAAGGCGGTTGCCGTCGCCCTGCGCAACCGCTGGCGGCGCCAGCGGCTCAAGCCCGAGCTGCGCGAGGAAGTGACGCCCAAGAACATCCTGATGATCGGCCCCACCGGCTGCGGCAAGACCGAGATCAGTCGCCGCCTGGCGAAGCTCGCCGACGCGCCTTTCGTCAAGGTCGAGGCGACCAAGTTCACGGAGGTCGGCTATGTCGGGCGCGACGTCGAGCAAATCGCCCGCGACCTGGTCGAGGAAGCGGTGCGGCTGGAGCGCGAGCGGCGCCGCGAGAAGGTCCGCGAGTCAGCCGAGGGTGCGGCGATGGACCGGCTGCTCGACGCCTTGACGGGCAAGGGCTCGTCCGAAGCGACCCGCGCGAGCTTCCGGCAACGCTTCGCCGACGGCAGCCTCGACAGTGCCGAGGTGGAGGTCGAGGTCCAGGAAGCGCCCCCGATGCCGTTCGAGCTTCCGGGCATGGGCGCGCAGATGATCGACCTGGGCGCGATGATGGGCAAAGCGCTGGGACGCACCCCGACCAAGAAGCGCAAGCTGAAGGTGCCGCAGGCGTTCGAGCGGCTGGTCGAGGAGGAAGCCGACAAGCGCCTCGACCAGGACGATGTCGCCCGGGTGGCCCTGGCGGACGCCGAGGGGAACGGGATCGTCTTCCTTGACGAGATCGACAAGATCGCAGTCAGCGACGTGCGCGGCGGATCGGTCAGCCGCGAGGGCGTGCAGCGCGACCTGCTGCCGCTGATCGAGGGAACGACGGTGGCGACCAAATATGGGCCGCTCAAGACCGACCACATTTTGTTCATCGCCAGCGGCGCGTTCCATCTCGCCAAGCCCGCCGATTTGCTGCCCGAGCTGCAGGGGCGGCTGCCGATCCGGGTCGAGTTGAAGGCGCTGACACAAGAGGATTTCGTGCGAATCCTGTCGGCGACGCGGGCGAGCCTTACGGAGCAGTACCAGGCATTGCTTGCCACAGAGGGCGTGACCGTCGAGTTCGCCGAGGACGGCATCGAGGCGTTGGCGCGGATCGCCGCGGAGGTGAACGAGGCGGTCGAAAATATCGGCGCTCGGCGGCTGCAGACGGTGATGGAGAAGCTGCTCGAGGAAGTTAGCTTCACCGCCGAGGAACGGCAGGGCCAGACCCTGATCGTCGACAAGCCCTTCGTCGAATCGCAGCTGGCGAGCATCGCCCGCAACGCCGACCTCAGCCGCTACGTGCTCTGACCGGGGGCCTGTAGCGCCACACGAGGCCCTGGACGAAAGGCGGCCACAGGCTGGTTTCGACGCCAGCCAGGCGCAGGCGGCCGGCTGCCCAGGTGTTGCAGGTCTTGAGCGCGTGGAACTTGCCGGTCGCCCAATAGAAGGCGTCGGACCGGCCGTAGCCCGGATGCCCGATGCGCTTCGGTCCGCCGCTCGCATCGAGCTGGAAATCGGCGCGAATGGCCGCCCACAGGCGGCGATATTCTTCCGGCCGCAGCCGGATTTCGCGGGCGGCATGGGATGGGTCGCTGACCCATTCGACATGCATTACCCTCTTGCCGCCGGTCAGCGCCGACCAGATCGTGCGGGGCGTGATGTCGCGCCAGCGCGGTGTTTCGAGATAGACGCGCTCCTCACCCGAGCCGAAGGCAACCCATTGCGCGCCGGGGTCGGGATCGCGGAAATCGCTTTTCGGGACGAACGGCCGCCAATCCAACCCGTCGACCACTGCCGGCATGATGATGTCGGCGTGGACTCCATTATTGGCGAGATAGATGGTGACGCCCTCGCTTGGCTCGGTCCAGCCGCGGTTGACGGGGATGAGCGAGCCGACGAGCGCGGCGAGGAGGTAGAGCGCCGGAATCGCCGCCAGCGCAAGCAACAGCCGGCGGATAAACCTGTTCGTCCTCGACTTTCGCCGCGCCACACGACCTCCTGACCTTGCCTTGGCTGGCCCGCCTGACTAGATGCCCCCTCGCCGTCCGCAAAGGCGGCATCGGTCGGGGCGTAGCGCAGCCTGGTAGCGCATCACACTGGGGGTGTGGGGGTCGCTGGTTCGAATCCAGTCGCCCCGACCATCGTTGCGCTAGACCGTCCGGGGGACGGTCGTGCGCGCGACGATCGGTCTTTTTGAAGGGAATCCTTTCATCCCATGTCCACTAGCCTCATCGCGACGACCCTGGCTTCGGCCGTAGCCGCGCCCGGCGGCGGCGGCGCTTTCATCGTCCAGATCCTGCCGCTGCTGCTGGTTTTCGTCATTTTCTATTTCCTGATGATCCGGCCGCAGCAACGCCGGATGAAGGAGCACGCAGCGACGATCGCCGCCGTCCAGAAGGGCGACCAGGTGATCACCGCCGGAGGCATCCGCGGCAAGGTCACCAAGGTCGCTGACGACGAGGTCGAGGTCGAGATCGCTCAGGGGATCAAGGTCCGAATCGTCAAGTCGACGCTGAGCCACGTGCTGGACAAGAATTCTAAGCCGGCGAACGACTAGGACTGGCGACCGATGCTCGATTTCCCGCGCTGGAAAGTCTGGTGGACCTGGCTGCTGATCGCGGTCGGCATCGTCTTCGCCGTGCCGAACTTCTTTCCAAAGGAACAGGTCGCCACCTGGCCGAGCTTCGTGCCTCGCGCGCAGGTCAGCCTGGGGCTCGATCTTGCCGGCGGCAGCCAATTGCTGCTCGAGGCCGACGCCCGCGACGCCGCGCGGCAGCGGCTGCAAGCAATGGAAGAGACGGTCTCCACCGAGCTCAGGCGCGGCGAGCCGAGGATCGCGATCGGCGACGTTTCGACCCAGGGCGGCCGGCTGTCGTTCCTGGTGCGGGACCCGACCCAGCTTGACGCCGCGGTCGAGCGATTGCGCACCCTGACCCAGCCGGTCGGGCTGACCGGGAGCCGGGACTGGAATGTGTCCGTCGAGGATTCGACGCGGATCGTCCTGACCCCCACCCAGGAAGGATCGGCCAGGTCGCTCAGGGATTCGATGACGGTAGCGCGCGACGTAGTGCGCCGGCGCATCGACCCCCAGGGCACGCGCGAGGTGACCGTCGTCAACCAGGGCCAAACGCGCATCCTGGTCCAGGTCCCCGGCGTCGATGATCCCGACGCGCTCAAGGCGCTGATCGGCCAGACGGCGCGATTGGAGTTCAAGCTGGTCGACCAGCAGGCCGATCCCGAACAGGTCGCGCAGGGGCGGGCGCCGGCGGGCAGCCAGGTGCTACTCATGGCCGACGGGTCGGGCCGTATCGCCGTCCAGCGGCGAGTGATGGTGTCCGGCGAGCAATTGATCGACGCCAAGCAGAGCTTCGATCAGAACGGGCAGCCGGTCGTATCGATCACCTTCAACTCGGCCGGCGCCCGCCGGTTCGGCAGGGTGACTCAGGAAAACGTCAACAAGCCCTTCGCCATCATCCTCGACGACAAGGTGCTGTCGGCGCCGAACATCAACGAGCCAATCCTTGGCGGCCAGGCGCAGATCAGCGGGAACTTCACGGTCGAGAGCGCCAACCAGCTCGCTATCGCCTTGGCGAGCGGCAAACTGCCGGTGAAGCTGAACGTGATCGAGGAGCGGACGGTCGGGCCCGAACTCGGCAAGGATTCGATTGAGAAAGGCACGATCGCCAGCATTGCCGCGACACTGGCCGTAATCCTTTTCATGCTGGTCACCTACGGCCGGTTCGGAGTCTACGCGACCGCCGCCTTGATCGTGAACGCCTTGTTGATCCTCGGCGTGCTGACGATCATGAGCGCCTCGTTCGGCGCATCGCTGACGCTGCCGGGCATTGCCGGCTTCGTGCTCACCATTGGCGCCGCGGTCGACGCCAACGTGCTGATCAACGAGCGCATCCGCGAGGAGCAGCGCCGGGGACGCCGGATCATCGACGCGCTGGAAACCGGATACAAGGAAGCGTCGACGGCGATCTTCGACGCCAACATCACCAACGTCATCGCCGCCGCGCTCATGTATTACTTCGGTTCCGGCCCGATCCGCGGTTTCGCCGTCGTGCTGATGATCGGCATTATCACTTCCGTGTTCACGGCGGTGACCTTCACCCGCATGCTGGTCGCCGGCTGGGTCAGGCGCCGCCGCCCGCGCGAACTGCATATCTGACGGAATCGAAATCGATGAAGCTGCTGAAACTCATTCCGGACAACACCAACGTCGACTTCATGCGCTGGCGCAACGTCGCACTGGCCGTCCAGATCGCGCTGGTCATCGCCGCTCTGTCCCTGGTGTGGGTCAAGGGCCTCAATCTCGGCATCGATTTCGTCGGCGGGCAGGTTGTCCGAACCACCTTCGCCCAGCCGATCGATGTCGAGCAGCTGCGAAGCCGTGTGAACGGCCTCGGGATCGGCGATGCGAGCATCCAGGAGTTCGGCGGCCCCCGCACCTACCAGATCCGCCTGCCGAAGCCCGAAGGCGATGACGCGGCAGCGGCCCGCGCAGTCACTCGCGTTCGGACCCTGATCACCGAATCCTATCCGGGCGCTCGCGTCGACGCCGGCGAATCCGTGTCGGGCAAGGTCAGCGAGGAGCTGGCTCTGGACGGAGCGCTGGCGATTGCCTTGTCGATGCTCGGCATTGCCATCTACATCTGGTTCCGCTTCGAATGGCAGTTCGGCGTCGGCGCCCTGGCGACGCTGGCGCACGATGTTTGCATGATCTTCGGCTTCTTCGCGTGGACCCAGCTGCAGGTCGACCTCAACATCGTCGCCGCATTCCTGGCGATCGTTGGTTATTCGCTGAACGATACGATCGTCATCTATGACCGGATTCGCGAGAACCTACGAAAATATCGGAAGATGGCGATCGTCCCGCTCCTCAACCTGTCGCTGAACGAGACCTTGTCGAGGACGATCGTTACCTCGCTTTCGATCATGCTGGCCCTGGCCGTGCTGGTGCTGCTTGGCCCCGAAGTCATCTTTGGGCTCACGGCCGCGATCCTGCTTGGGACCTTCATCGGCACCTATTCGTCGATCTACATTTCCTCGCCGATCCTGGTGTGGCTGGGGGTCAAGCCGGACAGCTTCCTGAAGGTGGAAGATTCCGGTGGCCCGAGGCCGCAGGAAATCTAAATCCGCCGTTCAGGCGCGCGCTGCCATCCAAGGCGCTTGGCCTCCCCCAGACCTGACGCTAGAAGGCTTGCCATGTCGAACCTGACCCGTTTTGCAGCGCCGCTCGTTGCCGCCGCGCTGATCCTTCCCGCCGCCGGCTGCGCCAGCAACAAGCTGAAGGACGACACCTCCTATGTCGCCCGCGACGTCAACACGCTCTATTCGCTGGCCAAGCGGGCGCTGGACCGCAAGCGCTATCTTATCGCCGCCAGAACGTTTGATGAAGTCGAGCGACAGCACCCCTATTCGGTCTGGGCGCGCCGCGCGCAGCTGATGAGCGCTTATTCCTATTACGTGGCGCAGGATTATCCGCAGGCGATCAGCTCGGCGCAGCGCTTCCTGACCATCCACCCCGGCAACAAGGACGCGCCCTACGCCAATTACCTGATCGCGATGAGCCATTATCAGCAGATCGAGGACGTCAACCGCGACCAGAGCATCACCTTGCAGGCGTCCAACTCCTTCGGGGAGCTAATTCGTCGATACCCGGACAGCCGCTACGCGGCCGACGCACGGCTGAAGCTCGACCTGATCAACGATCACCTCGCCGGCAAGGAAATGGAGGTCGGGCGCTTCTACCAGCGACAGGGCAACTGGCTGGCCGCGACGCTCCGGTTCCGCACGGTAATCGACAAATACCAGACCACGACGCACACTCCAGAAGCGCTGGAGCGCCTGGTCGAATCCTATCTCGCGCTCGGCATTCCGTCGGAGGCGCAGAAGGCCGCGGCCGTGCTCGGCGCCAATTACCCCGGCAGCGAGTGGTACGAGCGCAGCTACCGGCTGATCCAGCGGCACGCGCCGGCGGCGCCGCAGAGCTGATATTGCCGGACGGGCTCTGCCGATGCTGAGGCAGCTCGTCATCCAGGACGTGGTGCTGATCGACCGGCTGGCGATCGAGTTCGAGCAAGGTCTTGGCGTCCTGACCGGAGAAACCGGGGCGGGGAAGTCCATTCTGCTCGACGCGCTCGGGCTTGCCCTGGGGAACCGCGCCGATGTTTCGCTGGTGCGAAGCGGGCAGGCCGCGGCCAGCGTCAGCGCCGAAATCGAGCTTCCGGGCGGGCACCCCGCACTTGGAGTGCTTGCCGAGCAGGGAATCGTCCATGAGCCCGGGGAGCCGCTGATCCTGAGGCGATCGCTGAAGGCGGACGGCGGCAGCCGCGCCTTCGCCGGCCCCGCGAGCCTCCCGGCCTCGGTGGTGCGCGATGTCGCGGCGCTGGCGGTGGAGGTTCACGGCCAGCATGACGACCGCGGCCTTTTGAACCCGCGCGGGCACCGCGCCTTGCTCGACGCCTTCGGGCGGATCGATAGCGCGGCGGTCGAGCGCGCCTGGGCCGAGGTTCAACGGCTCGATGCCGAGCTCGAAGCGGCGCGCGCGGCAGCCGAAAGCGCGGCACGCGACCGCGACTATCTGCAGCATGCGGCGGCAGAGATCGAGGCGCTGAAACCCGAACCCGGCGAAGAGACGCGCCTGGCGGAGGAGCGGGCCGCCATGCAGGCCGGGGCCAAGGCCGGCGAGAGCCTGACGGGATTGGACGAACTGCTCGGCGGCTCCGAGGGCGCGCTGGCGAATCTCAGACTGGCGGCGAGGCGGATCGAGCGCGGGGCAGCCGACCATCCCTTGCTGGGGGAGGCCCTGGCGTCACTCGACCGGGCGGTGATCGAGGCGAGCGAGGCGGAAGACAGGATCGCCCGGGCTGCCGACGCCTTGGCCTTCGATCCGGCGCGACTGGAGGCGACCGAGGCGCGGCTGTTCGATATCCGCGCGCTCGCTCGCAAGCACCGGGTCGAAGCGGACGCGCTGGCCGCGCTGGGCGAGGAGATGCAGTCGAAGCTGCAGGCGATCGAAGCCGGCGGCGAGCGGATCGCCGAGCTGGAAGGCGCTCTCGCGGAGGCTCACGCGACGTATGACGAGGCAGCGTCGGCGCTTCGCGGTCAGCGCAGGGCCGCGGCCGAGCGGCTGGACGCCAAGGTCGCCGATGAGCTGGCGCCT
>DATFEO010000031.1:0-3010 GCA_035250985.1 Sphingomicrobium sp. | reverse complement strand
TCATCCTCGATCCGCCCTCCGCAATGGTCGGCAAAGCCCGGATCGTGATTGCCGACGATCCACATCCAGTCGAGCCGGTCGGTGAGGTCCAGAAGCATGGCGCGCGCCGGGGCGGGCAGGCGGTCGCAGCCGAAGCGGTCGTGGAAGCTGTCGCCGAGGCAATAGAGCCGCTCGGCGCCGGTTGCGGCGACATCGTCGGTCAGCGCGGCCAGGGTCGCCTGGCTGTCATAGGGCGGC
The DNA here is from genome assembly GCA_035250985.1 of Sphingomicrobium sp. Classification (GTDB taxonomy): domain Bacteria; phylum Pseudomonadota; class Alphaproteobacteria; order Sphingomonadales; family Sphingomonadaceae; genus Sphingomicrobium. The sequence goes on along the minus strand of DATFEO010000031.1, from coordinate 2,773 downwards.
AGGAACTGGCCGAGCCGCGCGAACCAGCTGGCCTTTTCGAGGTGCAAGTCGGCGACCAGCAGCGCCCCCTCGGCCGGCCAGAAAAGCGCGCCACTCAAACAAGCGAGGAAATCGTGACCGCCGAACGAAAGGGGAACCATCAAGATGCACTAACTTCATCGTCATTCCCGCGAAAGCGGGAATCCCGCTTAAATATCAGCAACGAAGAAAAAGAAGCGGGATCCCGGATCAAGTCCGGGATGACGAAGTGGGTTATTCCAGCCCCAGCACATGGTCCCTCAGCGCGCGGGCGTCGTGGAGGGCATTGTGCGGAACGGCGCTGTTCTCGGCGGGACTGAAGGTACCGGTGTTAAGCAGGCGGAAGCGGGTGTCGGGCAGCGGCACCATCTGGCCGGGCGCGAAGCTCAACAGGCCGCAGAGCAACTCGATGTCGGTCGGCCAGTCGGCGAGGATCTCGGGCTGGTGGTCATCGCCCAGGTACATGGCCATGGCGTTCGCCGACTGCTCGCGGTCCATGACCGGTAGCTTCACGGCTTCGGGGACATGGTCGATGTAGGGAAGCACATTGCGCTCGACCCACGGGTGGATCGGGTCCGGACAGTTGAACCGCAGGTACAACTCCTCGCCGCCATCCTCGGGCACCAGCGCCAGGCTCAAAAGCGCGCCGCCGAAGCCATTATATTCGCAGTCGAGGAAATAGCGCATCGGCGTGACACTGGACGATTGCGCGACTTGCCGCCAGTCTTGCGCTGAAACTCGACATCAGGAGGGGATTTTGATGGGTAAGATTGCAGTGCTTGTAGCCGCGACTGCTTTGACCTTCATGCCGATCTCGGCCTCGGCCGCGCCGGGCGATCCGGGCCGCGACAAGGTCGTCGCCGCGATTCAAGCCGACAAGGCCGCGTCGGTCGAGCGCCTCAAGCAATGGATCGCGCTGCCGACGATCGCCAACATGGGGATGAACCACAAGGAAGGCGCCGAACATATGCGGCAGCTGGCGCTCGACGCCGGCTTCCAGAAGGCGCGGATCGTCGAGACCGGTGGCGTGCCCGGCGTCTTCGCGACGCTCGACGCGGGCGCCGAAGACACGCTTGCGATCTACTTCATGTACGACGTCAAGCATTACGATCCGGCGGAATGGTCGTCGCCGCCGCTTGAGAGCAGGATCGTCGACCGGCCAGGCGAGGGGACGCAGCTGATCGGCCGCGGCGCGGTCAACCAGAAGGGGCCGGAAATGGCCTTCCTGACCGCGCTCAAGGCGTTCAAGGACTCGGGGACCAAGCTGCCGGTCAATCTCGTGCTGGTCGCCGAGGGCGAGGAGGAGATCGGTTCGACCAACTTCATGAAGATGGTGGCCGACCCCGAGATCAAGGCAGCGCTGCAGCGCTCGGTCGGGATCATGATGCCGTCGGCTGGGCAGGAGCGCGACGGCTCGGCCTCGATCGACCTCGGCGCCAAGGGCGTGATCGAAGTGCAGCTGGTCTCCAGCGGCGAAAAATGGGGCCGGGGGCCGGCCAAGGACATCCACTCCAGCCTGATGGCGCGGGTCGACAATCCCGCCTGGCGGCTGGTCAAGGCGCTCGACACATTGGTCGCCGACGACGGCTTCACACCGGCGATTGACGGCTGGTTCGAAAATGTCCGGCCGTTGACCGCGCGCGAAAAGGAATTGATCAAAGCCGATCTGCCCAAGGACGAAGCGGCGGTGAAGCGGCTGCTCGGCGTCCAGCGCTGGATCAAGGACGAGGATCATCTCACTTCGGCCTATCGCCTGGCGTCGCAGCCGACGGTCAATATCCAGGGACTGGTCAGCGGCTATACCGGGCCGGGCGGCAAGACCGTGCTGCCGGGGCGCGCCGAGGCCAAGCTCGACTTCCGGCTGGTGCCGAACATGACCCGCGAAGAGGCCGAGCGGAAGCTGAAGGCGCACATGACCAAGCATGGGTTTACCGACATCGAGGTCGTCGTTTCCGGCGGCTACAGCCCGACCGAGACCGCGGAAGACAGTGTCATCGTCAAGGCGGCGGCGGCCGCGCTTGAGAAAGCCGGAATCCAGTACAGCCTGTTCCCGCGCCGCGCCGGCAGCTGGCCTGGCGTCATGTTCACCGGCGCCCCGTTGAAGATGGCCGCCGGCCATTACGGGCTGGGTCGCGGTGGTGGCGCGCATGCTCCGAACGAATGGCTGCTGATCGAAAGCAGCGACCCCAAGGTCGCCGGCTATGAGCAGCAGGCGGTGGCCTTCGCCGATTATCTCTATGAGGTCGCGCGGGCCGCCCGCTGACCGGGGTCAGACCGGGCAGATATCCTCGGGGCGCTCCCTGCCCTTGCGGCAGCGCTCCTCGAGCTCGCGTTGCGCCCGGCCGCGCGCTTCCTCGGCCTTGCGCAGCTCGCGGCCGCGCTTCTCATCGGCCTCGGACTGGCTGGTCGTCGCCGCGTCGACTCCGGCGGAGACGACTTTGACGGGCAAGGTGGCGACATCCACGGCGGTCTCGGCGACGGTGGCGGCGACGCAGCCGGAGAGAGCCAAGAGGAGCGAGGCAGCGAGTATAAAGCGGCTCATGGAAAAACTATCGCTTCGCGGCCTTGTTAAATCAATTACTTAACGGACGCGACGAACCTCCCCTCGGCTCGCTGGGACGGCAAGCCGTAAGTCCGCTTCCGACCCATTGCGGACTCTAGGCCATACCGTAAGACTGCTCATCTTTGCATCTGAGGGGGGCGAAGATGAGCGTTGGCGAATATGTTGCCGTCTTCGTTTCGATCATCCTGGGAA